>NZ_JAPDPH010000349.1 GCF_026013475.1 Micromonospora yasonensis | reverse complement strand
CGTTAGAGGTCCTAACAAAGTCGTACGACGTGTCGGTACGTGATGATGCAGGTGGCCAGGGCAAGGAAGGCTTCGTGGATGTCGTCGCGGCGTTCCCAGCGGATCCGTAGCCGTTTCATGCCGTGGTACCAGGCGATCGTGCGCTCGACCACCCACCTGAACACTCCTAGCCCGGAGCCGTGGGGCTGGCCTCGGCGGGCGATCCGCGGACGGATGCCCTTGGCTCGCACCGCCCGACGGTACTTGTCGTGGCCGTAGGCACGATCAGCGAAGATCTGATCCGGGCGCTGGCGTGGCCGGCCACGGCGGCCTCGCACCGGCGGGATCTTGTCGATCAGCGGGAGCAGTTGGGTGACGTCGTGGCGGTTGCCGCTGGTCAGCGACACGGCCAGGGGGATGCCGGCGCCCTCGGTCAGGACGTGGTGTTTCGAGCCCGGGCGGGCGCGGTCGACCGGGCTCGGGCCGCTTTTGGGCCGCGTCGGGCGGCCCGCACATGCGAGGAGTCGATCACCGCACGGGACCAGTCCAGCCTCCCGGCCGCCTGCAACTCGGCCAGCAGCAGCTCGTGCAGCCGCTGCCACACCCCGGCCCGATTCCACTCCTCCAATCGCCGCCAGCAGGTCATCCCGGACCCGAGCCCCAACTCCTGGGGCAGGAACTCCCACTGGATGCCGGTGTGCAGCACGAACAAGATCCCGCACAGCACCTGCCGGTCCGGGATCCGCTTACGCCCCGGGTGCCGCGGGTTGCGCTCAGGTTTGGGCAGCAGCGGCTCGATGCGCTGCCACAGCCCGTCCGGCACGATCCACGGCGGCTGCTCACCACGCCTCACGGCCCGTCATCGTAGACCACCCTCTACAAGGGACGGCAGACCTAGAGATCATTTTGTTAGGACCTCTTAATGTGCTGTACTTGGCTTTGCCTCGAACCGGCCCGCAGGAACGTCAGGCAGTGCCGCAGTTTCCACCGAAACAGCACACCTCAGCGGGCCACGGTGGTCGTCTGAGCCGCGGCCAGCAGCCCGTGGAGCGTGCGGGAAGCCCTAGACGGTACCGGGTGGGTACATGCGGGCGCTGTAGAAGTCTCGCATTTCGTCGAGGCCCCGTGCCGCCCACCGGTAGCCGTCCTCGTCGCGCTGCCACGTCACGTTCTGGCCGCGGAAGTCGGAGCGGTCCAGCCAGTCGGCGCCGCTCGGCCAGTACCCGGTCCACCCGTCCGGGCGCAGTGAGGCGAAGGCGGCCTCCACCATGTCAACGGCATCGTCCACATCGTCGTCCTCGAACCCTGCGGCGAACCGGCACAGCAGCGCCAGCGCGGGCCCGGGATGCGGCAGTTTCCCATCGCGTGCAGCCAGGGCCCGACACGGTGCGAGCTCGGCCCAGCGCAGTGCGTACGAGTGCCATGTGCGCAGTTGTCCCAGCCCAGCTCGGCCGCCTCCCCTTCACCCGGGCTGAGGATCCCGAGGCTGTGATAACCGAGGACCGGGCTGAGCTCAAGCGCGACGGTCTCCACGATGGACTGTGCCGTGCTACCGTCCGCCAGGTCATTGATAGACTTCAGTGAGACGGGGGTGGGCATGGCCGACCACAAGCACCATCGGCATTCCAGCAGGCTCTTACGGGCGACGGCATTCGTCGTCTCGTTCATTCTGCCCGTCAGCCTGGTGAACCAGCCGGCTGCCGAGGCGACTCCGGCCGAGCAACTTCCGGCGTGCGCGGACCCGTCGGTGCCAGAGGACGTGAATCACGCCTCCATCCGACTCGAAGGGCCGACGGCTGGGACCGAGGTCGCGGTTGACGAGCATGGGAAGATCGCTGTCAACGGCTTCCTGCACAAGGAAGCCACGATGGTCGACGTTTCGGTCGGCCGGCTGACGACCTCCAGCTTCACCTTCGGTCCGCCGCCGGATGGGGTGACGGACTGGTCGGCGTCGTGGACCACCAGTCTTCGCCCGGTGCAGCTGGGCGAGAACGAGGTGTGCGCTCGCGCCGAGCGCGAACCCGGGCGCTACGCCAAGATCCTGCGTTCGGTCACCGTGGTGGACCTGCTCCCGCCGAGCGCCGTCCCGGGTCTGACCGTCGGCGCCATCACGGCGACCACGGCCAAGGCGACCTGGGGCGAGGCCACGGACAACTACGGCCTCGCCGGATACGAGGTCACCGTCGACGGCGGGACCCCGCACCGGACCACCGTCGGCACCCGGTCGTACTCCATCACCGGGTTGTCGCCGTCCACCGACCACACAGTGTCTGTAGTGGCCGTCGACCTGGCGGGCAACAAGTCGGCGGCCCCCGCCACGGCGTCCTTCACGACGGCTGCCGCCCCGCCGCCGCCGGATCCTGATGCTGACCTGGTCCTCGACCCGGAGCAGGGTGCCGCCACGGCAACCTGGCATCCCGACCCTGCCACCGAGGTCAGCTACCGCGCCTACCTGGACGGCCAGCTGTACGACGAATTCTCGCTGACCCATTTCTGCCAGGACGCCAGCGGCAATCCGGCGAACCCGTGCACGGCGGAGAACAGCATCAGCCTTCCAATCGGCCCCTTGGAGGAGTACACGCCGTACACCTTCCGGGTCGAGGCCCTGCGCGCCGACGGCACGGTGGTCCGTGAACTCGCCGGCGACTTCACCACCATGATCAACACAGACGAGGTGTCTCCCGCAGCCACGCAGCAGGCGGCCAGCGAGGCCTCGCAGTGCGCCGGGAGCGGCGGAGACTTCTACGTCGCGGCGGACTCGCGCGCCGGTGTCGCGGTGCCGGCCGGCAGCACGGAGCTGTTCCTGGGGTGCTACACCGTTTCGGACAACAGCTGTCTGGAGGCATTCCTGCCGCCGTCCGGGGAGAAGCTGGTCGACTGCGCGGACAATCTCACCCAGCTCCTCTTCTCGGCGGCACCGCCCGGCCGCGGACCGGTGATCTCGTCGGTGGACAACGTCCCCGGCGACGTCGCGCCGCTGTTCGACCCAGGCAATGCCACCGTACCGATCACCTGGTGCGCCCAGAACACCACCACGTGCACGCTTCTGCTGGCGCCTGCCGCGCAGACGGTTCGGCTCGTCGCGGTCGCGCCCGCTGCCGCCGCCGGCACCTCCTGGGTCGTCGTCACGCTCTCGGGGATCGGCATCGGACTGGCGCTGTGGGCCCTGCTCGAGATCCTCTTCCCCGGTCAGATCGGCATCCACGGCCTCCTCGAGTACCCGATCCACCACGACACCGACTTCGACACCTTCGAGAACTGGGGCGCGGACGAGGGCGAGTGGTACAACAGCCTGAAGCTCTACGCGGAGGTGATCAAAACGACAAAGCTGGTGGCCGATCGGGACAACATTCCCTTCGCCTGGACCGACGAAGAGGACGCCCGGCTGAAGCGGATCATTGACGCGGCGTGCACGGCCCAGCGCGGCACCCAGGGTACGGCCGGCTGCGACAACGGCTTCGCCGTCTACGTCCCCGGTGGCGTGTCCTACGACCTCAGGCCCTTGAAGGAGACCGGGACCCACATCGTGACCGCGATGGGTGACGGCGGGTATCCGCAGCCGCCGACGCGAGCCCAGTGGTTCTACCCGGCCCGCAGCCAGGGGGGCCAGGCCGCCACCAACGCCGGCTACAGGCGCAACTGGTTCAACACGCAGTTCACGCCGAACGAGTGCACCGGGCGCGCGCCCGGGACGGTCTGCGATGAGTTCCCGTTCTGGGTGACGAACCAGGCGGTAGACCTGTCGGGCGAGCGCGCTTCCCTGAAGCCGGTCCCGCCTTCGGAGTCAAGCCCACAGGGCACCGAGATGTCTGCGTTCTTCCGCAAGTGCGACGTGGCCGACGGGGAGCGGTTCATCGTGCTGCCGGTGAAGCCATGGGTCGCGGCGAACGGGCCGAGCTTCGGATTCCGGGTCAGCGAGGGCGGGGCCAGCATGTGCATGACCCCAAAACCGCCGGCGGCTCCCTGATGCTCGACGACGTGCGCGTGCTGCGTGACGCGGTCGCGGAGTACCGCGCGGCGGCGACGGCTGCGGGCCTCGACTGGCCCGAGCACGCCGAAGCGCCCGTCGCGCAGCCACCCGACCTGGTCTACCGGCTCTTCGACGTGGACCACGTCGCCGAGCAGCTGACCTGGTTCCAGTCGCAGAAATGGCCGCCCAGGCGGCTGCTGCCCAACGGCGGATGGATCATGCCGTGGCCGACCAACGGGGGCGAGGAACTCGACACCCTGGCGATATCGATCGGCACGCCCTTCCCGTGGCGGCATCAAGTGCGGCTGTTCAACTTCGAGCACCTAGTCTACACGTTCGTGCTCGCCGGCGACCACGAGGGTGAAATTTGGCGCTACGAGTTCACCCCCGATGTCTGGGGTTCGGCTCGTGCGGCCACCAGTCTCGCCGCGCTCTTTTCCGGATGGACGAAGGGGATCACCGCTGGCGCGGTCGTCTACGACGAACTCAACGGTTGGCTTCAGTTCAGGGAAGGTGTGCAGGACGACGTCGCCATGCTCCGGGAACGGGTTCCCGACGTCGATTTCCTGACCTTTCCGATATATGTGGCGGATGAGTCGCTGCTGCGGGCGCGACAGCGCGAATGCGGGGTCGACATGGACTGCATCGAGCGGGGCTTCGACTGCTACGAGGAACTGTTCGACACCGTCCGGGCCACCCGGAGGTCACTCGGCATCTGACCCGGCGCCGACCATCTCGGGGACTATGCCGGGATTCGCGCCTCAGACGATCTCATCTCGTCGCTCCGAGCGCACTGGCTGGCCAGTGCGCTCGGAGCGACCACGCAGCGTCCCGTGTAGCTGTAGGTCGCTCCGCCATCCGGTACGCCTTTCGAACGGCTGGCGGTAGTTGGACCGCCAGCCGTTGCTCGGCCGCATCCAACCTGCCGATGATCGCCGGGATCATCCTGTTCGCGCTCGGCGCCGAGCAGTGTC
>NZ_JAPDPH010000348.1 GCF_026013475.1 Micromonospora yasonensis | reverse complement strand
ACCCGGGCGGCCGCGCCCGGCCGGCGTACCGGTCGCCGTCGTGCCCGGGCGGCCGATGTCCGGACGGGACAGCACGATCGCGCCGACCAGGGCGGCGAGCAGCAGCACCGAGAGCACCTCGAACGGCAGCACCCAGGAGCGGAAGACCTGCTCGCCGAGGCGGTCGGCAGTGCCCGCGGCGGGCAGGTCCACCCGGGACCAGCGGAACGCGTCGACCAGCAGCACCGCGAGGCCGAGGCCACTGCCACCGCCGACCAGCGCGGCCGGCCAGCCCGGCCGGTCCAGGTCGTCGGAGGCGCCGATCGGGGCCCGGGTCAGCATCACCGCGAAGAGCAGCAGCACCACCACGGCCCCGACGTAGATGAGCACCTGCACCCAGGCCACCAGCTCGGCGGTGAGCACCAGGTAGTCGCCGGCCAGCGCGCCCAGGCAGACCACCAGCCAGAGGCCGGCCCGGACCAGGTGGCGGGTGCCCACCACCAGCGCGCCCGCGCCCACCGCGACCGCCCCGAGGGCGATCAGCAGCACGTCCGCACCGGTCATGACGGCGTTCCTCCACCCTGCTCGGCGCCGGGCTCGGGGCGTACCGGGGCGGGAGCGGGGCGGGCGGCGGGGGCCGCGGTCTTGCGGGCGGCGGTGGTCTCCTCCTTCGAGGGGTCGCCGTGCGGGTCGTGGGCCGGCGGCGGGGGCACGGTGGCCATCCACTCGCCGAGATGGTCCTTGTCGTGCAGCAGGTCCTTGATGTCGTACTCCGCGTACTCGAACTCCGGCGACCAGTAGAGGGCGTCGAAGGGGCAGACCTCGACGCAGATGCCGCAGTACATGCAGAGCGAGAAGTCGATGTCGAACCGGTCGAGGACGTTGCGCTGCCGGGGGCGGGCGGCGCCGGGCACCATCACCTCCTCCTTGTGGGAGTCGATGTAGATGCACCAGTCCGGGCACTCGCGGGCGCAGAGCATGCAGACGGTGCAGTTCTCCGCCAGCAGCGCGATCACGCCACGCGAGCGCGGCGGCAGCTCGGGGGCGACGTCCGGGTACTGCTGGGTGGTCGAGCGCCGGGTCAACGTCTTCAACGTGACCGCCAGCCCCTTCACCAGCCCCTCGCCCGGCACCCCGCTGCGCTCGCTCATGCCGCCCATCCTGCCCTGTGCCCACGGCGCGCGCGACCACCACCCGGCTGTTGGCGGCCTCGCAGTGATCCGACCGGTCGGTTGAGCCGTGGATCCCGCCGATCGGACGGGCCCACCGCACGATCGGCTCGACCAGCCGGCCAACTGCTCAGCGGGACATCGAGGACCTTTTTGATCATCTATTCTGCTCCGGCCGACGAGCCCAGGAGGATCACGGCCTTTGAGACTCAGCAAGAGGTGGACGCGGGCCCTGGCCGCAGCCGCCGTCGTCGCCGCCGTCCTGGCGAGCGCACCGGCCGCGCAGGCCCAGACCGCGTACACCCTCACCGGTGCGGTGACCGACCGGGCCACCGGCGCGCCGCTGCCCGGCGCCTGCCTCACCCTGTTCAACGCACCCGACAAGCCGATCGCCACCCGCTGCGCGGACGAGCAGGGGCACTACACCTTCTCCGGTCTGACCTACGTAATCCCAGCCAGGCTGCGGGCGCAGGCGGCGGGCCACGCGGACCTGTGGTGGCCGTCCGACCCGGACTACGACAACGCGCTCTCCATCCGCTATCCCGCGACCGGGACCACAATCGAGGCGAACCTCGCGCTGCTGACCTCGGTCGGTGGCTTCGCCGGTCGGATCACTCAGCCGGACGGCAGCCCGGCGTACGACTCGGACGTGACCGCTGTCGCGGTCGGCGGCGCCTACTGGGCGGCGAAGGCGGCGACCGACGGCGACGGCCGGTACCGGCTCGGGAACCTTCCACCCGGTGCGTACCAGCTGATGATCGGCCCTCGGGGCATGGCGCCGACCCAGTGGCTGCCCGGCACCGGGGACCCACCGGTCGCCACCGTGTACGAGGTGGCTCCCGATGCGACGGCCAGCGTCGACGGGCAGTACCTGACGAGAACCAGCAATACCGAGGGTGGCGTGCTGACCGGCACCGTGACGGCGGCCGCCACAGGCTTGCCGGTGGCCGGCGCGTGCGTGACCGCCGTCGCCGCCTGGAACGGGCAGGACGCCGCCACGGCCTGCACCGATGCCACCGGCCGCTACCGGATCACGACGGTGTCGATCAACCCGGGATACAAGCTGCGGATCCGGGCGGACGGTTACCCCGAGCAGTGGGCACCGAACGCGACGAACAGGCTTAACGCCTCCATCTACCATCCCGTGTCGGGCCTCATCATCAACGTCGCCCTACGGCTCGGCGGCGGCACGCTCCGCGGCCAGGTCACGGACTATCCCGGTGCCACTCCGGCGCTGACCACCTCCGTACGGGCGGAGGCCGTCAACGGCTCCTGGTCGGCCTGGACCCAGGTGGTCGACGGGCAGTACCAGCTCGACCGGGTGCCGCCCGGTGACTACCGGATCTCCATCAAGCCGCTGGACCGCACCGTCCAGTATCACCCGGGGAAGGCGACGCCGACCGAGGCCACCATCGTGCACGTCGCCGACGGCGAGGTCACCACGGTGGACGAACAGCTCGTACCGCCGGGTGTCATCGAGGTGACGTTGCGGGACTCCGTCACCGGAGCGCCGGTGACGGGCTGCGTCAATATGATCAACGCGCAGGACTCGCTGTGCGGCACCGGCACGATCACCTTCACGAAGGCCTGGGCCACCGGTGCCAAGCCGGAGCAGCTGTTGATCCAGGCCCGGCCGAGCCACTGGACGAAGACGATCTCCTCGGTGCCGGTGGTCAGCGGCGAAACCACGCGGATCACCGCCGCGCTCGAGCCGGGCGCTGTCCTGGAGACCACCGTCATCGACGCCAAGGACGGCTCCGTGCCCGGGCGGACGTGCGTCTACCCGGTCAGCGCCCGGAAGCTGGTCACCACCGCCATGCGGCGGGACGCCGTCGTCTCCTGGTGCTCCGACACCACCGGCAAGCTCAAGATCGGGCCACTGCCGGCCGGGCCGGTGCAGCTGATGGTCGTGCCGCCCGCGCCGTACGGCGCCCAGTGGTACACCGAGAACGGCGGCACCGGTGACCGGCGGATCGCAAAGGTCTATTCGATGCGGGCCGGGCAGAGCGTGATCGCGCCGCCGATCCGGCTCGACCCAGCCGGAACCCTGATCGGCCGCGTCACGGACCAGTACGGCAGCACGGCCTACACCTGCGTGAACCCGTTCGGTCAGCACCCGGATCTCGATCCGGTTCCGCTGCGGGCCTGCATCTCGAGCACCTCGAACCCGTCCGGCAGCTACCGGTTCGACAATCTCGGCCCGTACCGCTGGCCGTTGGGCACGGCCGGCAATGCCGAGACCTCGGCAGGTCTGCTCGCCCCGGGCTGGTCCGGCAATGCCACCAACCGGTTCGACGCCAGCCTGGTGCAGATCACGGCCGGCGCCACGACGACGGCCCCGGACATTACGCTGCCCCGGGGCGCCCTGATCCGGCGGCTGGACACCGGCAGCGCAGGCTCCTCGGACGACAAGTTCGAGGTCTACCAGGCGACCACGGGCGACCGGGTCGTGTCTCCCCTCACCGTCCAGGGGGTGGCCAGGACCCCCCTGCCGGCCGGGCCGCTGCTGCTGCGGCTACTGCCCCTCGGTGGAACGCCCTGCTGGTACGTGGGGCCGTCCAGCGGTCCGCGGCGGCCCCGCAGCCTGGGTCCGACGCCGATCAACCTCACGCCGGGCCAGGTGATCGACACCCTCCGGTTGGTGCCGGGTGACACCTGCAAGCCGGTCCCGACTGATATCCGTATCGGTCCGGCCATGCTGACGCCCACCCGCTGAACGGCCCGGGCGGGTCGGGCCGGCACCACCGGTCCGGCCCGCCCGGCTGTTTCGGTGACGCGCTCAGGCCGGCGGGATCATCTCCACGCCGAGCTGCTGGAGCACCTGGAACAGCTCGTTGACGCTCCACACGTCCACGATCCGGCCGGCCTCGTCGAAGCGGAGGAACGATGCCCCCGAATAGCTGACCACCCGGCCGGTCGGCTGCACCGGGCCGAACTGCCCGGCCTGGGTGCCGGCGGCGCGCCAGTGCACGGCCACCCGGTCGCCGGCGGCCACCAGCTCGACGATCTTGTAGCGGAGGTCCGGAAAGGCCGCCCGCCGGTCCCGGTGCCAGGCCAACGTGGCCTCCGGCCCGGTCCCGCCCAGCCCCGGGCAGTCCGCCGCGATCAGGTCGTACGCGCTCTCCTCACGGCCGGCGTTCCACACGTCGGCGATGAAGCGTCGGGCCGCCGCCTCCACATCGGTCACCGCGGCAGCGTAGCTCCGCTCGACCTGACGGGGCCGGCCGGAGCGACCATGATGGGATCCGACGACATCTCCCGGGAGGCGGCGTGGGCAGCAGCGACGACGAGATCTTGAACGGCACCGGCGGCAAGTACGTGGAACCGGGCGGCGAGTTCACCCGGGACCAGCGCTACATCGCCACCCGGATCACCGCCGACGGGCGGGGCGGCTGGCCGGTGGAGCCCGACCGGTACCGGCTCGCGGCCAGCCGGGCCTGCCCGTGGGCGAACCGGCTGGTCATCGTCCGCCGGCTGCTCGGGTTGGAGGAAGCCCTCTCGCTGGCGGTGGCCGGTCCGACCCACGACAAGCGGAGCTGGACCTTCGATCTCGACCCGGGCGGCCGGGACCCGATGCTCGGCATCGAACGGCTGGCCGAGGCGTACTTCAAGCGGTTCCCCGGATACGACCGGGGCATCACCGTGCCGGCGATCGTGGACGTGCCGACCGGGCAGGTGGTCACCAACGACTACGCGCAGATGAGCCTGGACCTGTCGACGGAGTGGACCGCGTACCACCGGCCGGGAGCGCCCGACCTCTACCCGGAGCCGCTGCGGGACGAGA
>NZ_JAPDPH010000347.1 GCF_026013475.1 Micromonospora yasonensis | reverse complement strand
CCGGCGGCTGTGCGCCGCCGCCCCGGCGAGCAGCCCACCCGGCACCCCGAGGACCACGGCGAGCCAGCCCAGCCAGACGTCGCCGGGGAGCCGTCGTTGGCGTTCCCACCGGGAGACCTCGTGCCGGGTCAGGGTCGGCACGCCGGAGGCGGCGCAGAGCGCCGCCGCGAGCCGTTGCTGGCTCCAGCCACGCGTGCGCCGCAGCTCGGCCAGGAGCGGCCCGAGCGGGCGGGGGTCGGGGAGCGGAAACGGGCTCATCGGTCCTCCGGTGGGCGTCGGCGCGGGTGACGACGCGGACGCCCGGCGTGCCGGACCGGCGCGCCGCCGATCGTGCTGACCCCCGCGCGGGCCCCCGGGCCCCGGCCGTCGGCCGGTCCCACCGCGCTGCCCCGTTTCTACCCCTGGGGTACGACGCTCCACGTGCCCTGCCCGCCGACTGGGAAGCTCCTGGGTACGGCGGGACGCGCCGACTACAGTCGGGACGTGGCGCTCGGTCTTCCCTCCGTCCTCCCCAACCCGCAGCCGGCGATCGGGGAGCTGATCCGCGACGGCCAGCCGACCTTCTCCTTCGAGTTCTTCCCGCCGAAGACCCCGCAGGGAGAGCGCCTGCTCTGGCAGGCCATCCGCGAACTGGAGTCGTTGCGCCCCTCATTCGTCTCGATCACCTACGGCGCCGGCGGCTCGACCCGTGACACCACGGTCTCGGTGACCGAGCGGATCGCCACCGAGACGACCCTGCTGCCGATGGCGCACCTGACCGCCGTCAACCACTCGGTCGCCGAGCTGCGGCACGTGATCGGCCGGCTGGCCTCGGTCGGGGTCCGCAACGTGCTGGCCGTGCGCGGCGACCCGCCGGGCAACCCGGGCGGCGAGTGGGTCCGGCACCCCGAGGGCGTGCGCTACGCCGAGGAGCTGGTCCGGCTGATCCGCGACGCCGGCGACTTCAGTGTCGGGGTGGCCGCCTTCCCGTACAAGCACCCGCGGTCCCCCGACGTGGCCAGCGACACGGAGTACTTCGTCCGTAAGTGCCGGGCGGGGGCCACGTTCGCGATCACCCAGATGTTCTTCGACGCCGACGACTACCTGCGACTGCGGGACCGGGTGGCGGCCGCCGGCTGCGACACCCCGATCCTGGCCGGGGTGATGCCGGTGACCCAGCTCGGCACCATCGAGCGGTCCGTGCAGCTGTCCGGGGCGCCGTTCCCGCCCGCGCTGGCCGAGCGGTTCGCGAAGGTGGCCGACGACCCCGAGGCGGTCCGGCGGCTCGGCATCGAGCAGGCCAGCGAGATGTGCGCCAAGCTGCTGGACGAGGGCGTGCCGGGGATCCACTTCATCACCCTCAACCGGTCCACCGCCACCCGAGAGGTCTGGCAGCGCCTGCGGGTCGACGCGCGGGTGTGACCGCCCGGCCCACGACACCCGCCTCGCCCTTCTACGGTTGATCCCGTGGTGGGCACACAGCTGAACTGGGACCAGTACGCGACCGCGTGGGCGCGGCTGCACGGCGGTTTCGACCCCCGGGTGGCGGCGCCGGCGGTCCGCGCCTGGCTGCGTTTCGCCTACCACGTGGGCTACATCCTGGGCCGGCTCCGGATCGGCCCGACCCCGGTGACCGCGGTCGGGGTGCTGCTCTGCTTCTGCGTACCGCTGCTGGTCGGGCGGCCGGGCGACGGGCCGTTCCTCGGCGCGCTGTTCGTGCTGCTCGCCGCCGTGGCCGACAGCGTCGACGGCGCGGTGGCGGTGACCACCAACCGCACCACCCGGCTCGGCTACGTCTACGACTCGGTCGCCGACCGGCTCGGCGAGGCCGCCTGGCTGACCGCGTTCTGGCTGCTCGGCGCGCCGGGGGCGCTGGTCGCCGCGGCCGGTGGCCTGTCCTGGCTGCACGAGTACGTGCGGGCCCGTGCGGTCGCGGCCGGGATGCGGGAGATCGGCGTGGTCACCGTGGCGGAGCGGCCCACCCGGGTGTGCGTGGCCCTGGCCGGGCTGCTGGTCGCCGGGCTCACCGGTCTGATCGACACCGACGTGACCGCCGGCACCATCACCATGGCCGCCACGGTCTGGGTGCTGCTGGCCGGTTTCGGTCTCGGGCAGCTCCTCGCCGCCGTCCGCCGCGCCCTGATCGACGCCGGCTGACCCGCGCCGGCCGACTCCGGCCGGCGTCGAGCGCAGGCGTTAAGAAGGGGCCCCTGCTCTACCGTAGGCGTTAAGAGGGGCCCTTCCTTACCAGGCCGGGCCGATCTCGTCGGCGACGATCTGCGCGGACAGGGTGACCATGGGGAGTCCGCCGCCGGGGTGGGTGGAGCCGCCGACCAGCCACAGGCCGGCCGCCGGGCCCCGGTTGGCCGGGCGGAGCAGCCCGCCCGCCGTGCCGTAGATGGTCCCGCCCGGCGCGCCGGTGGCGGCGCCCAGGTCGGCCGGGGTACGGATCTCCCGGAACACCAGCCGGTCCCGGACGTCCACGCCCCGCTCGGCGAGCACCTCGAGGATCCGGTCGGCGTACGCCTCGGCCAGTCCCGGCCGGCGCCAGTCGACCGCGCCCGCGGCGGTGCCGTGGCGGGCGGCGTTGACCAGCACGAACCACGCCTCGTGCCCGTCCGGGCGGACCGTCGGGTCGTCGGCCACGGTGACGAAGACCGCCGGGTCGAGGGCCGGCCGGGCCCGTACGCCCCGACCCGGGTCGCCGAAGACGGCGTCGAACTCGGCGTCGTAGTCGCCCGGGAAGAACACGGTGTGGTGGGCCAGCCCGGAGTCCCCGCGTACGCCCAGCAGCAGCACGAAGCCGGCCAGGCTGCGGTCGGTGAGCCCGGCCAGCCGGCGCGGGGTGGGCAGCAGGTCCCGGTAGAGGGTGAGCGCGTCCACGTTGGCCACCACCACGTCGGCCGGGACCGGGGCGGCCGCCCCGGCGAGGCGTACCCCGTGCACCCGGCCGCCGGTGGCGTCGATCCGGGTGACCGTGGTGCCGGTCTGCACCACCACGCCCAGGTCCAGGCAGCGGGAGAGCAGCGCGTCGGCGAGCGTGCCCAGCCCGCCTCGCAGGTACCAGCCACCGAACGTCAGCTCCGCGTAGGGGACGGCGACCAGCGCGGCCGGGGCGCGGCGCGGGTCCGCTCCGGTGTACGTGGCGTACCGGTCGAGCAGCATCCGCAGTCGCGGGTCGGACAGGTGGCTGCGGCCGAGGCCGCGCAGGGTGCGGCCGGGGCCGATGGCGGCGAGGTCACCGAGCCGCCAGGCCAGCGCGGCCAGGTTCCGGGGGGAGTCGATGGCCCGGCCGAGGACGTCCCGGTGCGACGCCGCCCAGACCCGGGCGGCCCGCCGCCAGAGCCGCTGCCAGTCGGCGGCGGCCCGGTCGCCGAGCGCCGCGCCGATCCGGGCGGTGAACTCGGCCGGGTCGGCGCAGGAGTCCAGGGTGGGGCCGCCGCCGGGGAAGACGTGCCGGACGATCGGGTCCAGCGGCACCAGGTCCAGGTATTCGTCGAGCTTCGCCCCGGTCGCCTCGAACAGGTCGTGGAAGACCTGCGGCAGGGTGACCAGGCTGGGCCCGGTGTCGAACCGGTACGTGCCCTCCGGGGTGTCGTGCGCGTACCGGCCGAGCTTGCCGCCGACCGTGTCGGCCTGCTCGAACACGGTTACCTCGTGCCCGGTGACCGCCAGCCGGGCGGCGGTGGCCAGCCCACCCACGCCGGCGCCGATGACCACGATCCGCGCCATGACGTGCCCTCCTAGCCGACCGGGCGACCCCGCCAGGTCAGCCGGCGTCGCTTCCGCAGATGGTACGACCGGAGGGTCAGCCAACCGAGTAACCCGACCGACACGGAGTGTGCCAGCGCGTCGGGCCAGGCCCGCCCGCCGGTGGCCCGGGCGGTGACCACCCGGCCGGCGGCGCCCAGCAGCCAGGCCAGTGCCGCCAGGCCGGCCACCGCCGGTGCGCCGGCGGCCAGCGCCAGCACGGCGACCAGCGGAGGCGCGGTGTAGAGCAGGAGCAGCAGGGCGACCACCAGGGCGGCGGCGACCGGGTGCCCGAACGAGGCCCAGAGCGACTTGGTGTAGCCGTCGCGCAGCTGCGGCCAGGTCTCGTACATCCGGCAGGCGGCCAGCCGGGAACCGTCGGCGAGGGCGATCCGGCCGCCGGAACGCTTGACCGCCCGGGCCAGCTCGATGTCCTCCAGGACCCGGTCGGCCACCGCCGCGTGCCCGCCGGCCCGCAGGTAGCCGGCCCGGTCCACGACCAGGAACTGCCCGCCCGCCGCGGCCAGCGACGGTCGCGGCGAGCGTTCCATCGCGCGCAGCGGCAGGAAGGTCAGCCACAGCCACTGCAGCAGCGGCTGCACCAGCCGGTCGGCCGCCGTCCGCACCACGATCCGGGGGTACGGCGACAGCAGCGCCGCGTCCGCCGCCCGCAGCTCGGCCACCGCCGCCGCCACGGCGTACGGGGTGAGCACCACGTCGGCGTCGACGAAGGCGAGCACGGTCGGCGCCGGGTCGGTCCGGGTGGCCAACTGCCAGCAGGCGTGCGGCTTGCCCAGCCAGCCCGGCGGCGGGGCGACCCCGGTGCGCAGGGTGAGCCGCGGGTCGTCGCCGGCCACCGCGCGGACCACGTCGGCGGTGCCGTCGGTCGAACCGTCGTCGAGCACCACGATCCGCAGGTCCGGTACGCCCCGCTGGGCGAGCAGCGCGCGCAGGCAGGGGGCCACCCGGGCGGCCTCGTCGCGCAGCGGCAGCAGCACCGCCACCGCCTCGGTCACCTCGACCGGACCGGCGGCGGGGCGGCGCAGCCAGCGGGTGGCGTTCACGACCGTGTGCGCGGTGAGCGCGGCGACCGCGACGACCAGCGCGAGGACAGCACTCATCGCGTCACCGGGGCGCTGAGCTGGCCGGTTCGCTCGCTCCTGCCGGGGCGTCGGTGCCGGGGCGGGGTGCCGGCCCGCCTCCCGGTGGCTG
>NZ_JAPDPH010000346.1 GCF_026013475.1 Micromonospora yasonensis | reverse complement strand
CCGGCGCAGCTCGTCGCGGGCCTCCTCGAGCAGGTCGGAGAGGTGGATGCCGAGGGCCCGGCAGATCGCGGCCAGCACCTCGGAGGAGGCCTCCTTGCGGCCCCGCTCCACCTCCGAGAGGTACGGCAGCGAGACCCCGGCCGCCTGGGCCACCTCCCGCAGCGTGCGGCCCTGCCGCAGCCGTACCCGGCGCAGCACCCCGCCGATCACCCGTCGCAGCAACGACATGCGGGCCTCCTCGTGGTCGGCGTCCCGGGACGCTCCCATCATGCCCCGTCCGGATGACGGGGACCGGCCCGGCCGGCCCCCGTGCTGCCGGCCGGGCCGACCCCGGGTCAGCGCCAGACCACCGCCCGGCCGTGCCACCTGGGCGAGAGGTAGTCCACCTGGCCGACGATCAGGCCCTGGTCGTTCACGTTGATCGCCCGGCTGCCCACCGCGCCGTCCGGAATCGGCAGCAGCTGCGAGGCCGACGACGGGTCGGGCCAGATCATCGCCCGGCTGCCATGGCCCTCCGTGCCGATCACCAGGCCCGAGTCGTTGACGGCCTGGGCGGTGGGGGAGACGGCGGTGGTGGCCAGCCGGCGCATGATGGCCCCGTCCCAGAAGAAGGCGGCGAACGTACCGTCGGCGGTCCGACTGGTGCCGACCACGTGGCCGCGGTCGTTGATGCCGTTCGCCGTGCTGGTGGCGCCGCCGAGGGTGCCGAGCGGTCGGGTCACCCCGTCCTGCCAGACGAACGCCTGGTAGTCATCGGGCGCCGGGTCGTCCCAGTCCTGCCAGCCGTAGGTGCCCGCGACCATGCCGGCCTCGTTCACCGCGGTTGCGCTCGCCCCGGGAGGTACGTCGATGGTCACCTCCGTGTCCCCGGTCCGGACGAACGCCCGACGGCCGGAGAAGCTGTCGGTGACGTGGTAGACACCCACCGCCCGGTTGCTGGCCGTGTCGTACGCGATGGAGAAGATCCCGCCCGTCAGGCCCAGGTCCTGGATCTTCCCGTCCACCCAGGCGACGGTGTGGCTCCGGCCCTCGGCGTCCTGGCTCGTGCCCACGATCCGGCCCTGCTCGTCGATGGCCTGGGCCTGGCTGTTCAGCCCGCCGAGGGTGCCCAGGTCCTCGATCCGGCCCTCCACCCAGCGCACCGCGTGCCAGTACCCGCTGGCCAGCCGGGCCGACCCGACCACCACCCCCGGCCCGTTGACGTCCGACGCCGAGGTGTTGAGGCCGTCGAGTGAGGGCAGCACGACGACGGTCCGGTCCGCCGTCGGCATCGGTGCCGGTGTGGTCGGCGTCGGCGTACTGCTGGGCGACGGCGATGCGGTCGGTGACGGCGTGGTGGTTGGCGTCGGCGATGGGCTCGGTGACGGTGTGCTGGTTGGTGACGGCGAGGCGGTCGGTGAGGTGGAGGGCTTGGGCCGTGGTGGCCGGGTGGTCTTGGTGAGCCCGGCCCGGGTCCCGGCATCGGGGCGGCTCGCCACCGCCGGTGACGTGCCAGCCAGCAGCATCCCGAGGACGACGCCCCCCGTGGCCAATGCCGTACGTGTCCGCATCCGGGTTCTCCCTCGTCAGGACGACAGATTCCCCGAGTCTCACCCGCGACGGCGCCGATGAATGTGACGAGATCCTTACCGCTGGCGCACCGTTCGGCCCTGGCCGTGGCCCGGGAGGCCGGACCGCGGCGTACCCGTTATCTTGTGCACGTGCAGCTGACGGTGGCGGAGCAGGACCGACGGTGATCCATTTTCCCGCGCAACGGCGGGGGCCGCTGAGCGCGCTGAGTCTGCGCCTGCTCGCCGCCCTGGGCCTGGTCCTCGCCGTGGTGGCCGTGGTCTGGCTCGACCGGGACGGCTACCGCGACGTCAACGAGGACGGTCTCTCCCTCCTCGACTGCTTCTACTACGCGGTGGTCTCGCTCTCCACCACCGGGTACGGCGACATCACCCCGGCCGCCCCCTCGGCGCGCCTGGTCAACGTCCTGCTAGTCACCCCCGCCCGGGTGATCTTCCTGATCATCCTGGTCGGCACCACCCTGGAAGTCCTGACCGAGCAGTACCGGACCGGCCGTCGCCTGTCGCGGTGGAGGAGAACCGTGAAGGACCACATCATCATCTGCGGCTACGGCACCAAGGGCCGCAGCGCCGTCTCCGCGCTGCTGGAGAACGGCGCGGACAAGTCCCGGATCGTGGTGGTGGAGCGGAACGGGGCCGCGCTGCGGCAGGCCACCTCGGCCGGGCTGGTCGCGATCGAGGGCTCGGCGACCCGCTCATCGGTGCTGGAGGAAGCGCACATCCGCACGGCCAAGGCGGTGATCATCGCGACCGACAGCGACGACGCCTCGGTGCTGGTCGCCCTCACCGTCCGGCAGCTCACCGCCGGCCAGGTACGGATCATCGCGGCCGTCCGCGAGGCGGAGAACGCCCCGCTGCTCAAGCAGAGCGGCGCGCACCACGTCATCGTCTCGTCGGCGACCGCCGGTCGGCTGCTCGGCCTCTCCACCTCCGCGCCACCCCTGATCGACGTGGTCGAAGACCTGCTCACGCCGGGGCAGGGCATGGCGCTGGCCATGCGTTCGGCCGAGCGCGACGAGGTGGGCAGGTCGCCGCGCGAGCTGGACTCGCTGGTCATCGCGCTGGTCCGGCGGGGCAAGGTGGTCACCCTGAACGACCGGGCGGGCGCGGTGATCGAGACCGGCGACATGCTGGTCCACGTCCGCGACGACCGGCCGGCGCCCACCGCGTTGCCCTGACCTGTCCCCGCCGGTCGGCCGTGCCCGTTCGGCAGAGCCGTGAACCGCGAATCGGACATCGAAGTTCCACCTCTCGGATCTTTAATTCTTCGCCAGGGCTTGCTACCGTCAGGCCGCTTGGAATTGCCAATGGGCGCGGCACGTGATCTGTCGCCGGCGCCTCTCGATTGGCTCGGGCACGGGGGATCCACTGTCACGCGAGGCCAGGTGCCTCGAATCTCGTCGCCAGCCCTACGTGGTGCCACGTCACATCGGCAATTTCGAGTGCCTCGGTAACCGAACGACGGGAAATCTAGTGGCTGAAGAGGCAAACATCGCACGAACCCGACGGCGGCGGGTGGCCGGAATCCTGGCTGCCGGTCTCGCCCTCGGCGGTGCGGCGGCCGTCGCCCCGGGCACGGCCGGCCAGGCCGCCCCGGCCGGTGGCGCGTACGACGCTTCGAGCGTCCAGGCCGGCCGGTCGACCAAGCTGCCGCACTTCCGGGCGGGGAACTTCACCCCGCCCACTCCGGGCCAGAAGGGTCCGCTGTTCCAGTCGACCGGCACGGGCGCGACCCCGAGGATCGTCGGCGGCACCACCGTCAGCGCCTCGCAGTACCCGTGGATCGTCGGCGTCGTCACCTACCTGGACGGCAACGCCGGCATCGGCTGGTGCACCGGCACCGTCATCGCCCCCAACAAGGTGCTGACGGCCGCGCACTGCACCGCGGACGGGGCCGGCACGACTCGGGTCATCGCCGGGCACGACCAGCTCCTCGACGCGTCCGGGAACATCATCCCCAACGTCGGGTACGTCGCGGAGGTCGGTTCCACCTGGACCCATCAGGGCTGGAACATCGCCGCCCAGTACGCCAAGACCGCTAGCACCATCCTGGACGACGTCTCGGTCCTCACGCTGAAGGCGAACCTGCCTTCGGCCTACACCCCGGTCCCGCTGGCCGGGCAGGGCGAGGCGGCCTACACGGCGGGCGTCGACACGGCGGACATCGTCGGGTACGGCGTCACCGACTCGAACACCGACCCGGGGGACACCCGGCTGCGTAAGGCGTCGGTGCCGATCCAGTCCGACACCGACTGCGCTGCCGACGCCAACGCGGCCGGCATCGGGTACGACGCCGGCCGGATGCTCTGCGCCGGGAACGGTACGCCGAGCGCGCCGTCCGCCGACACCTGCGGCGGCGACTCCGGTGGCCCGCTGCTGGTGAACGGCAAGCAGGTCGGCCTCACCGACTGGGGCTACGGCAACTGCGGTGAGCACCCGGGCTTCTACGAGGAGATTAACTACTACTCCAACCTGATCAAGGCGGACCTCACCCGTCCGACGCTGGTCAACGCCGACTGGACCGGCGACGGCCACACCGACCTGATGTCCCGTGATGGGAGCGGCAGGCTGTGGCTGCACGTCGGTAGCGGTTTCTCCAACGACGGGTGGGGCGGGTTCTGGGACTCCCGGGTCGTCGGCACGGGTTTCGGCAGCTTCAAGCGCGTCTTCCGGGTCTACAACTGGAACGGCGACAAGAAGCCGTCGGTCATGGCGGTGAACTCGCTCGGTGAGCTGTGGATCTGGAACACCGACGGCAAGGGCAACTGGTACGGCAGCAAGAAGCGGATCGGCACCGGCTGGGGCAACTTCACCGCGCTGATGGTGACGAACAACTGGCTGGGCAACAACCTGCCGAGCCTGATGGTCCGCAAGTCCAACGGTGAGCTCTGGCGCTACACCAGCGATGGCAAGGGCGGCTGGACCAACCCGGCGGGCACCCGGATCGGCACCGGCTGGAACGGGTTCAACCTGTTCCTCACCCCGGGCGCCTGGAAGGGTGACGGCAAGGAGGTCCTGATCGGCCGTACCTCCACCGGTTACCTGCGGATGTACCAGACGGACCTGAAGGGTGGCTGGACCAACCCGGCCGGCACCCAGATCGGCAGCGGCTGGGCCAACTACAAGAACATCATCACGCCGGGCGACTGGAACGGCGACAACATGATGGACATGCTGGGCGTCAACAGCACCTACCAGATGCGTCAGTACACCACGAACGGTTACGGCAGCTGGATCGACGCCAGCGGCAAGGTGATCTCCACCGGCTGGAACGCCTACAACCTGGTCTTCTGATCGGGCTGGCGTACCTCGGCTGAACGGGAAGGGCCCGCGACCTCGGTCGCGGGCCCTTTTCGTTGTCGCGGTCGAGCTACATGATCGTCCAGGTGTCGCCGCTGGCGAGGAGTCCGGCGAGTTGCTGTTCGGGGGTCTGGTC
>NZ_JAPDPH010000345.1 GCF_026013475.1 Micromonospora yasonensis | reverse complement strand
CCGGTACGCCTCGTGCTCGGCCTCGAACAGGGTTCGTCTCATGGCGGGCCCGCTACATCATGAATCCGCCGTCGCAGACCAGGATCTGGCCCGTGACGTAGTCGGATTCGGGGATGGTCAGCAGGTAGACCGCGTTGGCCGCGTCGGTCGGGGTGCCGGCCCGGCCGAGCGGGATCATGCGTTCGGCCGCCGAGAGCAGGTCGGGGTTGACCCCGACCTTGATCTGCCGGCCCCGCACGTCGATGGTGCTGTCGCCGGCCGCAGAGGCGTCGGTGAGCCGGGTCTTGATCAGCCCGAACGCGACCGTGTTGACGGTGACCTGGTAGCGGCCCCACTCCTTGGCCAGGGCCCGGGTCAGGCCGGTGACGCCGGCCTTGGCCGCCGCGTAGTTGACCTGGCCGGCGTTGCCGTGCAGGCCGGCGACGGAGGAGATGTTGACGACCTTGCGCACCGGCACCGGTTCACCGGCCGCCTGGGCCTGCTTGACCGCGGCGGAGATCACCGGCTGGGCGGCACGCAGGATCCGGAAGGGCGCCCTGAGGTGCACGTCGAGGATGGCGTCCCACTGTTCGTCGGTCATCTTCTGGATGACGGTGTCCCAGGTGTAGCCGGCGTTGTTGACGATGACGTCCAGGCCGCCGAAGCGGTCCACTGCGGTGCCGACGAAGCGCTCCGCGAAGCCGGCGTCGGTGACGCTGCCGGCGCAGGCGACCGCCCGGCCGCCGGCCGCCTCGATGTCGGCGACGGTCTGCGCGGCCGGTTCCTCGTCGAGGTCGTTGACCACGACCGCCGCGCCGTCGGCGGCGAGCTTGCGGGCGATCTCCCGGCCGATGCCGCGCCCCGAACCGGAGACGATCGCGACCTTGCCGTCGAGCTTTGCCATGGGCTGCGAGCCTTTCGTCAGGTCAGGTGAGGTCGATGACCGCCTCGCCGGTCAGCGTCGTGGTGCCGTCGGCGAGGGTGACAGCGAGCGCGAGGGTGGCCAGCCCGTCCGCGACGGAGACCACCCGCCCGGTGCAGGTCGGTTCGGCGTGCACCGGGGTGATGGCGGCGAACCGGACCCGGTAGGAGCGGATCCGGTGTTGCGGCACCCAGCCGGTCAGCAGCCGGCCGAGGTAGGCCATGGAGAGCATGCCGTGGGCGAACACGTCGTCGAGCCCGGCGGAGCGGGCCACGTCGAGGTCGATGTGGATCGGGTTGTGGTCGCCGGAGGCGCCGGCGAACAGCGCCAGCGTGGTCCGGGTGATCGGCGGGAGCCGCAGCGGCGGCAGCTCGGCACCCTCCCGCAGGTCGTCCACCGTGGTCATCGGGCCACCTCCGGATTGCGTACGACGATGACCGCGGTCGCCTCGGCCACCAGCTGGTCGTGGCGCATCACGTCGGTCCGCTTGACCAGGAACTCCAGCGCGCCGCCCTTGCGGGTGTAGACGTCGACGATCCGCGGCCGGAGCTCGACGGTGTCGCCGGCGTACACCATCGTGTGGTAGCTGAACTCCTGCTCGCCGTGCAGCACCCGGCGCAGGTCCACCCCCAGGTCGGCGAGGTACCCCCACGGATCCGGGGACTCCATCTCCAGGCTGAAGAAGAACGTGGGCGGCACCGGCAGGTCCGGGTGACCCGCGGCCCGGGCGGCGGCCAGGTCCACGTACTCCGGGTCGGTCTCGCCGATGGCCTGGGCGAAGAACCGCAACCGGCCGCGCTCCACGGTGACGGTGACCGGCGGGAAGGCCAGCGCCCGGGCCTTGTCGGGGTCGACGGGCATCGCCTCAGCTCCGCTTCTCGTAGAGGGTGACCACGGCGGCGCCGCCGAGGCCGATGTTGTGCTGCAACGCGACGGCGACGCCGTCGACCTGTCGGGCCTCGGCCTGCCCGCGCAGCTGCCAGACCAATTCGGCGCACTGGGCCAGCCCGGTGGCGCCGAGCGGGTGCCCCTTGGACAGCAGGCCGCCGGACGGGTTGGTCACCACCCGGCCGCCG
The DNA here is from genome assembly GCF_026013475.1 of Micromonospora yasonensis. Taxonomy (GTDB): domain Bacteria; phylum Actinomycetota; class Actinomycetes; order Mycobacteriales; family Micromonosporaceae; genus Micromonospora; species Micromonospora yasonensis. The sequence continues at coordinate 3,056 of NZ_JAPDPH010000345.1, read as the reverse complement.
TAGGTGTTGTCGCCGTCGGCGACGAACTTTTCGGCCGTACCCTCCGGGGTCAGCCCGATCGCCTCGTAGGTGAGCAGCTCGTTGGTGGTGAAGCAGTCGTGCAGCTCCACCACCCGCAGGTCCTCGGGGCCCACCCCGGAGTCCTCGTACACCTGCCGGGCGGCGGCCCGGGACATCTCGTAGCCGACGAGCGTGCGCAGGTCGCCGCTGTCGAACGTCGACGGCAGGTCGGTGGTCATCGCCTGGGCCCGGATCGCCACGTCGGTACGCAGCCCGTGGGCGCGGGCGAACTCCTCGCTGCACAGCACCGCGGCCGCCGCGCCACAGGTCGGCGGGCAGCACTGCAGGCGGGTCAGCGGGCCGTGGATGTGCGGCGACGCGAGCACCTCCTCCACCGTGACCGGGTCACGGAACACCGCGTACGGGTTGTGCGCCGCGTGCCGGCGGGCCTTCACGGCGATCGCGGCGAACGTCTCGGGCCGGGTGCCGTACTGCTCGGCGTACGCCGCGCCCGCGCCGCCGAAGTAGCGGGCGGCCAGCGGGGCGTCACCAGCGCCCTGGACCCGGTCCGAGACCTCGTGGAACCGGTCGAACGGGGTGGGCCGGTCGGACCAGTGCGTGGTCAGCGCGCCGCGCTGCATCTGCTCGAACCCCAGCGCCAGCACGCAGTCGGCCGCGCCGGACTCGACGGCCTGGCGGGCCAGGAACAGCGCGGACGAGCCGGTCGAGCAGTTGTTGTTGACGTTGACCACCGGTATGCCGGTCTGCCCGACCCGGTAGAGCGCCGCCTGCCCGCACGTCGAATCGCCGTACACATAGCCGACGTACGCCTGGCGCACTTGGGCGTAGTCGAGGCCGGCGTCCGCGAGCGCGGCCCGCGTCGCCTGCTCGCCCAGCACGTCGTACGGCTGGCTGGTCCTCGGGGTGGCGAACGGGACCATGCCCACGCCCGCCACGAGCGCTCGCCGGCTCATCGGCACTCCTCGCTAACGGCTGTTCACTTGTCGCGGTCCCACCGAGAGTAGGGCAGCCGATCGACCGATATCAAGCTTGTTCCGGTTCACAAATGCCGGACGCCTTGATATCGATCTATATTTACCAATAGGCCGTTCGGTGTGCAGGCCGCGGCCTTCGCGTACGAACTGCTCGTCCGGTAGGCCGCCTCGGCTTTGCGAATACTCCAGGAGGGATGCCGCAGATCACATAAAGTCGGTCACGTTATGGCGGCATCGAGGCTGACGAGACCGGGAGCCGGCGGACAGCCCACGGGGCGCCGGCCGCTGACGCGGCTGACCGTGGTCAGCCTTGCCGGGCATGTGGTCTTCGAGCTGGGCGCCGGGGTCGGCATGCCGCTCGCCTCGGTGATCGGCCCGTACGCGGCCGCGGGTTTCTGGACCCTCGTCACCGGCGGCGTCCTGGCGGCGAGCACCGGCGACGAGTCCGCCGACCCACTGCTGGCGGCGGCGAACGGCTTCGGGATCGCCGCGGTTTCGGCTCATCTGCTCGGCTGGCCGGCCCGTCGCACCAGAGTTGGGCTGCCCTGGCTGGAGGACTGCGAGGGGCTGGGACCGGAGTTGATGCGCTACTACAACCCGATCCTCTATCTTTCGGGAGTTGCGGGCGTGCTCGCCATCGCCCGGGAGAACCGCACCGCCCGCCGCTACCTGCCGGTCGCCATGCTCGGACTCGTGCCGGGCCTCATCGCGTTCCAGCATTGGGAGCACCGGCGACTGCGCCGGCTGGCGCAGACCCGCCCCGGGTGGTGGAACCGCCGGCGGCGGCGACTCGCCCCCGCACCGTGACGGGATGCCGCTGCTGAATCCGGCTGTAACGGCCGGCACCGGGCCGGCGCTGTCTACAAGGGACGGCCATGGTGCGAGGCGGTCCCTCGGCCGGGCGGGACGGCTGGCCTCACACCTCACCGCGGTCCCGTCCGGTCTCCATGTTCTACCCGCAACAGCGACCCCTGACGCTGCTTGGAGGCCCTGTGATCGTCGAATCGACCACCCGCAAACCGCCGCCCCGTTGGCCGGTCAACGACAGCCGGCCGGCGCCTGCCGCATGGAACCGGTCCACCCGTCCCATGCCCCAGGTACCGCAGCAGCCGCGCGACTGGTGGGCGTGCGCCATGCTCGGTTGCGTCACGGTGCTGATCGCCTGCCTCGCCACGATCGTGGTTGTCCTGGCTCGGTAGGAGGTCACTCAGCCGACCGGGAGCGCCCCACCGTCCGGTGGGGCGCTCCGTCCTGACCCAGGCAGGTCGATGCGGGGTGGAAGTCAACAAACGCGCCCGGGTGGCCGCTGGCCCGCCCTACGCTCAAGCCCTGACCCGGCCAGTGAATCAGGAGGTCACGGCGGTGGGCACCGAGCAGCAGAACATGGAACTGATGCAGACCCTCGACGACGCGTGGAACGCCCAGGACATCGACACGTTCAACAGCCGGCACCACGAGGACGTCGTGGTGCGGTGGCCTGGCAAACCGGAGACGCATGGCCAGCACAACCACGAGGCCGAGGCGAGGGATTTCTTCACGGCGTTTCCGGATCAGCGGCTCGGCAACCGGCCATACAAGGTCCTGTTCGCCTCGGGTGACTGGACGTGCTCGATCGCACGGTTCACCGGCACCATGACCGGCCCCATGAAGGGCCCGGACGGTAACGAGATCCCGCCCACCGGCAAGTCGTTCGACGTCGACTTCTGCACCGTGGCCCGCTGGGTCGACGGGAAGATCGCCGAAGAGAACCTCTTCTACGACCTCAGCACGTTCATGAAGCAGATCGGGCTGGCATAGTCCCGTGCCCGGCGAGGTGGGCGAGCACGGTCTGGTTGGCTTCCCAGCCGTCCGGGAATTTCACCGGCACGTCCAGGTGCACCCGCTCGGTCGACGGGTGGGCGTCCAGCAGCTCCGGAATTCCGGCTCGTGCCACCACAATGCAGGCGTGCCGGTGCCGCGACGCCAGCACGCACAGCCGCCCCGACTCCAGGTGGAACGCGGTCGCGTCCCGCCGCCCCGACAGTGGGTGCAGCACGATCGTCACGTCGTACTCGCGGCCCT
>NZ_JAPDPH010000344.1 GCF_026013475.1 Micromonospora yasonensis | reverse complement strand
TCCTTATCTGTCGCAGGCAATGCGCGGTCGGGCTGGCTGACGCTTCCGGCCATCAAGGGCTTGACACTGTTCTGCGGCTGTCAGTTGTTTGGGACCGGGGTTGCCCCGGCGTGGCCGACCCCAACCTTCCGCTGAGAACCGACATGAGCGCGTTCCGGATGGCGGTGTGACCCTGGTTGACCCGGGAGTCACCGCGAAGTGCGGTAGTGGTAACCGCACAGTTCGTGAAGCCCGCTCTGCAGGCCTGCGATGTTGCCTGCAGCGTGTCCCCCCGGGCCCAGTTCATTGCGAAGCGATGACGGCACGGCGGAGGCGGCGGGAATCGTAGGCCGCCGCCTCCGCAGTTCGCGTTGCCGACCCCTACCCGAAGAAGACCACCGCGACGATGGTGCCCACGACGAGCCCGCTGACCACCGGGATGAAACACCTGCGGGCCAGGGCGATCACCGGCACCCGGGCGAAGCCGGCGACGGCGATGAGCGAGGACCAGGCGACGAGCGTGCCGCCACCGGACCAGATGTTGCCCATCTGACCGACGGCGGCGAGCGTCCCGGCGCTGATTCCGGCGGCCGGGCCCAGGCTGCCCGCCAGCGATCCGGTCAGCGGCAGACCGGAGAAGCCCGACCCCTCCAGGCCCGCGATCATGCCGATGATCAGGATGCCGAAGGCCGCGATGAAGCCGCTGTGAGGGATGTGGCTCTGCGCCGCCGTGACCAGGTCGTACAGGAGCGCCGGCCCCTTGGTCGGGTCGTCGGTGCCGAGGATCTGACCGGAGAAGTCGCCGTTGCCGATGAAGAAGAAGCCGGCGATCGGCAGCACGACGCCCATGGCCTTGAACGCGAACACCAGTCCGTTGACCACGTGCTCGGCGGAGCTCTCGAGGAAGCCCTTGCCGTCGCCGGCGAGCGACGCCAGGAAGACGATGAGCGCCGCGATGCCGCCGACCAGGGCGGCGGCATCGCCGCCCCGCAGGTCGGGCACGCTGTCGGAGAACTTCGCGACCACCATGTAGACGATCAGCGCCAGGTAGGCCAACGGCACGAAGATGGCGAAGAAGGTCGGTACCAGGGGGTTGCCGCGGTAGCCGTCGGCCGGCTCCTCGGGGGTGTCCCGCCGTTCCTCGTCGTACTCCTCCCGCAGCGCGACGCCGTGGCCGACGGTCGGCGGCCCACCCCGCAGGGACGGCACGTCGCCGCCACCGGCCGGCCGGTCGCCCGCGCCGACCAGTTCGCGCTCCCGCTCGGTGACCGCCAGGTCCTTCACGCGTTCACCGCTGCCGTCCGCCGTCGCCTCCCACTCGGCGAGCAGGGCCGGATCGGGTCGGCGCATCGTGCGGAACTCCATCAGGTAGGCGACCGCGAGGGCGACCCCACCGACGACGAGCGACAGCACCATGGCCCGGTCGGCGACGACGTTCGGGTCCGCCCCCGCCGCCTTCGCCGACAACCCCGGAGCCACCCGGATGACGTAGTCGGAGGAGAGTGCCATGCCCTGGCCGGCGATCGCCACCACCAGGCCGACGGCCATCGGCCGCAGACCCGCGCGGATCGCCACCGGGATGAGCACCGCGCCGATCAGCGGCACCGCCGGGGTCGGCCAGAAGAACAGCGAGATGAAGTACGTGACGACCACCAGCGCCCAGAAGGCCAGGTGACCGTTGCGCATCACCCCCCGGAACGGGGCGACCATCTTCCGGTCCGCGCCCATGGCCTGCAACGAGTGCAGCATCGCGGTCACGAGCGCGATGATCAGGAAGATGTTGAACAGGTTCGTGGCCGCCACCAGGCTGGCGTTGAACACCGCGGAGAGCCCGCGGACGATGCTGTGCGAGAAGACGAGCGCGGTCGCGAACGTCGCGACCACGGCCGGGACTACGATGTTCTTTCGGGCGATCATCGTCGCGATGATCACGACAACACCGACGAGATAGACCCAGTGGGCCGCGGTTAACTGCATCTGCCACCTCACGGACTCTTGCAGTGGATTGCCCGTCAGACTCCGCGTGTTGCAAGGTCAGCGTCTATCACCGATGTGCACAGGCCGCCGGCCAAAGATTGTGCAGGGTGCCGTAGCATCGCACAACGGTCACGGAGCAGTCTCGAACGGTATGTGACCTGCGCAGACGATCGGAAGGACGGGACGTGCGGGACACCCGGCCGCGCATTGCCGCCGCGCATTCGTTCGCCACCCCGGCCGGCCCGGAGGCTGCGCCGCAGCGGAAGCAGGCGGGACTCGCCGTACTGCTGACCCTGCTCGGCGCGACGCTGCTCGGCACCGTCATCAACAACGTGCTGAACGTGCCGTTGCGGGACATCACCGCCGATCTCGGCGTCTCGCTCTCCTCCGGCGTGCTCGTGGTGACCAGCTTCGTCCTGGTCCTTGCCACCGGCATGGCGTTGAGCGGCTGGGTGGGCGACCGGTTCGGACGACGCCGGACGATCATCGCGTCCCTCGCCCTCATGGCCCTCGCCATGGTGGGGGCCGCGTTGGCCCCGTCGCTGCCCGTCCTCGTCGCGATGCGCGCCCTGCAGGGCATGGCATGCGCGGCCTATCCACCGGCGGTCATGGGCATGCTCGCCACCATCTACGGGCCGAGCCAGCGAGCCCGCACGATGAGCGCCTGGGCGGCCGCCAACGGGATCGGACAGGCCGTCGGCCCGCCGCTGGGCGGCCTGCTGGCCGACCTCGCCGGCTGGCGGGCGATCTTCTGGTGCCTCGCTCCGGTCGCGGTGATCCTGCTGGTCGCCACCGTCTGGTTGGTGCCGAACGACCGCGGGCACGCCACCGCGCTGCACTGGCCCGGGGCGGTGTCGCTGACGCTCGGCGCCGCGCTGCTGATGACGGCCGCCACCGCGGTCCCGCAGCACGCGGTGCCGGCCTGGCTCATCGTCATCCTCGCCGTGGCGGGCGTCGGACTGCTGGCGGTCTTCGCCAACACCTCCGCCAAGGCGGCGGCGCCGATCATCCGACCGCGTCTCATCGTCGAGTCGCGGTTTCTGCGCAGCACGGTCGCCGCGTCCGCGCAGATGTTCTGCCTCGCCGCCACGCTCGTCGCGGTTCCGCTGTACGCCACGGGGACCCTCGGGCGGACCACCGCCGTCACCGGCCTGCTGGTGCTCGCCCTGCCCGCCGCGATGGTGGTGCTGGCCCCCGTCGTCGGGCTGCTCAGCGAACGCGGCCGGCCCCGCTGGATCCTGCGTACCGGTCTGGTCCTGCTCGCCGCGGTGGAACTGCTGCTGGGGCTGTACGCCGGTACCTCCGGCCGGAGCACCGCGCTGCTCGTCGCGCTGCTCCTCACGGTGGGTGTGGGCGTGGCCCTCGTCCAGACCCCCTCCGCCACCGGGGCGACCCGGTCCCCCGCCGGCAGGTCGGGCGCCGCCCTCGGACTGTTCAACATGATGCGCTTCGGCGGGTCGGCGCTCGGCGCCGCCTGGGTGGCGGTGGTCTATCCCTCCGGAAATCTGCTGCTGCTCTTCGCCGGATGCACCGCAGTTGCCGTCGTCGGGTTGGTGGTCAGCTTCGTCGGCCCCGACCCGTCCCCGCTCGACACCGACCCGGCACCGCCGGTCGCTACGTCGGGTTGAGATCGCGGTCGACGGCCGTAACCGTCTCGGCGAGCAGGCTGAGCTTGTGCGCCAGCCACACCGCGAACTGGTGTTCGGCCTCCCGCAGGTCCAGTTGCAGCAGCCGCGAGGCGCGGTCGAGCTTGTAGAGCATCGTGTTGCGGTGGATGTGCAGTTCCCGCGCGGCGGCGTTGAGGTTTCCGCCGGACGCGACGTAGGCGATGACCGCCTGCTCCAGGTCGCTTCCGCCGGCGCGGGAGCCGCGCAGCGGGGCCAGCATGTCCCGAGCGAAGGCACGCCCCTGCGGGCTCTCGGCGAGCTCCACCAGCGTGGCGAAGACCCGCAGATCCTGGAAGCCGCAGACCCGGTCCACACCGAGCCGGTTGCGGATCCCGAGCGCGATGCGCGCCTCCCGGTAGCTGTCGACGATGCGGCCGGCGCCGTCGACGCAGCGCCCGTACGCCACGGCGACCTCGCGGTGGGTCCGGCGCTCCAACTCCGCCTGCAGGGTGCGCGCGAAGTCGGCCAGCGCCCGATCCTCCGCGTCCGGCGAGTCCCGGTGGCCGGCCGGGTCGACCTGCCGGACCACGGCGAGCACGTCGCCGACGACCGTCGCCAGGGTGTGCGCGCCCGCCCGGACGTCGAGGCGGGCGGCGTGCTGGGCCAGCTGGAACAGGGCCGCCGGGGAGTCGGGGCTGCCGACCGAACCGAGCTGGTTCGCGACGATCACCCCGTAGGTTGCCGCGACCGGAAAGTCGTAGTGCGCCGCCCGGGCTTCCAGCTCGTGCTGGTTCGAGAAGCGGCCGTGCAGCAGCGCGTGGACGAAGTCGCCCCGCGCCCGCTCCTCAGCCTGCTCGATGCTGCGCAGGCGCAGCATCTCGGTACCGACGATGGTGGCGGCCTGCTCGACGACCACCCGGTGCTGCGCGATGTCATGCGGGCCGGGCGGATCGGCCGATTCCACGATCACCACCCAACCGTCGTGGCGGCCGCTGAGCAGGATCGGGTTGAGCACGCACGTCGCGCTGACCCCGCCGATCAGGAGGGTGCGGACCTGGGGTCCGGGATGCGGCTGCTCGGAAGCGGACGGCCTTGGGCCCGCCGCCGCGGGGCCGGTGGGTGAGGCGCTGTCTGCTGCCATGCCGGACGCGTCCTCGCGCAGCGCGTCCGCGACCGCCGTTGCCCCGAATACGCGGTCCCGGCTGGGTTCGAACGCCAGGACTCGGTACTGCGCGTCGAGGATTGCCGCCGCGCAACCGGACAGCCGGGCCATCTGGTGCCCGAGCGCGGACAACCCGGCTCCGCGGTAGAGCAACTCCACCAGCGAGCGATGCACTCTCAGGCCGTAGCGCAGCACGTGAGTGTCCCGGGCCAGGACGAGTTCCGCCACCAGTTCACTGAGCTGGCGGAAGCCGACATGCGCACCGACGTGAATCATCGACAGGCCGGCCGGCGGGTCCGGGAGATCACTGGCCCCGCCAGCGACGACGA
>NZ_JAPDPH010000343.1 GCF_026013475.1 Micromonospora yasonensis | reverse complement strand
AAACGCGGCGTGACCGATGCAGCCAGCACCGAACACGATCCGCAACCTCGACCCCTTCAAGGCCGAGAAGCTGACGCCCAGTTGATCCGCTGGCGCAGCAGCGACTGCTCGGCCGGGTTCGCCGTCAGCTCCAGCGCCCGCGCGTCCGCCGCCCGCGCCTCGTCGGCGCGGCCGAGATCACGCAACAGCTCGGCCCTGATGGCGTGCCAGAGGTGGTAACCGGACAGCGGCGCGGCGAGGTCCTCGACCGCGGACAGTGCCGCCTGTGGCCCGGCCACATCGCGCAGCGCCACAGCACGGTGCAGTTTCGTGACCGGTGACGGCGCCAGGCCGTCGAGCATGGTGTACAGCAGCAGGATCTGTTCCCAGTCGGTGTCGGCCCACCGGGGTGCCTCGGCATGCACGGCCACGATCGCGGCCTGCAGCTGATACGGGCCCGGTTTCTTGAACGTGGCGGCTCTGGCGATCAGCCGGGCCCCGTCGGCGATCATCTGCTGGTCCCAGCGGCTGCGATCCTGGTCCGGCAGCTGGATGATCTCACCGGCGGCGGTGAAGCGGGCCGCAGCCCGGGCGCGGTGCAGCCGGATCAGGGCCAGCAGACCGAGGACTTCCGGTTCGGTGGGCATCAACGCGGCGAGCATGGCGGCGAGGAACTCGGCGTCGTCGGCCAGGTCCCGCGATGGCACGCCTTCGCCGGTGGTGGGCAGGTAGGCCTCGTTGAACAGCAGGTACACCACCGCCAGGACCTCGGACATCCGGGAACCGAGGTCGTCCGCGTCCGGGATCCGGTACGGGATTCCCGCGTCGGCGATCTTCCTCTTGGCGCGGGTGATCCGCTGCGCCACCGTGGTTTCCGGGAGGAGGAACGCCTTGGCGATCTGGGCGGTGGTCAGGCCGCAGACCACGCGCAACGTGAGGGCGATCTGGGCGGTACGCGGCAGGGCCGGGTGGCAGCACGTGAAGATCAGCCGCAGCCGGTCGTCCCGCTCCGGCCGGGGTGGCCATGCCGCCAGGGCGAGTTTGTCGTGGTAGCGGGCGTCGCGGCGCAGCACGTCCAGGCCGCGCCGCCGCGCCACCGTGTAGAGCCAGCCGGCCGGGTTCGCGGGGACTCCCTCGACCGGCCAGTGCTGCAGGGCGGCCTCGACCGCGTCCTGGACCAGGTCCTCGGCGGCGGAGAAATCCCCGATCAGGGAAACGAGGGATGCGGCGAGCCGACCCGCGTGGTCACGTACCACGCGGGCCAGCTCCGCCTCGGCGGCACTCACCCGGCGATGGGCCGGATCTCCACCAGCGGACACGCCGGCCATGACGCGACCATGCGCAGCGCCTCGTCGAGATCGGCGACGTCGATCTCCGCGAACCCGGAGATGATCTCCTTGCCCTCCACGAACGGCCCGTCGGTGATCACCGGCTCACCGCCCTCCAGCCGGACCGTGGTGGCGGTGTGCGACGGCATCAGATAGGTATGGCCTTTGATCTTGTCGGCGTTGTCGGCGAACCACTGCCGTACCCGCCCGTACGCCCGCTCCCGCTCGGCCTCGCCCATGGCGGCCAGATCCGCGGCGAACTGCTCGGTTTCGACGAACATCAGCACGTACTTCACAGCTCCACCTTCTCAGCCGTGGCTGGGCAGCGGGCAGTACAGGTCGATCCCGTTGCCGTCCGGATCGAGCACCGTGGCGTAGCGGTGACCCCAGAACGCGTCCCACGGCTCCCGCGACCCGGCGTAGCCGGCGCCGACGAGTTCGGCGTACTTCGCGTCGACGTCGGCCGGGGTGTCGAGCTGGAACGCCAGGAAGATCGGCGGGCTGCCGGCGGTCCGGGTCCAGCCGGGACGGGCCATCGCGGTGAACTTCTCCTCGTTCAGCATCACATGCAGGCCGCCCGGCAGGTCGCACGCCGCGTGCTCGGCGTAGTTGGGGTCGACCTGGAAGACCAGGCCCAGGCGGCGGTAGAACGCGATCGACGCGGCGATGTCCGCCACGGCGATGTCCAAGGTGTTCATGATCGGTTTCATGCGCTTTACTCCCTGCTCAGTCGGCGCTTCCACCTCCTAGACGACCGGGAGCAGGCCTGACACGACACCCGATCAAGATTCTTCTCGCCGACCGGCGGTGGTGGCGTGCCCAACCCGGCAGAGAACTCGCCGCGCTCAGCGTCGGACCGGCGGATCAGGTCGCCACGGAGTCGCGGCGGTGGTCGACGGTGGTGCCGAGGCGAGCCGCGCGGCTGGGCTGCCGGATGGTTCCGGGGCGGGGCGGAACCGTTCCCGCTTACCGGGAGGCGAGGAACTCGTTGATCGCGCTGGTTACCTCCCAGCCGGTGGCGTGGCTACGCACGATCTCCATCACCCGGTCGTGCAGGTCGGTCTCACCGAACCGGTCATAGGTGTCGGAGACGACCAGGTCCAGCCAGGACCGCTTGATCGGTGCCGGCTTGCCCTGGACGGGCTTCGCGAAGAACCCGGCGAGGCCCTCGACGATGCGGCGCTTCGCCGCACCGACCTGCTCCGGCAGGTCGCCCCGCCGGTCGGCCGGCAACTGCTCCACGGTTGCTGCCGCCTCGGCGAGGTCGGTGACGGCGCCGTCGAGCTGCTCGGCGTCGTTCAGCTCGGTCGCGGCGATCCGGTCGAGCAGGTTGCGGGCTTGGACGAGGAGTTTCACGACCGCCAGCCGCTGGTTCAGCGCCGCCACCTGGGTGGCGTCGGTGACCTTCGCGATGGCTGCCTCGGCCGCCGTGATCGTTGCTGCCGACGGGTTGGCCTCGGCGGCGGTGACCGCGGCCTGTGCCGCCTTCAGCAACTGCGCCGGGTTGTCGGCGAGTTGCACGCTCATCGAGCCGATGACGAGGGGCAGGTTGTTCGCGCCCACGATCCGCATGTCGGCGTTGCCGTTCTGCCGGTTGCGGAACAGGACCTGCCGCAGGTCGAGTGTCACGGTCTGCCAGGTGTCGACCATCGCGGCGGTGATGCTCACGCGGGTCGTGCTCTGGTACGCCGACCCGGTGGCTCCCGAGTCGTACTGGAGGACGAACGAGCCGGCGACCGGGGAACGGTACTCGATCGTCGCGGTGGCATCGTACGGGCCGCCGGTGATGTAGCGGTCGTCGACGGCGAGGTAGAGGTTGTTGCCGGAGTTGAAGGTGTTCCGGTCGATCTGCAGGGCACGCCGACCGTCGACGACGATCTCGTGCGCGGGCCCGCTCTCGTACGGAATCCAGGTCAGTCCGTCGGGCTCACCGGAGAAGTCCATCGCGACCCGGGTCGCCGGGGGCGCCGCTGGGACCACGTCGATGCGCACCGCCGAGATGGCGAGCGGAAGGTTGGCGAGCGCGTTCAGCCGCAGGTCCGCACCGCCGTTCTGCCGGTTGGTGAACCGGATATCGGGAATGTCGATGGTCGCCGTCTGCCACTGGTTCACCTGGTCGGCGCCGATCGTCACCGCCGTCGAACGCTGGTAGGCCGAGCCGCTCTGCTGCGAGTCGTACTGGACGGCGAACGAGCCCGTGGCCGGGGACCGGTAGCTGATCGAGGCCTTCACCTGGTACGGCCCGCCGGAGATCGCCGCGTCGTCGACGAACATGTACAACTGGTTGGCGCCGCCGAACGGATTCTTCTGCAGCTCCAGCGCCCGGCGGCCGTCGACCTCCGTCGTCACGAACGGGCCGTCCTCGTAGTTCTTGTAGGTCAGCCCGTCGACCTTGTCCGCCGCGAGGTCGAACGAGACCGTGTACTTGTTCGGGATCGGGCTCCCGCCCGGATCCGGGTCGGGGTCGACCCAGTTTGACCGCTCCGCCAGGTACGCGCGGCCCTGCGTGTCCTTCTTGAGCAGGAAGTAGTAGTCGACGGTCCCCGGCAGGGACAGGTACTCCGCCTTCAGCGAGTCCGGGGTCACCGTCAGCCGCATCGCCCCGAAGTGCGTGGCATCGCGGAACTTGCTGCCCGGCGCGACGCTGAACAGCGGGGTCAGGCCGGCACCGCCGTTACCCGAGATGGCGATGTGGTAGCCGTCTGCCGTCTCGATGTGCTCCGCGTGGTGGTCGTGGCCGGCGAGAATCAGGTCCACGCCCGGCGTCATCAGCCAGGAACGGTCCAGGTTGTTGCCGGCCTTGCCGGAGGAGTAGATCGGCTGGTGGCCGCCGACGACCTTCCAGGCGGCCGAACTGTTCGTGAGCGTGTTGCGGTAGGTGTCGTAGATCGGCGGGTTGGCGGTGCCCGTCGCCGTCTGGCAGTTGGCGTCGGGGTTGACGAAGTCGAGCAGCCCGTTGCCGAAGCCGGCGACGAAGGCGGCCGGAACCTTGAAGTAGTCCAGGCTCGGCTGGACACTCTCCGGCGAGCAGCCGTTGCCGTAGTCGTGGTTCCCCATGATCGGGAACATCCTGCCGGCGTCGATGTCCGCCTTGTAGGGCGCCTGGGCCTTGACGACCTCCTCGGGTAGGCCCTGCTGGTATGTGTTGTCGCCGGTGGTGAAGATGGCTGCCGGGTTCCAGGAGTGGACCATGTCCGCGACCTGATACTCCTCGGCGCAGGTCCGGTCGACGCCGCAACCGCCGTAGTCCCCGATCACGGCGAGAACCAGGCGATCCTGGGGCGGGCTGTTCGGGTCGACCGGCGGGGTGATCCGCTGCAGCTCGCCACCCGCCGCGCCCGCCAGGGTGGACAGCCCCACCGACAAGACCAGCGCAGCGACCGAGGTCAGTGTGATGCCGAGTTTTCGTTTGCCTTGCACGCCCAGCTCCTTGCCCGTGTCACGATCAACGATGCCGGAGGCTAGGCGGGCGCGGTGATCACCCGATGAACCCAGCCCTAACCGGAACGGGCCGGCCCCTGACCACGCACGGCACACATCGGCTGCCCGGCGCGCGCGCAGGGCAGACTGGTGGCTTGACATCCTCCCGGCCCGGAAGGGGCCGGGATTCCCACGGTCGCCCGTGAGATTTTCCTGTTTCACCGCCGACTGCCTTGCCGGGAGGATTTTCCCTTGGGGTCTTACATCAGCTCCGCAGGCTTTTTACCTCTCCGCCAGCCCGGCGGCGAGAATGTTCTTAGCGGCGTTGATGTCCCGGTCGTGCTCGACCCCGCAACCCGGGCACGTCCAGGCGCGCTCGTTGAGGGTGAGGGTGAGGGTGGTGTTGATCCGTCGGCACGTC
>NZ_JAPDPH010000342.1 GCF_026013475.1 Micromonospora yasonensis | reverse complement strand
CGCATAAACCCGTGTCCAGAACCAGGGGTCAAGCCCCAAGGCCGCATCGACGGGCAATCTGCTTGGCAGTCAACCCTCGTGGTGAACCGCCGACGGTAAACAGCACCCGTAGCGCCCGAGACACGCTGGAAAGCAGGTCCGATGGTGGTGGCGGCGACTCACGCACAAGATCCTCCTGTGGGCGCTCGGTCCGGTGGCCCAGGCACCCCCCACCACATACCCACAGTGGGACGCTGCATCGCGTCGCCTAGGCGCCCGCAAGGGTGATGCCCCGGTGTTCCCCGACTCTCCGCCCCTACAGAGCATGAAAGAGGCAATCACCGGCAGCGCCGGCCCAGGTCTGCCGAGCCCTCGCTGATCGGCCAGGACCCAGGCGGCCATTGCGGCGGCCGCGAGCAGGGCGCCCGCCGTGTCGAGCCGGCCGACCGCGATATGCGGCGGCAAGGGAGCACTGCAGGCGGGATTGTCAACCAGGAGGTCGAGTCGGTCGGTGTCGACGACTGATCGGATTGCCTCCGGCATGATCCCGTTAGCCCAGTGAACGTGTTGGGCGGCGGCGAGCCAAGCGTGGGCGGTCATGGCGAGATTGATGTGGCCGTGTCGGGCTCGTCAGCCCCGGTCCTGACAATCGTCCAGTCCTCTACAACTGCCGTTGCAGTACGTCCGTCGTCCGGCCGAGGGGTGGCGCTGGCGCCCATCGCCGAGCCGGAGCCTGTAGCCGCGATAGACATAGGCGTATGTCGATGGATCGCGTAATCTCCCTCGCACCCCCATGGCGAAGGAGGAACCTGTGCCCCGTCTTCGGATCGCGCTCGGTGTCGCTGCCGCGTCACTGCTCAGCGCGAGCCTGCTCACCGCCATTCCCGCCGCCGCGCAGGCGGCACCGTCCGCCGACGTCACCACGGCCGTCACCGAGAAGCTGCTCCAGCAGGTCAGCGCGAACCCGACCCTGCGTACCGCCGGGAAGTCCGACACGCGGGTGAGCGTCACCCGGCACGCCGGCCAGCGGTGGGCCTTCGGCACCGCGGTCGTGATCGCGCCGCATCAGGAGGACGCGTACCCCGCTGGGTGGCTCTTCGTGGCCCGCGCACAGGAACGCGGCTGGCGGATCGCCTTCGACAGCGAGCCGGCCTTCTCCGACCTGGCTGCGGCGGCGCCCGAGGGGGTCGTCTCCGAGCGTGAGAAGCAGGTGTTTACCGCGGTGACGCCGATGTACGCCAACGGCGACTACCGCACGGGTATGCGGCTGCCGTACGGAATCGGCCAGTCCTGGTACCTGACCGGCGGCCCCCACGGTTGGGGCGGCAGCGACACACCATGGAGCTCCATCGACCTGTCCGGTGGCGACCAGCGGGTGCTGGCCGCGCGCGGCGGCACCGCGTACACCATGTGCCGGGGCTGGATCCGCGTGATCCACGATCGCGGCTACGCCACCGACTACTACCACCTGTGGAACAGCATCAGCGTCAACGGCGCGGGCGTCGGCGAGGGGGCCTACCTCGGTGACACCGGCACGGACGTGACCTGCGGCGGCGCGGCCAGCGGCCGGCACGTGCACTTCGCCCTGCGGCAGAACAACGCGTACGTGCCGATGCACGGCCACAACTTCGGCAAGTGGGTCATCATCCCCGGCGGCTCGACCTACCAGGGCTACGCGCTGCACGGCTCGGCCCAGGTGAACGTCGGCGGCGCCCTCTACAACTACGGCACGCTGGGCTTCACTCAAGGTGTGGTGGACACCAACGGCGGCACCACGCTCAACAAGCGTTCCGGACCCGGCACCGGCTACGCGATCGCCGGGTCCGTCGCCGACGGCGCCACCGTGAACATCACCTGCTCCGCGAACGGCACCACCCACAGTGGCCGGTGGGGCACCACGGCGCTGTGGAACAAGCTCACCGACGGCACCTGGGTGTCCGACGCGTACCTCTGGACCGGCGTCACCGGCACCGTCAACGGCTACTGCTGACGCACCACCCTCTCCGCACCAACTCGCCAATTGACGCGAGCATCCCGGCTCGCTCGCCTATGAAGGAGGCGCGATGCGACAGCTGACAACTCACCGCTTGCGAGCCCTGGTCGTAGCGGTCTTGCTGGCGGTGGCCGGACTGGCCGTCCCCGCACCCGCACAGGCGGCGGTAGCCGGCTGCGTGGACTGGCCCACCAGCAAGTTCCTGCAGACCCCGTTGACCTACAAGGCCAACGGCGGCCTCGGCTACGCCTGGCAGAACGGCAGCTACTACGGCGAGGGCTACCACATCAACTGCAACACCACGAACCACATGAACCAGTACTACGCCCTCGACCTCGGCATGGCCCAAGGCGACGAGGTGCTCGCCCCAGGAGGGCCCGGCACCATCCTCTACGCCGGCTGGGCACCCGCCGGCTGGGAAACCTGCGGCCAGTACATCATCATCGACCACGGCGGAGGCTGGTGGAGCTACGTCTGCCACCTCAGCGCGATCAAGGTCAGCAAGGGACAGAAGATCACCGACGCCACGGTCATCGGGCTCGTCGGCGGCACCGGCGGGTTCGCCCCGCACCTGCACTTCGGCCTGCAGTACAACGCCAAGCTCACCGCCGCCGGCGGCCTGTACGGCGGCCAAAGCGCCCAGCCCCGCCACATGTGGCACCTCGGCTGCGGCCAAGGCTACTACGAGTACATCACCAAGGGACAAAAGGTCTGCTACTGACCGTGAGCCGCGTTGGCCCGGCGGGGCATCCCCCGGGCCAACGCTGTGTCACCGCGCGGCGAGATGCACTTTGCCGCCTCGCCCGCCGCGAGAGAACGGCGCCGCCCGTCCTCCGCACCAGCGTGGCCCAAGGCGACCAAGCCGATGGTCGCCCGCTCGCCCGACTCTCTCGCCGGTCAGGCGAGGGCTGGAGCCAATACTGGAGAACTGCGCCCACATATGCGTCGGACAGGTCAGTCGCCGAGGTCGATGACAGCGACGATAGTGGTGCCGTCCGGCCCGGTGGTGATGCCCAGGTCGGGAACGAGTTGCCGACAGATCCACATGCCACGTCCGCCGAGGGCTGTTCGGTCCGGTGGTGCGGCCCCGGCCGTCGTGTCGGCCATGCCGGGGCCATGATCGGTGACCTGCAGGTGCAGGGAGTTGTGGTCGCGCCACAGCCGTAGCCAGCCAACGCCACCGCCGTGCCGGATGGCGTTGGTGGCCAGTTCACCGGCCACGATAAGCAGCTGTTCGATCCGGGTGGGTGCGGCCCCCAGGGCTGCGAGGTGCGCGGTGAGAGTGGCGCGCATGCCGCTCAGACTGCCTTCGTCGAAGGGCTGGTCCGGGTCGGACGCCTCCGGCACTCCAGTCTGATGCTGCCACCCGGGGAGGTTTAGCGGGAGGTCCGGGTAGGCCATGGGCTCGTTGTACCCGCAGCTGGGGTGTATTACCCGCTCCGACCAGTTTGAGTACCGTCGCTGCTATCTGGTGATCGTTACGGTCATCCGCCGTAACGAGGGCAGCTTCGCTGCGACCGCAACGATCACCAGATAGCAGCGGGATCACGCCGTGATGGTCACTGGGACCGGCAGGCCCTGCTGCACCTCGAGGACCACCCGCTCACCGAGTGGTTGAGCCAAGTCGACGGCGGTCGTGCGTGGTGCGCCAATGTCCGGGCATGTTTCGCCGGGCTTGTGGGGGTGCTCGATGACGATGACAACGACCGCGTTGGCCGACTCGACGGCCTCCGCGCTGTAGTCAGCGCCGCACGGCTGGCTTCCCGGGCCCGGGGTGCCGGTGAAGGCGACGGTCAACTGCCGTGGGTTGACCGCGGTCGTGGCCGCCGAGTCGATCGCCAGGCCGGCCGGGGTGTCGAAGGGATCCCAGGACGGTGGCGTGATCTTGATCGTGGCCGAACTGGCGACAGCGACCCGAGTCGCTCGTACCGTCGTTCCTTTCAGCGTGTACTCCCAGACGGGTGCCGTCGCCGGGCCGCGCGTGGTCTGGGTCCGCGCCGTGCTCAGGCGAGCGCCGGTGACCTCCAGCATTTCGCACTCGGCGCAGCCACCGGCACCCGCCACCACCATCTGCCTGAGGGCTTCCTCGGCCGAGAGCAACGGAACTGCCTCGCTCGCGCCGTTTTCCCAGATCACCTGTCCTGTCGGCTGCGGCGCGGCGGGCAACGCGCTGGTGGCGAAGAAACGGCCGGCCAGCAACGCTTGTTTGTTGTCCCGATTCGCCGGTTCCCAGTCGCCGAGCTGGCCGGTCAGGTCTCCAACCGGAACGAAGCGCTGCGCGCCGCCTGCGTCGAGGACTGCCTTGTCATACCGGGCCAAAGCGTCATGCGCCTGCTGGCGCTGCCTGTCCAGGCCCTCGCCACCCGGCCCGCTCCGACCCGTGCCACAGCCGCCGAGCAGGGCCACCACCGCGATCCAAAGCACCCAACCCCGTCGAGCCATCCCACTCGCCTCCATCCCCTCTAGTGAGAGTCCCATAGGGGCCAGAAGAAGAGGCCGCTCGATACCGGATCGGGACTTGGTTGGCGGTTCCGTGCCGGTCACCAGAGTGTCAGGTCGTACCGTCCGGGCCATGCGCCGCCGAATCAAGAACAACAGGCTCGCCGCCGCAGGACGACACAGAACGGCATTGGCATTCTCCGCACTCACCGCATCACCAGCGGCACGCGCCCTCTACGACCGTCTGGGCCCGGTCCTACACGTCGCTCAGCAGTGCGTGTTCTGGATCTTGTCGGGCTGGTTGGGCAGCCCGCGGGAGTCGTCTGTCATCTGTTCGCCCGATGAGTCGGGTGGACTTTTGGCCGATGGTGAGTAAGGTCAGCTAGCTGTCCGCACCTGTGCATTCAGAGGAGGCAGGCGACCGTGGCCGAGAGATCGACCGCTCGCCCCGCCGACGGGGCTGCCCAACTTCATGACCCGGCCAGTGACATAGACAGCTGGATCTCTCAACTGTCGGGACCGGCAGCAACCGACTCGGACACGTACTCCGAGCGGCAGGTGGCTGCCGGACCGCAGTGGCGCGAGGACGTTTCGACCCCGTACGAGGCGGCGTACCGAACCGAGGAGACGAGCCAGGAGCACGAAGGGCGGCACGCAAGGCACGGGGCACACCAGCAGTACGAGGAAGAGGACGAGCAGTACGACGGGTCGTACCGCCAACACGAGTACGCGTACGAGCGGT
>NZ_JAPDPH010000341.1 GCF_026013475.1 Micromonospora yasonensis | reverse complement strand
CCCTCGGCGAGGGCCCTGAACTGTCCGCGATTCCTCAGGCTCGTTGTCCGCTGACCGAGCTGGGCGAGGTCAGAAGATGTTCATGGCGATGCCGTTCGTCAACGAGGTGCTCTGCATCCCGTCGATCTTGATTGGGTTGCCAGAGATGTGCTGGACGAAGATCCGCATGAGGAAGTTCCGGGTTCCGCAGGTCGGGTCGATCGGGATACCCGAAAGGGAAAGGCTCGCGGGGTAGTGGTGCGCGTCGTCACGGATTGTCTTGCGGGACGTCGTGGTGCTGTTCATCCGGCAGGTGTGCGCGGTCGTGTCGAGCTGGATGACCTCGAAGCGGATGTCGACCACCGAGTTCGTGCCGAGCGGCTTCTCGTACGCGTCGACACCGGTGCACGACGCGGTACCTGCGTAGCAGGTGGTCAGCTCCAACGTGGCCAGAGCCTGTACCGAGGTGGCGTTGGCGTCGGCGTTCCATTTGTACACCGGCGTGCCGTCGTTGTAGAACACCCAGGCAGTGGAGGTGCCGGCGCCGATGTAGGTGCAGGTGCTGGAGGTACCGGTGCTGTTGCAGGTCGGGTTCTGCCACCAGTGTGCGCCCACCTGGTCGGTGTCGCTGACCTCAAGCCAGGTGTCGGTGGCGACGGCGGTCAGGTAGTAGCTGTCGGGCGAACTGGAGGCCGTGTACGCATAGAGGCCGCAGGTGTAGGTGCCCGCCGATGGTGCGGTGAACAGCAGGTCGGCGTAGATCGGCAGATGACCGGGCGTGGCGTAGTAGGTGGTGTCCGAGCCCTCGTGGTTACGCGATGACGTGGAGGTGACGCCGACGACGGAACCGGCCGAGTTGACGCACTTGAGAGTGTTGTTCATCGCCACGTTCCGCGTGGTGCTGCTGGTCGCCTGGAGGCGTCCACGCACGTGCCGGGACTCACCGGCCGCGAGGGTGAGGGTTCTGGCCAGGAGGCGCTCTTCAACCGTGGGATAGAAGTTGTTCGCATTGGTCAGCGTTGCTCTGGTGACCGTCCCCGTATCGGCATGCGCGGCGTCCGCGGCGATGACGATGAGCAGCATGGCCACGACCATGCTGAAGGCTTTCCGCACGTGTCGACTCCTACCGTTGCGGCATGATGCGCAGCATCAAAGTGGAATGCAGCGCTGATCAAGGACTCGACCTACCGACCCGATGGGTCGCAAGTAGAGGCCGGCCGATGCTATCGCAGTCGTGGCCTCCCGGTGGTCCCTCGATGAGCCAGTTGGCGAACGTCTATCCCATCCCGCCCGGTCCGGGTCACCGCCACGACGTCGGTCCCGGTCTTGCTTTGGACAAGCTATATTGTCATCGATCTATCAGTACCCCCCGGATGCGGGAGCACACATGCCCAACAAAAGCAGGATCACTGGGAGATCGTTGGTGGCGACCGTAGCGGCTGCGGCGCTGGTGGCGGTGGGGTTCGCGGTGCCCGCACCGGCGAGTGCGGCGGTCACCAGGGCGCAGTTGGCGCTGCGCTGGGCGCCGATCCACTACCAGGACGTCGACGTCACCGGCAGCCACGCGCTCGGTGGCAAGTCCGACTACATCACCAAGGTCGACTTCGACGGCGATCTCAACGGGCGCAACAACTGGGACCGCGCCGGCCAGGCGGGCGTCTCGTTCGCCGCGCACGCCTACTACTCCGTGCTGGAGACGAGCACGCACTGGTACATCACGTACCTGTTCTTTCACCCTCGCGACTGGACGGACAACTTCTTCGATACGGAACACGAGAACGACGGCGAGGGCGTGCTGCTCGCGATCCAGCGGGACGGATCCACGTACGGGGTGCTGCGCGCTGCGGTCACCGTGGCGCACACGAACTTCTTCTCGTACACCCCGGCGGGGAGCACCTGGACGAGCGGCCGGGAAAGCATCGACGGCACCCTGCAACTCAAGGCGTCGCCGCACGACGCGTTCCTGCACCCGGTGACCGCGCAGGAGGCGAAGGGGCACGGCCTGAAGGCGTACCCGCAGTACGACATCAACGGTGATGGCATCGTGTACTACCCGTCGACCGTGGCGGAGACGCCGAGCAGCGGCGACGACCGCAACGTGCGGTACACGCTCATCGACATCTTCGCCAGTGGCGGCCTGTGGGCGCAGCGGGCCAACACCAGCCTGTTCGCGAACCTCGGTACCTTTGCCGGTGACGACTCCGGCGACTGTGGCGTGGGTACGCTCGACTGCTCGATCAACTCGGCCAACGCGCCGTGGGGCTGGGACGACGGCGACGACCTGCCCGGCCGGGGCCAGATCGCCACCGATCCGGCGAAGCTGTCCGTCGAGTACTTCACGATCCCGGGCAGCCTGTCTCGGACGTACACCTACAACCCGTACGCCGGTGCGGCGGCGGCCCTAGCGGCCGCGGCGAAGACGGCGCCACCCGTCGTCGACTGACGCTTCGTGGGCTGGGTGTGGGCCGGCCGCAAGCGGCCGGCCCACACCCAGTCTTACGCACCGAGCGGGAAGTCAGCGACGAATAGGGGCGCGGTCGGGTGCCGGCTGGATCGTTGTGACGGCGGCGGCCAGGACGATGCCGAGGCTGCCCAGCTGCACCAGGGGTGCCCACATGGGTGCCCGGGTCGCGAGCAGCGCGCCGAGCGCTGCGCCGGTGATCAGCCCGAGGAGGGTGAGGGCGCTCTGGGCGACGTCGCGTAGTCGGTGCCCGGAGGTGAGTCGCGCGATCAGGGTGGTCAGCGTCCCGGTGAGGTAGGTGGTGGACAGTCCCGCCACGCCGAAGCGCTGGACCGTGCTGCTCTGGATGCCGAGCGCGAGCGCGTTGAGAACGAGCAACGACAGTTGCAGTTGTCCCGACGGGTGGGCGTCGCTCCACCACCAGCCCACCGCGTACCCGACGAGCACCACTGCCTCGACGGTCAGCGCCCGGGTAACCGCCGGCGGCCAGACCGGGTCGTCGGGCCTCGGGGTGCCGGCGATGCGTGTGCCGAGGGAGCAGCCGAGGATGAAGCAGAGGATTGCCGCCCCGGTGTGCAGGGCCAGCGCACCGTCGGCCCCGGCCACGGCTACCCCGAGCAGGACCATGTTCCCGGTCATGACGCTGGTGAAGGCTCCGCCCAGTGCCAGGAACCCGATGGCGTCGGTGGCTCCGCTGTTGACCGCCAGTACGACGGCCATCGCCTCCCGCCACCGGCGCTGCTGGCCGCTGCTTGGCAACCCTTTTGTCGGCGTCCACCGGAATCGGCGTGGATGCGTGCTGTTGATCGTGGGCACCGACCCACGATGGCAAACCGGCCACCATTGGCGCTGTGGGCTGTCTGCACAGAAGGCTGCGGCGAATGATGTGCATCTTGACCGTGGGGTGCGGGTCGTCGGGCTCCTTAGCGTTAGTGGCATCCCAGAGACTCCCAAGGCGCTGCGCCGGGCTGCCGGGACCGCACCGACGCACCACAGAGAGAGGCGACCAGATGACCGAGCTGCTCTCCCGCGACAAGTTCCGTGCTGCCCTCGAGGACGCGATCAAGGGCAGAGAGGCCAAGAACGCGTCGTTCAGCCAGGCATGGGCCGATGGCAAGCTGCAGCGGCACCACTTCGCGCGCTGGGCGGAGAACCACTACCACTACGTGGGCCCGTTCGCCGACTACCTGAGCTACGTCTACGCCAACACCCCCGACACCTGCACCGACGCCAAGGACTTCCTCCTGCAGAACATGTACGAGGAGGAACTGGCCGACATCCGCCACACCGACCTGCTGATCCGCTTCGCTGAGGCGTGCGGGACGACCCGGGAGCGGATCGAGGACCCGAACAACATGAACGCGGTGACCCGCGGCCTTCAGGCGTGGTGTTACGCGACTGCCATCCGCGAGCACTTCGCGGTGGCGACCGCGGCGCTGGTCGTGGGTCTCGAGTCCCAGGTGCCGAGCATCTACAAGAAGCAGATCGTCCCGCTGCGCGAGGCGTACGGCTTCACCGAGGACGAGATCGAGTTCTTCGACCTGCACATCACCTCCGACGAGGTGCACGGCGAGCGTGGCTACCAGATCGTCTTGGACCACGCCAACACGCCCGAACTTCAGCAGCGATCGCTGCAGTTCGTCCGCTGGGGTGCAGAGATGCGCTTCTCGTACACCAAGGCGCTCTACGACACCTACGTGGCGCCGGACCTGGTCAGCGCCTGATCGAAGCAGTCGGACGGGTGGGTCCACTGGTTGGCCCACCCTTCCGGCATCTGTGGGCGGAGTACCGCAACCGCTTCAGACACGGAGGGAGTCGACAGTGAGCGAGCCTAACCCCGTCGAGTGGGTGCTCGTCGCCGAGCTGCCGGAGCTCGCGCGCCGCAAGAAGAAGCAGGTGCTCGTCGACGGCACACCGATCGCGTTGTTCCTCGTCGGCGGTCGGGTCTTCGCCTTGCACGACGTCTGCGTGCACAAGCAGCGCTCGCTGAGCAAGGGGACGGTGCTGCACGGGCGGATCATCTGCCCCGGCCACCAGTGGTCCTTCGACCCCGCCACCGGACAGGCGGCGGACCAGGTCGAGTGCCAGCCGACGTACGACGTCAGGGTGGAGGACGACAAGATCTACGTCAACCCGCGGCCCCGCCCCGACGGCGCTGACGCCGCCCCGTACACGAGCATGGCAGCCGGGTGAGGCACCCATGACCAGGACAATTGTCACCGTCGGGGCCGGTCAGGCCGCCGCCGTCGCCGCCCGTGCCCTGCGCCGGCGCGGGTTCGACGGCCGAATCGAGCTGCTCGGCGCGGAACCGGAGGCGCCGTACCAGCGGCCGCCGCTGTCGAAGGAGTACCTCGCCGGCGACGACGACTGCGGCCTGAACCTGCTGCCGGAGCAGTGGTGCGCGGCCAACGACGTACACCTGCGACTCGGCCAACCGGCCGTCCGGATCCGGCCGGAGCGCGGACGGGTCGAGTTGGCCGACGGCACGGAGGTCGCCGCGGACATGATCCTCCTCGCCACCGGCGGCAGCCCACGCCGCCTCCCGGACGTCGCCGGTGAGCGTATCCACTACCTGCGC
This sequence comes from Micromonospora yasonensis, assembly GCF_026013475.1. Taxonomy (GTDB): domain Bacteria; phylum Actinomycetota; class Actinomycetes; order Mycobacteriales; family Micromonosporaceae; genus Micromonospora; species Micromonospora yasonensis. The sequence goes on along the minus strand of NZ_JAPDPH010000341.1, from coordinate 141 downwards.
ACCCGGCGGGACGCCGACCAGCTCCGCGCCCAGCTTCGTCCGGGCGTACACGTGATCGTCATCGGCGCCGGCTTCATCGGCGCCGAGGTCGCCGCCACCAGCCGCGGCAAGGGCGCCGACGTCACCGTGGTCGAGGCGCTG
>NZ_JAPDPH010000340.1 GCF_026013475.1 Micromonospora yasonensis | reverse complement strand
GTCCTTCACCCGGCCCAGCTTCCCGGGTACGGCCCGTACCCGCCGGCCCTCCGGCCGGGGCTCGACCGCCTTGCGCGCCCTCGCCGCCCGGCTCGTCTCCCCGGTACGCGAGAACGCGGTGAGCGCGGAGTGGTACGTGCCGGCGGAGAACCGGCCACCGGCCCGCACGTAGCCGTCCACGGCGACCGGCCCGTCGGTGGGGAGCTGCTGGACCGTGAACCAGGCGCCGAGGTCGTGCGGGACCGAGTCGAAGCCGCAGGCGTGCACCAGCCGCGCCCCGGTGCGTACCGCCTCGGCGTGGTGCCGCACGTACATCAGGTCGACGAACTCCGGCTCGCCGGTGATGTCCAGGTAGTCGGTGCCGGCGGCGGCGCAGGCCGCGACCAGCGGCTCCCCGTGCCGGATGTACGGGCCGACGGTGCTGGCGACCACCCGGGCGCTCTCCGCGACGGCGCGCAGCGAGGCCGGGTCGGTCGCGTCGGCGGTCAGCAGCGGCAGCTCGGCCAGCGCCGGATCGATCGCGGCGAGCCGGTCCCGTACCCCGGCCAGCTTGCCCGGGTTGCGGCCGGCGATCGCCCAGCGCAGCCCGTCCGGGGCGTGCCGGGCCAGGTACTCGGCGGTGAGGCCGCCGGTGAACCCGGTGGCGCCGAAGAGGACGAGGTCGTACGTGCGGTCGTCGCGCATCCGCTGAGTGTGCCACCCACGGCGCGGCCGATCACGGGGTGAAGACCGCCCGGACACAGCCGTCGGCCCGCTCCCGGAACAACGCGTACCCGTCGGCGCCCCGCTCCAGCGGCAGCCGGTGGGTGGCCAGGTGCTCGGTGCGCAACTCGTCGCGGGCCATCCGGTCCAGCAGGGTCGGGATCCAGCGCTGCCCGTGCTGCCGGGCGCTGCGGACGGTCAGCCCCTTGTTCATCACCGCGCCGAGCGGGAACGCGTCGACGAACCCGGTCCAGGTGCCGAGCACCACCACCGTGCCGCCCTTGCGGCAGGCGTGCACCGCCTCGCGCAGCGCCAGCGGCCGCTCCGCGCCGCCCACCCGGCCGCCGAGCAGCCCCGGCGGGTCGGCCGCCATGCCGACCGCCTCCACGCACACGTCCGGCCCCCGGCCGCCGCTGCGCTCCCGCAGCTCGGTGGGGACGTCCACGTACCGGTAGTTCAGCGGTTCGGCCCCGACGTGCCGCTCGACCATCCGCAGCCGGTCGTCGTGATCGTCGATCACCACCACCCGGTGCGCGCCGCGCGCCACGGCCGCCCCGGCGGTGAGCTGGCCGACCGCCCCGGCGCCCCAGACCGCCACCACGTCACCCGGCGTCACCTCGCCCAGTTCGGCGCCGAGCCAGCCGGTCGGCGCCGCGTCCGAGGCGAACACCGCCCGGTCGTCGCTGACCGTCTCCGGTACGGTGAACGCCCCGACGTCGGCGTACGGCACCCGGACGTACTCGGCGTGGCTGCCGGCGAAGCCGCCGGTCCGGGCCGGGTGGCCGTAGCAGCCGCCGGTGGGCTGGCCCCAGGCCGATTCCGCCTCCGGCGCGCCCGCGGTGCCGTTGTCGCAGCAGGCGAAGAGGCCCTGCCGGCAGAACCAGCAGGCGCCGCAGGCCACCGCCGCGCAGACCACCACCCGGTCGGCGACCCGGTGCCGGCGCACCTCCGGCCCGACCTCGACCACCTCGCCGAGGAACTCGTGCCCGAGCACGTCCCCGGCCGCCAGGTACGGGATCCGCCCGGCCAGCAGTGGCAGGTCCGCCCCGCAGGTGACGCTCTGCCGGACCCGGACGATCATGTCCTGGGCGTTGCGCAGCTCCGGGTCGGGCACCTGGCGGATGGCCAGCTCGTCGGTGCCCTCCCAGCACAGTGCCCTCATCCGGGCACCTCCGGCCGGCCGGGCCGGGACCGGTCCGCCCGGAGCACCTCGCCGGTCTCGGCGAGCTGCTTGGTCTCCCGCAGCGCCTGCCGGATGAACCGGCCGGGATCGTCCCCGACCAGATGGGCGGCCATCCCGGGGAATCCGCGGTCCCCGCCGAGCGGCCGGGCGGCAAGCTCGGTGCCGCGCCCGCCGGGCGCCGGGCGGGCGTGCAGCTCCACCGCGCCGTCCAGCCGGCGCAGCGGCTCCGGCCACCGGCCGGGCGGCAGCACCTCCTCGGGTCGGCCGGCGACCGTCACCACCTGCCATCGCCCGGGCCGCGGGTCGGTCCCGGCCGCGCGGAGCGGGCGGTTCCGCCGGCGTACGAGGGCACGCGCGCCGGCCGCCGCGAGGGCGATCCCGACGCCGGTCAGCCGTCCCATCCATGCCACCTGCCCCTCCCGTCGTCGGGGTTGCCGGGCGGCCGGTCACGCGCGACCGGCCGCCCGGGGTCTCCACCCGGTGTCTCCAGCGTCGGGCAGCCCCGGGTGACCGGGGTTCGCCCCGAAGGGGTGAACTGCTCCGCGCCGGGTAACCGCCCCCAGCACCAGGGGAGCGGGCGCGACGGGGAGGGCCGCATGCCGGAACAGGCTGACCGCGTCAAGGTCGCTGAGACGCCCCGTGGCGTCACCGCGCCGGCGGGTCCGCCGCTGCTGGCGTCGCGGTTGGCCGCACCTCCGCCGCCTCAGCCGCTGCTGGTCCGGCCGCGGCTGCTGGACCGGCTGGACCAGGGGGTGGCCGGGCCGGTGACCCTGGTCTCCGGGCCGGCGGGCTGGGGCAAGACCACGCTGCTCGCCTCCTGGGCGCGCGCCTCCCGGGCCACGCCGCCGCCGGCCTGGGTGTCCGTGGAGGACGGGGACACCGGGGAGCGGCTGTGGTCGTACCTGGCGGCGGCGCTGCGGGCCGCCGTGGCGGGCGAGCCGGGCGAGGGGCCGCCGGTGCCGGATGTGCCACCCCGGCCGGACCAGCTGGAGCTGCTCGCCGCGGCGCTCGCCGCCCGGGAGCGCCCGGTGCTGCTGGTCCTGGACGACCTGCACCGGGTCACCGATCCGGCCGCCCTGACCGGGCTGGAGTTCCTGCTCCGGCACGCCGAGGGGCGGCTGCGGCTGGTGGTCGGGGCGCGGACCGAACCGGCGCTGGCCCTGCACCGGTGGCGGCTGGCCGGGGAACTGACCGAACTCGGCCCGGCGGACCTGGCGTTCACCGACGACGAGGTGGCCGACCTGCTGGTGGCGCATGCCGTGCCGCTGCCCGCCGCGACGGTGCCCCGGTTGCGGGAGAGTACCGGTGGCTGGCCGGCCGGGCTGCGCTTCGCCGCGCTCGCGCTGCGCGGGCGGACCGACCCGGCGCGGGCGGTCGAGCGGTTCGGCGGCGACCAGCCGGACGTGGCCGGCTACCTGCGCGACGAGGTGCTCGACCCGCTCGGCCCGGACGCCCGGGAGATGCTGCGGCGCAGCGCCGTGGCGGCGGCGGTCTGCGCCGACCTGGCCCAGGCGGTGACCGGACGGGCCGAGGCCGGCCAACTGCTCGCCGACCTGGCCCGGGCCGGCGGTTTCGTGCAGCAGGACGGCGGCAGCCCGCCCTGGTACCGGTGCCACCCGCTGCTGGCCGACCTGCTCGGCGACGAGTTGGACCGGCTCCCGGCCGACGAGCTGCGCGACCTGCACCTGCGCGCCGCCGGCTGGTACGCGGGCAACGGCCGGCCGGCGGAGGCGCTGCGGCACGCGCTGGCCGGGGGTGAATGGAACCGGGCCACCGAGCTGCTGATCGCCCGCTGGCCGGAGCTGGTGCCGTACGACCCGGACGTGCCGGCCGGGCCGGCCCCGGCCGAGCCGCCCGCCGAGGCGGTCCGGCGGGACCCGGAACTCGCGCTGGCCTGCGCGGCCGAGCGGGCGTACGCGGGTGACGTCGAGGCGGCGGGCGGGCACCTGCGGCGCGCGGTCGAAGCCGGCCACGACCTGCCCGCCCCACGCCGGGACCGGTTCCGGCGGCTGGCCACCGCGCTGGAACTCACCCTGGCCCGGCTCACCGGAGACCACGAGGAGGTACGCGCGGCCGCCGACCGCCTGCTCGCCACCGGCCCCGTCCCGCCCGGACCGGGTGACGATCCACGGGCCGGCGTGGGGGAGGAGGCCGACGCGCGGGCGGTGGCCGGTACCGCGCTCGGCCTGGTCGCGCTGGCCGAGGGGAAGCTGACCGCCGCCGGGGCACGGTTCGCCGAGGCGCTGGCCGCGGCCCGGGAGGCGGGCCGGCCGCGTACCGAACTGGTCTGCGCCAGCCGGTCCGCGCTGCTGGACGCGGCCCGGGGCGAGCTGCGGGCGGCCGAGCGGACCGCCCGGGAGGCGCTCGCGATGCCCGCCTGCCGGGGCTGGGCCGGCGCCCGGGACTGCGGGTACGCGTACCTGGCGCTGGCCCTGGTGGCGTGGCACCGGGACGAGCCGACGGAGGCGGCGGCGAATCTGACCCTGGCCGGCCCGGCCACCGCGGAGCCCGGCGCCGCGGCGCTGGCCGCGCTCTGCCGGGCCGAGTTGCTGGCGGCCAGCGGCGAGCCGGCGGCCGCCCTACGCGCCGTCGCCAGGGCCCGGGAGGCCGCGCCCGGGCCGGAACTGGCGGTCTGGCTGACCGCGAGCGAGGCGCAGCTGCGGGCCCTGGTCGGCGACGTGGACACCGCCCGCGGCCTGCTCACCGACGCCCTCGGCGACGCCGGCCGGGTCAGCCGTCCGGGGCCCGCCGCCGCCGGCTCGGCAGCGCCGGCCGGCCCGGGGACCGGCGGTGCGATCACCGCGCCGTCAGCCGGCCGGTCGACCGGCGGGGACGCCGCCGCGACCGCGCTTCAGGACGGCGGGGTGACCGGCGGGGACGTGGTGGCGCCGGACGTCAGCCGGGCGGCGACCGTGGTCGGGCCGGAACTCGTGGCCGGGCCGGACGCGCAGGCGGCGGCGCTCGGGTTGGCGCTGGCCCGGGTGGAGCTGCGGGCCGGCGACGCCCGGGCGGCGGGGTGGACGCTGCCGGACTGGACCGGGCCGGCCGCCGGTTCCTGGCCGTTGCCGCTGCGGCTCGCGGCCGGCCTCCTCGACGCGGTCGTCGCGCAGGACGGGGGCGACGACCGGCGGGCCGGGCGGGTCCTGGAGCAGGTGCTCGACCTGGCCGAGCCGGAGGGCTACCGGCGGATCTTCACCCGCGCCGAGCCGGGCGTACGCGACCTGCTCGCCGCGCACCTGGACTCCGGCACCGCCCACTGGGCGACGGTGAGCGACCTGGTTCGCGGGGCGGACGAGCGGCGGGCCGGCGAGCCGG
>NZ_JAPDPH010000034.1 GCF_026013475.1 Micromonospora yasonensis | reverse complement strand
TGGGCATCCGTCGCATCATGAGGACGAACCGCCGATGAGCCGCACCGACCCGCCCGACCTGCTCGCCGTCGCCGCCCGCTGGGTCGACCCGTTTGGCTGGCCGGTCCCGCTGCGCTTCGACCCGATCGGGCGGTGGTACGCGCGGCTCGCCGCCGACGCCGAGCACGAGGTGTGGGCGCTGAGCTGGCTGCCCGGGCAGGGCACCGACCTGCACGACCACGGCGGCTCGTCCGGGGCGTTCCTGGTCGTCGCCGGCACCCTCACCGAGGAGACGGTCAGCGGTGGTCGGCTGCGCCCGCACCGGCTCGTCACCGGCGCCGGGCGGCGCTTCGGCGCCCGCCACGTGCACGTCGTCACCAATCGGGGCGACCAGCCCGCGGTCAGCGTGCACGTCTACCGGCCCGCGCTGCGCCGGATGACCCGCTACCGCCTGGTTACCGGGCGGCTCCTGGTCGCCGACGTGGCCGAGGCCGGGGTCGCCTGGTGACCCGGCCGCCCCGAACCCCGCACCCCCTGACTCGTACCGCATGGAAGGACGCGACGATGCCGACGACCCACACCCGCACCGACAGCTGTCCGGTCCCCCCGCCCGGCTCGCGGGGCATCGACGAGATCCTCGCCGCCGCCCGCGCCCGGCTGCGCCGGCTCGACCCCGAGCAGGCCCACCTCGCGTACCGGGGTGGGGCGCTGCTGGTCGACATCCGTCCGGCCGGCCAGCGCGCCGCGCACGGCACCGTACCCGGTTCCCTCGCCGTCGAGCGCAATGTCCTGGAGTGGCGGTTCGACCCGCGCTGCCCGGCCCGGCTGCCCCAGGCCGTCGACTACGACGTGCCCGTCGTGGTCATCTGCCAGGAGGGTTACACCTCCTCGCTGGCCGCCGCCGCGTTGCAGGACCTCGGCCTGCACCGGACCACCGACGTGGTCGGCGGGTTCGCCGCCTGGCGGATCGCCGGGCTGCCCACCCTCGGCCCCGTCCCGCCGCTCCGATCCTCGTCCGCCGCGTCCCCGGTCACCGCCGGCCGGGCGTCCCACTGACCGTCACGCCGTACCCGGTGTGGCGGACGACGGCTTCAGGTCGTGGCGCGGCGCAAGACGCGCCGAGCTGAAGTCGTCGTAGCGTACCGCCAGCACAGGAGGCTCCATGTCCGTCGTCGCCATCTCTCCGCGCCCGCGCCGCGGCGGCCGGGTCGCCCCGCCCCGGCCGCGTACCGCGCAAACCCTCACCGTCACCCTCGACCTTGGGGCGGGGCCGCTGACGCCCGGGCTCGCCCGCCTGGTCGACCTGCTCGACGAACTCGCCGGGGAGGGGATCGTCCGGGCCGAGGAGCCCGCCGCCGGCGCGGTGGTCGGCCTGCGCCACCCCGCCGAGCCGCCCGCCCCCCAGCCGTCGGAGGTTCAGGAGCCCGAGACGGTACGCATCCTCAGCGGCATCCGGACGGTCCGCCAGGGCGGTCGGGAGATCCCGCTGACCCGTATCGAGTACGACCTGCTGCTCTTCCTCGCCGAGCACCCCCGGCGGGTGTTCACCCGGCTCCAGCTGCTGGCCAACGTCTGGGGCTACGAGCACGCCGTGGCGCGTACCGTGGACGTGCACGTGCGCCGGTTGCGGGCCAAGCTCGGCGTCGGCACGCCGCTGGTGACCACCGTGTACGGGGTGGGCTACCGGCTGGCCGACGAGGCGCGGATCGTGGTGGACCGCGAGGGCTGACGGCGCGGACGTGGCGCGGCGTACCCGGGTCCCGCGGGTACGCCGCGTCCGTGTTCCGGGCCCCGCACCGCCCAATGTGAACCGGACAGGGACCCCCCTTACCGGGGCATCTCGCCGCTCTGCTGTAATCATCTGGCCTCGTACGCAGAGCGAGCATTCGGCTCCGATGTGTTCGTCAATTGTCACATTCATGCAACGCAGCCGCCTCTTGACCCTCGCACAGGCGCCGGGAAGCATCGATGAAGCGGCGTCCCGGGCCGTGGGGAGATACCCGGACCAGCCAAGGAGGACCATGTCGGTCAGCCCCGCCTCGTCGCGCGCCGGATGGCATACGTCCCAGCCCGCGGTCCCCGGTCGTCCCCCCGGCGGCCAGCGCCGCCCCACCAACACGGCGGCACCCGTGCTGACCGTCACCCTCAACATCCCGCTCGCCTGCGAGGAGTCGCTGTCCCCGGCCGCCCGCCGGCTCCTGGAGGCCGCCCGTGAGCTGCTGGAACGCGGCGACGCCGTGATCTCCAGCGGCCCGGGCCAGACCGAGCGCCGCCCCGATGCGGTGCCGGCCGGGCGGTCCCCGGGCCTGCCGCTCGCGCCGGCCATCCCGACCCTGCACATCCTGGCCGCCTCCCGGTCGGTGCTGCGCGACGGCGAGCCGCTGCCGCTCACCCGGCTGGAGTTCGACCTGCTCCTGCACCTGGTCGCCCACCCGCGCCGGGTGTTCACCCGACTGCAACTGCTCAACGCCGTCTGGGGGTACGAGCACGCCGGCGTCCGCACCGTCGACGTGCACGTCCGCCGGCTGCGCGGCAAGGTCGGCGTGGACGTCCCGCTGGTCACCACCGTCTACGGCGTCGGCTACCGGCTCGCCGACGACGCCCGCGTCACCATCGGCCGCTCCGGTTGAACCGGGTCCGGCCCGCCGCGCCGAGTCCCGTCCGGCCCGGCGGGCAGGATGGGCGGATGCGCGTCCGTCCGATCACCCCCGAGCGCCTCGTCGCCGAACTGACCGACCGGCTCGCCGGCGCCGCCGTGCCCGGCCGGCTGCGGGTCGCCGTCGACGGTCCGCCGGCCGCGGCGCCGGACGCTCTCGCCGCCGCGCTGGTCGACCCGCTGCGCGCCGCCGGCCGCCCGGTGCTGCACGTCCGCGCGGCGGACTTCCTCCGACCCGCCTCGGTACGCCTCGAGCACGGCCGGACCAACCCGGACGCCTACTACGAGGGCTGGGTCGACGAGGTCGGGCTGCGCCGTGAGGTCCTCGACCCGGCCGGCCCGGACGGCTCCGGCCGGCTGCTCCCGTCGCTCTGGGACGCCGTCGCCGACCGGGCCAGCCGGGCCGGCTACGTCGAGCTGCCGCCCGGCGGCGTGGTGCTGGTCAGCGGCTCGCTCCTGCTCGGCGGGGGCCTGCCGTTCGACGTCACCGTGCACCTGGAGCTCTCGCCGGCCGCGCTGGACCGGCGTACCGACCCGGAGCAGCGCTGGACCCTCCCAGCGTTCGCCCGCTACGCCGACGAGGTCGCCCCGGCCGCCTTCGCCGACGTGGTGGTACGCGCCGACGACCCGCGCCACCCGGCCCTGGTGGAGGCCGGCTGACCGCATCGGCCTGCCAAAGGTGGAACCGGACGGCCGGCCTGGGCCCGTGCATTCCGGCCGGACGGGCACTGGCCGGGGCGGCGCGGGACGGGCCGGGACGGACCGCCCGGCGCAGGCCGGCACGAACGGCGAAAAAGAACCCAGGGGGTCGTCGGTTTGATCCGCGGAGGCGGCGGGTAATCGCCCGGCTCACAGAGCACGGGTGATCTCGCCCGGGCATTCCATCGGACCACGTCCGGGGCGTTCGCGCCCCGGACCGGCATGAGGCCCCAGGAAAGGCAGGCAGCGATGCTCGTCCACGACACGGTAGCCACGGGCCGCTCCCAGGCGGAGAACGACCGGATCCGGCAGTCCCTGCAGTCGCGGTACGACGAGCTGACCGCGGAGTACGAGCAGGCCGTGCAGCAGAGCCAGGTGCTGCGGCTGGTCGAGATCGGTGACACGGCCGGCGACGACCAGGCCGACAGCGGCACCAAGACCGCCGAGCGGGACACGGCCCAGTCCCTGCTGCGCAGCATCCTGGACCGGCGCGCCCAGTTCGAGCACGCGCTGACCCGGCTCGAGGAGGGCACGTACGGCTTCTGCGAGGGCTGCTCCGCGCCGATCCCGGTGGAACGGCTGGAGATCTTCCCGTCCGCGACCTCCTGTGTGTCCTGCAAGCAGACCCGGGAGCGGCGGGCGGCCTGAGCGTCGCCCGGGTTGCCGGTCGGTCCCGAACGCGGTGGACTCGCCAGATGGGTGAGATCAAGGTGGGCACCGCCTCCTGGACCGACCGGACTCTGCTCGACTCCGGCTGGTACCCGCAGACCGCGGACACCCCGGAGAAGCGGCTGGCCTACTACGCGCGCCAGTTCCCGCTGGTCGAGGTGGACGCCACCTACTACTCGCCGCCCGCCGAGCGGACCGCGCGGCTGTGGGTGGACCGCACCCCGGCCGGCTTCACCTTCAACGTCAAGGCGTTCAGCCTGCTGACCGGTCATCCGACCCGGGTCGCGTCGCTCTACAAGGACCTGCGCCCGGACACAGAGAAGAAGAACCTCTACCCGGACGACCTGCCGCCGCAGGCGTACGAGGAGGTCTGGACCCGGTTCCTGTCCGCTCTCGACCCGCTGGTCGAGGCGGGCAAGCTGGGCGCGATCCTGTTCCAGTTCCCGCCCTGGTTCACCATCAAGCGGGACAACAAGCAGTACCTGCTCGAGGTGGCGAAGCGGTGCGACCCGCTGCGCCCGGTCTTCGAGTTCCGGCACGCCTCCTGGTTCGCCGGCGACAACGCCGAGGAGACGCTGACCTTCCTGCGCCGGCACGAGCTGCCGTTCGTCTGCGTCGACATGCCGCAGGGCCACAAGTCGTCGGTGCCCCCGGTGCTGGCGGCCACCGCGGACCTCGCGGTGGTCCGCTTCCACGGGCACAGCGACAAGTGGACCAGCACCGACATCCACGAGAAGTTCGGCTACGACTACTCCGACCGGGAGCTGCGCGGCTGGGCGCCGAAGCTGCGCGAGCTGGCCGGCGAGGCGGCGCGGACCCACGTGCTGATGAACAACTGCTACCGGGACTATGCCCAGCGCAACGGCCAGCGGCTGCGGGAGTTCCTCGGCGCCGACTGACGACCTGATTCACCTTTTCGGGGTGAGGCCGGCTCACCCCCTCTCCAGCGAGCCTGGACGGTGTGTGCGGTCGGTCGACCGACGCGACCGCGAGGCCGACAGGAGGTGGGCCATGACGGTGCGGGTCGTAGCGGATCGGCGCCGTGGCGGGGTGCTGCACGTGGTCGGGAAGTCCGACCCTCCCCGGCGCGGCGAACGGCCCGGTCGGTTCAGCCCGACCCGGCTCTGGCGGGGGCCCAGCGGGCCGCCGCGCCGCACCGATGACCGACGGTGGGAAACCGACGCACGGGGGTGGGCAGATGGCTGAGCAGATGATTTCCGCGTTCGAGTCCTCGCTGGACAAGACGAACGTGATGCTCAAGGAGATCGAGTCGGCGTACGGCTGGCCGAAGGAGCAGCGCAACCAGTCCTACGCGGCCCTGCGCACGGTGCTGCACCTGTTGCGGGACCGGCTGCCGGTGGCGCAGAGCGTCGAGTTCGCCCAGCAGTTGCCGGTGCTGCTGCGGGGCGTCTATTTCGACGGCTGGCAGCCGGAGAGCGTGCCGATCAAGCTGAATCGCGACGACTTCCTCTACGAGGTCCGCCAAGGCTTCCCGTACGACGTGGAGGGCGGCACGGAGCAGGTGGTGCAGGTGGTGCTGGACACCCTGCGCCGGCACATGAACCAGGGCGAATGGGAGGACGTCAAGTCGGCGATGCCGAAGGACCTGGTGCAGATGATTCCCTGATCGGCAGCGTCCCGACCCGCTCCACCGCACCGGTGGGGCGGGTCTTCGGCGTCCTGGTGACCGGCCGCCCGGCCCGTCGGGCCAGCCCGGCGAAGGCCACCGCGTCGACGATCGCCGCGCCGCCCGGGTCGTTGTTGAAGTAGACGTACGCCGGCTCGTCGGCGGAGAACGTGGTGGCCAGCCGACGTACCCAGGTGGCCAGCGCGGTCCGGCCGTAGCGCGGCCACGGCCGGGCGCGGCCCTCGTGCAGCCGCAGGTAGCCGAAGTCGGTGGTCCGCCAGAGCGGGGCGACCAGGCGGCTCAGCCGGTCGGCCCACACCAGTGCGGCCCGGCGGCGCTCCAGGACCCCGCGCACCTCCTCCGTCCACCAGCTGGGGTGCCGGGGCTCGACCGCCACCCGCACCTCGGCGGGGAACAGCCGCAATGTCGCGTCCAGCGCCTCCGGGTCGGCCCGCAGGTTCGGCGGGAGCTGCACCAGCACCGGCCCGAGCCGGTCGCCCAGCCCGGTCGCCCGGTCGAGGAAGCGGGCCACCGGTTCGGCCGGATCCCGCAGCCGCTTGACGTGCGTGAGGTAGCGGCTCATCTTCACCGCGACGCAGAAGTCGTCCGGGGTCCGGTCCCGCCAGGCCACGAAGGTGTCCCGCTCGGGTAGCCGGTAGAAGGCGTTGTTGACCTCCACGGTGGCGAACCGCGCGGCGAAGTGTTCCAGCCACAGCCGTTGCGGCAGCTTGGCCGGGTAGAAGTGGTCCCGCCAATCCCGGTACTGCCAGCCGGAGGTGCCGACCAGGATCATCGCCGGCCGCTAGGCGACATTGAGCCGGAAGACCTCGAACGCGGCGCCGTACCGGACGCCGAGGCGGGTCCCGGCCGGCCGGGCCAGCCCTTCGAGGAACTCCTCGGCGTCGAAGCCGCCGTCGCCGAGGCCGCTCAGGTACGCTCCGTGCGCCCGTAGCGACGCCAGGCCCCGGTCGAAGGTGGCGGTGACGTCCACCCCGTGCCGGGCCAACGGCGAGGCGGCCGCCCACACCTCGCGTACGCCCGACCACGGCTGCACGCCGTCCACCAGTTGCTCCGGGAAGATCCACCGGTTGCCGGCGTCGCGGACCGCGTCCAGGGTGGCCCGGCCGCAGGCGATGTGGTCGGCCTGGTTCAGCGCGTACGCCCCGTCCCAGGTGTCCCGGAAGTTGTTGGTGATGACGATCTCCGGGCGGTGCCGGCGGATCACCCCGGCGATCGTCCGACGCAGCGCGACCCCGTACTCCAGGAGGCCGTCGGGGAGGCCGAGGAACTCGACCGCGCGGACCCCGACCACGGCGGCGGACGCTCGCTGCTCCTCCTCGCGCAGCACCCGGCTGCGCTCCGGCGGCATCCCGTCGATGCCCGCCTCCCCGCTGGTCAGCAGGCAGTAGCCGACCTCGCGGCCCTGACTCGTCCAGCGGGCCACCGCGGCGGCCGCGCCGAACTCCAGGTCGTCGGGGTGGGCCACCACGGCCAGCGCCCGCTGCCAGTCCTCGGCCAGCGGTGTCAACGGTTCCGGCTGCCCCATGACCCACCTCCCTTTCGGCCATCCTGGCACCGGTGGCGTCGGTCCGCCTGCCATCGGATGCGCGGGGCCGGGCGAACCGTCCGTGTCGCCGGGTCCCGACGTTTACGGTGTGGTTAGAGAAGATCGCGCGTGGGGTACCGCTGCACGAGGAACCCCGACGCACGACGGGGCGGCAAACCCGAGGGAGCACCCATGGCACTCAACGATGACGACATGCAGACCACCAGCGGCGGCGGCCTGGAGGGTCCGGCCGACGGTGGCGCGACCCCGGGCCAGCAGGACGGTGGCGCCGACGGCGGCGCGGACCGTGGCGCGGAACGCGGCGCGGACCGGGGTGCCGACCGTGGCGCCGAGGGTCCGGCCGACGGCGGGGCGACCCCGGGCAAGCAGGACGGTGGCGCCGACGGCGGCGCGGAGGGGCCGGCCGACGGTGGCGCGACCCCGGGCCAGCGCGACGGTGGCGCCGACGGCAGCGCCTGAGGATCGCCATGACCTACCTCGACCCGCCGGGCGGCCACGGCCGTCCGGCGGTTCCGTCTTCCGTGGGCGAGGCGCTGGCCCGGTGCGTGGCGGAGGAGCCGGCCAAGTTCGCCGCCGACCACTGGGGGCGCGCTCCGCTGCTGTCCCGGGCCGCCGAGCTGCCGAACCCGGCTGGCTTCACCGACCTGTTCAGCCCGGCCGACGCCGACGAGCTGCTCAGCCGGCGCGGCCTGCGAACCCCGTTCCTGCGGGTGGCGAAGGACGGCCAACTGGTGCCGGCGGCGCACTACACCGGCGGTGGCGGCGCCGGCGCCGAGATCGGCGACCAGGTCCTCGACGAGAAGGTCCTGGCGCTGTACGCCGACGGCGCCACGCTGGTCCTCCAGGGCCTGCACCGCGCCTGGCCGGCGCTGGTCGACTTCGCCCGCGACCTGGGCGTCGCCCTGGCCCAGCCGGCGCAGGTCAACGCCTACCTGACCCCGGTGGGCAGCCAGGGTTTCGCCACCCACTACGACACCCACGACGTCTTCGTGCTCCAGGTCGACGGCCGCAAGCACTGGCGGATCCACCCGCCGGTGCTGCCCGACCCGCTGGAGAAGCAGCCCTGGGGCGGCCGGGCCGACGAGGTCTCGGCCACCGCCGAGGGGCGGCCCGAGCTGGACGTGGTGCTCGAACCGGGCGACGCGCTCTACCTGCCGCGCGGCTGGCTGCACAGCGCCCAGGCGCAGGAGTCCAGCTCGCTGCACCTGACCGTCGGCATCCGCGCGCTGACCCGGTACGCCCTGGTCGAGGAATTGCTGGCGCTCGCCGCCGAGGATCCCCGGCTGCGCGCCGGGCTGCCGTTCGGCATCGACGTCGCCGACCCGGACGCGATCGAGCCGGAGCTGACCGAGACGGTGGAGGCGCTGCGCGACTGGCTGCTGCGGGCCGACCCGGCCGCGGTGGCCGCCCGGCTGCGCGCCCGGGCCTGGCCGGCCGCCCGGCCGGCGCCGATCCGCCCGCTCGCCCAGACCGCCGCCCTGGCCGCGCTGGCCCCGGACAGCCGGGTCGCGCCCCGCGCCGGGCTGCGCTGGCAGCTCGGTCCGGCCGGCGACGGCACGGTGACGCTGCGACTCTTCGACCGCACCATCAGCCTGCCCGGCACCTGCGAGCCGGCGCTGCGGGCCGTGCTCACCGGCGAGGTCACCCGGGTCGGCGACCTGCCCGGCCTGGACGACGACGCGGACCGCCTCGTCCTGGCCCGGCGCCTGCTCAAGGAGGCCGTGCTCACTCCGGCCTGACCTGCGGTGGAGGTGAGACGGATGCAGGTGGCGGTGTGCGGCCCGGCCGACGCCACGCCGGCCGAGCTGGCGCACGCCCGGCGGGTGGGGGAGCTGCTGGCCGGCCAGGGGGCCACCGTGCTCTGCGGCGGAGGCGGCGGCGTGATGGCCGCCGTCGCCGCCGGCGCCCGCGCCCGCGGCGGCCTGGTCATCGGGGTACGCCCCGACGACGGCACCGAACCCGGTCCCGCCGAGCTGTCCGCGTACCTGGTGACCAACATGGGACAGGCCCGCAACGCGATCCTGGTGTGGAGCGCGGACGCGGTGATCGCGATCGGCGGCTCCTGGGGGACCCTGAGCGAGGTGGCGCTCGGCCTGCGCCGGGGCGGCATCCCGGTGGTGGTGCTCGGCGGCTGGCGGATCGTCGACGCCGACGGTCGCCCGGTGCCCGGCCCGGTCCACGTCGACACCCCTGAGGAGGCGGTCCGCGTCGCCGGCGTGGCCGTGCCGCGGGAGCCGTGACGCTGGAGATTGGGGGCCCCCGGGTGTGGGCCCTGCCATCGCCTGCGAGGCGGGTGTAGTTCTGCGAAACGCTTTGGAGCTGAGTCGTTGGTGATGTCGCCGCCCGCCGCGTCGCCAGCCCGGCGCCCCGGCATCCCCCTGGCGGCACCTCCGGCGTCACCCCTGTCGCCCCCTGCGTCGCCGGGTCGGGTGCCGGTCGTCCGTGAGTCGTCTGTGCTGTCAGCTCCAAAGGAGGTCTCAAGTGACCTTGCCGGCGGCGCCCGCCGCGGATCACCCGTTCGTCGGGGCCCGCAATTCGTCAGCTCCGTGCGGCTACCGCGTGGCGCCGTCGGTCTCATCCGCCGGGTCGTCGGCGAGCAGCGCCTCCTTGCGAGCGCGATCCGGCGTACGTCCTCCCAGGTCGCCATGGAGAGGTTCACACCTCGTCGGCGTAGATCTCGAAGCGGGCCGGCGTGACCCCTGCCGCCCGCTGCCAGACCGGGTGGGTGGACACCCGGAGGAACCAGTCGTCGAAGGACTCCGGCCCACCCCGGAACCACCAGTCGGTGTAGCTGCCGAGGGCGGTCAGCTCCGGGTCCGGGGGCAGCTCGTAGTCCGCGTGGAGCTGGACGTATCCCTCGTGCTCGCCGTCGGCGTCGACCAGCTCGAACTGGCGGACGAAGCCGAGCAGGAAGCTGCCGCCCAGCGGGGTGTACTGGAAGAGCAGGCCGTCCTGGTCCGGCAGTTCGGTCGACACGTCGAACTCGACGGCGGCGAACCGGCGTACCGCCTCGATCAGCCGGGCCGGCGGCGGCGCGGCTGGGTCGTCCACGGCGAAGCCGCCGAGGTCGCGGAAGGCGGCCTCGGCGGCTTCGATCGGCAGTCGCGGTGACATGCCCGTCATACTCCTCTCCCGGGCCCGCCCGCGCGGGCCCGGGGCGGCGGGATCACGGCCACGGTCCCGCCGCCAGCTGTCTACCGATGTACGCCAGCACGTTGCGGGCTTCCTGTGCCGTCCTCGTCTGCAGAATCAACCGGTTGACCTCGGCGTAGTAGGCCGGACTGTGCGTGGTGGAGTGCACCGCCGCGCCGAGCGGGTTGGCCGAGCTGACGAAGCGGGGCAGGTAGACGCCGTTGGCCGCCTCGTTGATGCTCACCCCGAGGCTGGCCAGGTGGGCCCGGGCCGGCCCTGCGGCCTTGGCGCCGCTGGCCACGATGTGGTGCGCCGCCGTCTCCGCCGGTCGGACCACGTTGGCCGCCGACAGGTTCTGCGCGAGGATCTTCGCGTTCACCGAGCAGTTCGCGTTGTGCACCAGGACCGCGTCGGCCGCCCGGCCGTCGCCGGTCACCACGAAGTACGTGTGGATCCCGTCGACGGTCAGGTTGAACACCCGGTCGACCTGGGTGTAGTGGCGGACCTGCCGGATGGTGACGATCCGGTGGTCGGCCAGCCGGACGCTGTCCCCGGCGGTCAGGTCCTGCGCGTCGACCCACCGCTTCGCCGACTCCACCCAGAACGGGTGCTTGTCGGTGGCGGTGATCAGCTCGCCGTTGACCTCGACGTCGACCAGGTGCTTCACGCCCTGACCGATGATCAGGTGGGTGACCTCCCGCGGGCCGCGCTCACCGGTCTCCGGGTCCTCGGCGATCACCTGGTCACCGGTGCGTACCTGCTCGATCGGCTTGGTGCTGCCGTCGGCCATCAACACCCGGGTGCCGGCCGCGAAGCTGTTGCCGACGCAGGGGATGTTCGCCGCGGTCTGCGCGACCCGCTCGGCGGTGGTCGGCGCGGTCCGCGCCGCCACCTGCTCGGCCCCGGCCGCCGCCGCCTTCGGCGCCGCCGTGGCCGCGCCCCGGATCGCCGAGGTGGCGACGCCGGCGCCGGCGCTGCCGACGATGGAGATGCCGGCGTCGATCAGCTCGGCGTTCTGCTTGCTGACCCCCGCCGCCTGCAACCCCTGGCTGGTGAAGGAGCTGGTCTCCTCGCCGCTGAACAGTTGTCGTGCGCCGCTGATCGCGACGTCCACCCCGTGCACGGCGACCGCGCCACCGGCGACCGCGCCGACCCCTGTCCAGCTCGTCGCGGCCCCGAGCGCCACGCCTGCGGCGGCCTCGGCGACGCCGCCGACGAGTTTCACCCCGCCCAGCACCCGGTTCCAGGGGAACCTGCCGTCGGGATCGCCGAGGCGTATCGGGTTGTTGTAGGCGTACGTGTAGAGGGCCAGGTTCATCGAGGCGTACACGCCGCCGTTCGGGGTGCCCTCCAGGTAGTTCTCCAGCACCGGGTCGGCGCTCTGCCACACCTGGGTACGCGGGTCGTAGTAGCGGGCCCCGAAGTAGTAGAGGTTGGTCTCCTGGTCGAACTCCTTGCCGGTGAACTGCTGCGGCACGGGCTGCGAGGAGTGCTCGCTGACCCACGTCTCGCCACCGGGGAAGTACTGCAGGTGCTCGCTCAGGCCGCCCTGGTCGTCGGTGACGAACCCGGTCGAACCGAGGTGGTCGCTGTGCGAGTAGTACTGCCGGTCCTCGCGGCGGAAGGTCGGCTCGACCAGCTTGGTGATCAGCTTGTCCTGGCCGACGTAGACGTGCTTGAACTGCTTGTTGCCGCGCGTCGAGTAGTTCTGGTTCGGGTAGATGTGGAACTGCGCCCCGTCCTTGACCACCCGGCTGCCCTGGTCGTCGTAGTAGTAACGGGCGCTGTTCGGGGTGCCACCGGCGTTGTCGCAGGACGCGGGGGTCTGCGGCAGCGTCTGGCTCTGCACGTTCTCGTGGCTGCAGGCGAGCCGGTTCTCCTCGTCCCAGATCAGCTGCCGGCGCGGTTTGGGCTGCTGGTTCCGGCTGACCTGGTTGCCGTTCTCGTCGTACGCCAGCGAGTAGATGCCGATGGCGGTCGGGGCGTGTGGCTTCGCGCTGCCGTAGGCGTACGCGTAGTCGTAGCTGAGCTTGCCCTCGACGATGGTGGCCCCGTTGCTGACCAACTCGTGCACCTGGGTCTTGCGGGTGACGTTGTGCAGGCTGTCGTAGCTGAGGTCCACCCGGTACCGGTCGTTCTGCGGGGTACGCGGCTGGTAGCTGCCCTCGGCGTGGGTGAGCTGGTACAGGTCGTCGTACTGGTAGGTCTGCGTGCTCGGGCCGCCGACCTGCATGCCGACCTCGGGGCCGCTGGGAGCCACCGTGTCGTTGACGACGGACATGATGTTGCCGACGTTGTCGTAGCCGTAGTTCAGGTTCTGGAAGACGTACCCGTTGGACAGGTTCGCCTTGATCGTGCTGAGCCGGCGGTCCTCGGCGTTGTAGCTGAACCGGGTGCGGGTGCCGTTGCCGGTGTCCAGCAGGATCCGCTGCTCGAACTTGTCGTAGTCGAGCCGCTTGAGGTAGTCGTACGCGAACTCGCCCTTGACGCCCTTGGCCGAGTCGACCTGGCCGCCGCTGTTGTAGTGGTACGACAGCTTCTCGCCGTCGGGGAAGGTGAGCGAGAGCATCCGGTTGAACGAGTCGTACGCGTACGTGGTGGTGAAGGTCTCGACGTGGCTGCCCTGGGCCGGGGTGGTCCGGGTCTCCTGCGTCAGCTCACCCAGCGGGCCGTAGCGGCGGCTGACCGTGCCGGCGCCGTCGGTCACGCCGGTGATCCGGTTCGCCGCGTTGTCCGACGCGCCCGGCGGGCCGTAGGTGTAGCTGACGTTGTTGGCCGGGAAGACCGGGTACCGGATCGCCTTCAGCCGGGTGTAGTCGTAGTCGTACTCGATCGCCTTGGACACCGCGGCCAGCTTGGCGGTCACCTTCCGGACCAGGTTGCCGGCCAGGTCGTATCCCGACCGGGTGGTGCCGGTGTCCGGGTTGGTCAGCGCGGTCCGCCGGCCGAAGTTGTCGTACGTCGAGCTGGTGACGTTGCCGTTGTTGTCGACGGCGGCGACCAGCTGGCCCATCGGGTCGTAGCGGTAGCTGGTCCAGATCACCGGCTGGCCGCCGGCCGGGTTGAACTCCTTGACCGCGGTGGTGATCTGCCGGACGTCGGTGTACGTCCGCTTCGTCTTGCCGTTGGCGTCGGTGACGATCGTCTCGAACTGGGTCACCCCGTCCCGGTCCGGCCCGAACCCGTAGTCGATGCTGGTCGCGGTGCCGTCCGGGAACGTGGTGTGGGTGGTCCGGTCGAGCACGTCGTAGCTGACCCGGGTCGGGGTCACCGGGTCGTACGCCGGGTTGAAGGTGGTGTTGGCCGCGCCCTTCGGCTCGGTGACCGGGTACCAGCTCTGCACCGCCCGGCCCAGGTAGTCGTAGGCCACCCGGCCGGAGACCACCATGACGTCCTGCGGCGGCCCGTCGGTCTCGGCCGGCACGGCCGCGTCCTTCTTGGTCTGGGTGGTGCGGTTCAACCCGTCGACGAAGGTGATGGTGTCGATGGTGTCGTCCCGGATGCTCCCGTCCGCCTGCCGGTCCACGTGCCGGGTGACCGCGTACGGGTACGCCGCCTCCGGGTGGTACTCGAAGTCGATGGTGAACCGGTTCGCCGGGATCTCGTACGGCCCGGTCACCGTGTCCAGCCGGCCCTTGGCGTCGTAGGTGTTGCGGACCTGCTGGTTGTTGAAATCGGTGGTGGTCTCCACCAGGCCGAACCGGAAGTCGTGGGTGGCCTTCGACGTGTAGCCGAAGCTGTCCGTGATCTGCTCGACGTGGGTGTTGACCACCGTGTCGTAGGTGTAGTCGAGCCGGTAGCGCTGGCCGGCCTGGTTCGGCGGGCCGGTGACGGACTTCAGGTTGCCGTCGCCGTAGTACTCCAGGTCCGTGGTGGCGGTGCTGCCGTCGGCGAGCGCCGCCCGTACCTGGGCCAGGTCACCGGTGGCGCAGTTGATCGTCGACTCCCGGTGCCGCATCAGCGTGCCGTCGCCGCGTACGTCGATCACGTGCGGCATGCCCACGATCCAGGTGTCCCGGCAGGCCGGGTCGGTGTACGTGTAGCCGATCCGGGCGTCCAGGTCGTCGGCGGTGCCGGCGTCCTGCGCGTCGAACTGCCGGGTCAGGTTGCCGACCGCGTCGTACTCCCGGGTGATGTACGTGGTCTTGCCCGGGTCGGCCTGGCCCTCGTAGTAGCGGACGTCGGTCCGGGTCTCCTGCGGGAACAGGGTTGCCGTGGTGCTGGCCAGGTCGGCGGTGCCGGCCGGATCGCCGACGTCGCGGGCGGTGTAGGTGTGCAGGGTCTCCTGGAACGGCCGGCCTTCGCCGTCGGCGGTCAGCTCCCGGGTGAGCAGCCCCTTGGTGTAGAAGCTGTCGGTGCGGAACTGGCGGGTGACGCTGCGCCGGACGGCGTCGCCGTCGCCGTGGTCCCGGTGCTGCTCGACCACGGTGCCGTAGCCCCGGAAGTCCCGCTCCAGCCGGTCGTAGACGCCGCCGGAGTAGCGGTAGGTGACCAGTTGGACGTCCTGCCCGTCACCGGGCCGGCCGTCGTTCACCGACACACTCGACAGCACCCAGCGCGACTGCGGCTGTCCGTAGGTGTTGCCGTCGCGGGTGTAGTCGAAGTCCATCCGGGCGCCCAGCGGGCGGGTCACCCCGGCCAGCAGGTTGGTCCGGCCGGTCCGGTTCTCCGCCACCACCAGCTGGTTGTCCTTGGTGGAGGCGAGGTGGTCGGCGTACCCGTCGCCGTTGATGTCGCGCAGCGCCTGCTCGGTCCGGCTCGCCCCGGTGGCCACGTCGGCGCCCGGGTTGATCACGATGCAGACCACCACGAAGCAGATGCCGAAGGTGAAGTACGCCCCGCCGCCCAGCTTCGCGTTCCGGTCGCCGTTGACGTCGGTGAGGCTGCCGTAGTAGGGCAGCGGCGTCTCGAACCCGTTGCCGGTGTTGAAGCCGACCCGGATCGGGCTGCCGGAGAGGACCTGGTCCAGCAGGCCGTCGCCGTTCATGTCGGCGAGCGTCGCGGACGAGGAGGAGCTGCCCTGGCTGAACGAGGCGCCGCCGGCGAAGCCGTAGAAGTCGGTGTTGAAGCCGATGTTCACGCCGCCGTTGGTGCCGCCGCCCTTGTTCAGCCCGACCGGGTTGCGCCACTGCTCGGCCGGGGCGAAGGCGTAGCCGAGGTTGAGCGCCACCCGGCCGTCGGCGTACACCCGGTCGGGCAGGCTGTCGCCGTTGACGTCCAGCAGGTCGAACTCGCCGTCGGACTTGCTGCCGCCGAAGCTGCCGCCGAAGCCCAGCGGTGGCATGTCGTTGCCGGACTGCGCGCTGGTGGCGGTGGAGGTGCCGGGCGGGCTGTCGTACCCCCGGCCGGTGGAGATGGTGCGGGCGGCGCTGCCCGCGCTGGCGTTGCCGGAGACGTTGCTGCTGCGGCGCACCGCGCCGTCGGGCAGGGCGCCCCGGGTGGCGCCGAGCGCGCCGTTCGGGTCGGTGTACTGCACCGCCCCGGCGCCCACCACGTCCGGGTACTGGTCGCCGTTGAGGTCGAGGTAGTCGAGCTGGCCGGTGCTGTCGCCGGTGGCCAGGCTGCCGCCGAGCGAGCCGACGCCGCCGCCGACGCTGCCGGTCACCGAGACCTGCTGGGAGCGGGACAG
Organism: Micromonospora yasonensis; assembly: GCF_026013475.1. GTDB lineage: Bacteria > Actinomycetota > Actinomycetes > Mycobacteriales > Micromonosporaceae > Micromonospora > Micromonospora yasonensis. The sequence continues at coordinate 29,258 of NZ_JAPDPH010000034.1, read as the reverse complement.
CCGGGGTACCGCGGTGGCGCCCGCGAAGTCCTGCGGCCGGGGCAGGTTGACCGAGTCGGTGCCGAGGCGGGCGCTGCTCACCTCGGTCCGGGCCACCCAGGAGTGCTCGCCGGCACCCCAGCGGCCGTCCTGCGGCGACGGGGTGAACGGGGTGACCTTCGGCGGGTCGACCTTCGGGTCGGCGGCGAAGGCGTCCTTCTGGGCCTGCGGGTCGACGCTGTCCGGGAGCTGGTCGCCGTAGTGCTCGTCGACGACCAGGTCGTCCTGGGCGATCGGCTGGGCGGCCCGGTCGCCGTTGCCGTTGTAGCCGACCGCGCCCCAGCCCCGGTACGGCTGCGGGAACGCGCCCTCCTCGGCGGCGCTGCGGAACGCGCTGGGCGCGTCCACCCCGTCGACGGTGACCCCGCTGCCGGTGAGGAAGCCGCGCAGCGCCGGGTCGGTGGTGCTGAAGTCGAACCAGAGCTCGTCGCCGCTGTCCGCGCTGACCTCGAACGGGTCCGGCGCGGTCACCACCCCGTTGGTGATCTGGAAGAACCGCTTGGCGACCAGGTCGCCGCGGCGCTTCACGGTGAAGGCGACCCGGGCGGTCGGTTTCGCGGTGCCGAAGTCGAAGGCGAGCTGGGGGGCGACCGTCAGCGTGCCGCCGGTGGTCACGGCGTACGTCTGCTGCGGCGCGGTCAGCGCGTCGACCGGGTACAGGTCCAGCGTGTACGGCGGGTACACGTCGATGTAGGGCTTGCCGTCCGGGGCGGTGACCTGGTCCACGCCCTGCGCGGAGGTGTAGTAGGCACGCGGCGTCCAGGCGAACTTGTCCACGTCGATCGGCGAGTCGACCCGGATCCGCCACTGCAGGGTCTGGCCCTGCTGCACGTCGACGTCCAGGTCGACCGGGACGCTGCCGGTGTCCGCCGCCGCGATCGTGCGCTCCAGCACCGGCGTGCCGTTGCGGGTGATCAGCACGGTCACGTCGTCGGAGGTGGCGGCGGACTTCACCAGGTCGCCGGAGAGGTGCATGGTGCCGGTCAGCGGGGCCTTCGCGGTGGCCGTACGCCCGCCCAGGGTGAAGTCCCGGGACGCCTGGAAGCGGTATGCCGGAAGGCCGTTGACGTCCTGTGGGTCACCGACCCCGACGTAGCTCACCTGCGGGTCCCAGGAGACCTGGTCGAGTCCGCCGTCGGCGACCGAGCCGACCCGGAAGTAGAGCCGGTCGCCGCGGGCGACGCTCACCGCGTCCACCCCGGCCGGGCTGTGCGGGTCGTTGTCGTCCTTGCCGATCCGTGCCGACCAGAGCTCGGTGCCCTCCTTCTGCACGGCGACCCGCACCCCGTCCGCGGTGCGCGACTCGGCTCGGGCGGCGGCGGTGCCGGGGGAGAGGCGGACGTCCCCGCTGATCGTCACGGTTCCGTCGTACGGGGCCACCCAGCGGCGCACGCTGTCCAGCAGCGGGAAGGACCGGTCGAGGCGGTCCCGGTCGGCGCCGAACGAGCCGAAGAGGCCGTCGGCGTCGACCTGTCCCTGGCCGATCGGCGCCGGGGTGTCGCCGCTGACCCCGTACACCGGCACCCCGTTCGCGCCGACCCGGCCGAACAGCACGGTGGACCCGTTCACCAGGTCCTGGATGCCGTCGCCGTTGACGTCGCTGAAGTACTGGCTGGTGGTGGCGAACGAGTTGACGTAGTCGAGCTGGGCGGCGACCGCGCCCAGGTAGCCCTCGACGCCGAGGGTGAGGGTGTTGCTGGACTCGCCCATGATGCCGGGCAGGTTGAGCGGCTGTGCCTGGGCGGCGAAGGTCGGCTCGCCGGCCGGGCCGGAGAGGTTCTTCCGGTACTTCACCGTGCCGCCGTCCCGGAAGACCTTGTCCGGCAGGGCGTCGCCGTCCACGTCCACCAGGGCCAGCAGGCCCTTGTCCTCGCCGTGGCTGAAGCCGAGCTTCACCCCGACCGTGCCGGACTTGGTCGGCGAGGTGCCCACGCCCACGTAGAGGTGGCCGCCGCCGCTGGTGTTGGTGTTGGCGTTCAGCGCGCTGGCGTCGCCGGCCCGGTCCGAGGTGAGGTTGAGCGCGGAGTTGCCCAGCCCGTCGCCGGGCGAGGTCCAGGGGACCTGGCGGAACGCCTGGTACCGGCCGGCGTCGTCGCGGATGTCGTCGTAGTAGCTGAACTCGTGGCGGTTGAACTCGGCGCCGTCGGCGTCGTACTGGATGACCGCCTTGAGCAGCGTCTTGAAGAACGCGCCCCGGGTGTAGGTGAGGTCGTAGCGGCGGATCAGTTTGCCGTCGAGGCTGACCTCGATCCGGCGCAGCAGGTCGGCGGTGACCCGCTTGAAGCCGCCCCGGGCGTCGATCGACGTGTCCACCCGCAGCGCCTCGCCGAGCTCCCGGTCCCGGTCGAAGGCGACCGCGTACCGGCCCTCGGTGGTGCCCTGGCCGGTGTAGGTGATCTTCTCGACGTAGAGGTTGCGACCGGCGACGGTGCCGCCGGCCAGGCCGGTGTCGGCGACCTTCGCGTAGTGGTAGCGCATGAAGTTGCCGCGCGGGTCGCGGACCTCGTTCACCGCCCAGAGGAAGACGTCGCCGTCGTCGTCGGCGAGGCTCGCGTCCGCGGCGGGCCCGGCCGCACCGGCCGGCGCCCCGTAGTGCCAGTGGATGCCGTTCTTGTCGGTGACCTCCCAGGTGTAGTTCTTCGGGCTGGTCCCGTGCCGGACGATCCGCGCGAAGCTGCCCTCGACCCGGGTGTGGAAGACCTTCTCGGCGGTCCGGGCCACCGGCGCGCCCCGGTGCGCCACCGGGGTGAGCTGTTCCCCGTTGAGCAGGTACGTCTCGGTCTCGGTGCCGGCGGCGTAGCGGGGGACGCCCCAGCGGGTCTCCACCGAGATGGTGGGCACCGACAGGTCCCACCCGACGCCGGTCCAGCCGTTGCCCGAGGAGGAGTTGTACGACAGGCCCAGCTGCGGGGTCAGCCCCTGCCGCCCGGGCGGCACCTCGATCGGGTACGCGAGGTGGTTCTCGCCCTGGTTGTTCGCCTGCGGCGGGGAGATCAGGTTGACCTGCGAGCCCGGGTCGGCGGCCTGGATCCCCTTGATCTGGTTGGGGTTGAACTGCACGCCCTCCGGGTGCTCGGGCACCGTCACGGTCGCGTTGATCATGTCGGTGAAGTGGTCGGTCAGTGAGGTCACCGTGTGGTTGACCTCGTCCACCGACACCCGCTCGAGCACCTGCCAGCAGCTCTGCACGTCGTCGAAGAAGTACGTGTAGACGTCCTGCGCGGTGAAGTCGTCGGTGATCAGCGCCGGGTCGTACGGGAGGGTGACCTGGATCGACTCGGCGAACTGCTGCGGGTGCGGGGTGAACCGGTAGCCGCCGCCCTTCTTCGTCTTGCCGGTCACGTTGGTCATGCCGCTGTCCAGCTTCGGGGTCAGCCCCGGCGCCAGCACCGTGATCCCGATGCCGGTCGGCAGCCGCACCGCCTTCGGGCCGATGCCCAGCTTCGCCCCGCCGTACGCCACGGTGGCCGCCATGCCTGGCGCCACGACCTGCTGGTAGTCGGGCAGGGCCAGGGCCACGTTGGTGGCCGCCGCCGCGGTGCCGGCGCTCTCGCCGCAGGTGGTGCCCGGGGGCACCGCCGACTGGGTGGCGGTGCGGTCGGGGCGCGACCGGGGGGTGGAGGCGGACAGGCCGCTGGAGACCAGCATCAGCACCACGGCGACGGCCAGCAACCGGGTCCACCGGGTGGCGGCCAGGAGCGGACGGATGCCGAGGACATCGGGTTGCCACATGGGAGAGACCCCTTACGCCAGAGCACGCGGGACGGCCCAGGCAGTATTTCCAGCAATCACTCAGGGTAGGAACTGGCCATCTAAATAGTTAAATTGCCAGATCGGTGACGAGACAGTGACCGTACGTGTCGGTTCGGACCTCCCGTCGCCAATCACCCCGCTTCGGACACCGACGCCCGGAGCGGGGCGAGCCGCCCGCGAACCCGCCAGACCGGCGTCACGCCGCCGGGGAGACCGCCGGTTCCGGCGCCGGACGGTCCACCTGCGATCGGGTCAGCAGCAGCGGGCCGACCGTGAGCACCAGGCAGACCACGGCCATCACCAGCAGCGCCGGGGTCAGCCCGAGCAGCGCCACCGACCAGCCGCCGAGCAGCGCCCCGACCGGCAGGCCGAGGAACGCCACCGAGCCGGAGATGCCCAGCACCCGGGTCTGCAACGACTCCGGCACCCGCTCGTAGAGGGCCGTGCCGAGCAGCGGGTTGACCGCCGCGACCGCGATGCCGGACAGGAACATCACGGTGAGCACCACGGCGAGGTGGTCGCTGAGGGCGAGCGCGAGCAGCCGGGGCGCGCCGCTGAGCGTGAGGCCCAGCGCGAAGGTGAGCCGGCGGGGCAGCCGCGTCCCGGCCACGGTGAAGAGCAGGTTGCCCAGCAGCGCCCCGCCGGAGAACACCCCCAGCAGCAGGCCGAAGCCGGCCGGGTCGCCGAGCACCCGGTCGACCCAGAGCGGGATCCAGACGGCGACGCTGGCGTTGGCGAACATGTTCGACACCGAGACCACGACCAGCATGGTCAGCAGCACCCGGTCGGTACGCAGGTAGCCGAACCCGCCCCGCAGCGCGCGCAGGTAGCTCTCCCGGGGGGCCGGTCGGGCCGGTGCGGGCGGGCGGACCAGCACGCCGATCAGCAGCGCGCAGACCGCGAACGTGGTCGCGTCGATCCAGATCGCCCGGGTCACCCCGACCCAGTCGACGAGCAGCCCGCCGAGCACCGCGCCGAACAGCGTCATGCCCCGCACCAGCCCGTCGTAGGCGGAGGTGAGCCGGATCAGCGGTACCCCGGCCCGCTCGGCGGCCGGCTTGAACAGCACGTGCTTGACCCGGTCGCCGATGCCGCGCAGCCCGCCGGCCACCGCGACCAGCGCGAGCAGCGCGCCGAACCCGAGCCAGGGGGCGAGCGCCACCACCGCCATCGCCGCCGCGCTGGCCGCGTCCACCGTGACCGCCGTGCGGCGCACCCCGAACCGGTCCGCCCAGGGGGTCGCGAGGGCGCTGGAGAGCATGTACGGCAACGTCTCGGCCGCCGCGACCAGGCCCATCCGGGTGGGGCTGCCGGTGGTCTCCAGCACCAGCCAGGGGATGGCCACCACCGAGACCCGGGTGCCCAGGTTGGACAGCAGGTCGGCGCCGACCAGGGTGTACAGCTCCCGGCGCGGGTTTCCGCCGGGGCCTGCCCGGGTGTACAGCTCCCGGCGCGAGGTCACGCCGAACTCCCGATCACGGTGCCCACCGACTCCGCATCCGTCGGGTGGGCGGCCGCGTACCGGGCGCGCAGGGCGCGCTTGTCCACCTTGGCCGAGCGGTTCAGCGGCAGCGCGTCGACGAACTCCACCGCGCCGGGCGCCCAGGTGTCGCTCAGCTCCCCGGTCACCAGCGCGATCAGCTCGTCGCCGGTCACCGTCGCCCCCGGCGCCGGCACCACGTACGCGTACGGCAGCTCCCCGGCCACCGGATCCGGCACGCCGATCACCGCGGCGGCACGTACCTCGGGGTGGGCGGCGAGCACGTCCTCGATCGGGCGGGAGTAGATCGGCCAGCTCCGCTGCCGGGTGAGGATCCGGTCCTGGAGCCGGTCGACCAGGTAGAGGTAGCCGTCGTCGTCGAGGTGGCCGATGTCGCGGGTGCGCACCCAGCCGTCGACCAGCGTCTCGGCGGTCAGCTCCGGCTGGCCGTGGTAGCCGGCGAAGCTGAGCCTGGTGCGGACCCACACCTCCCCGTCGGAGCCCGTGGGCAGCACCCGGCCCTCGGCGTCGCGGATCTCCACCGCCACGTCCCCGTACGGCCGGCCGCAGGAACGCAGCCGCTCCGGGTGCTCCGGGTCCTCGGTGAGCCCGGGCAGCGCGCAGATCACCACCGCCTCGCTGAGCCCGTACACGATGCGCAGGCACGGGCCGAAGCGGGCGATCGCCTGCCGCAGCCGGGCCGGCGCGGCCGGCCCGGCGCCCACGTTGAACATGAACATGGCGGAGAAGTCGGCCCCCGCCAGGGCCGGGTGGTCGAGCACCTCGTAGAGCATCGGCGGGGTGACGAAGGTGGAGGTCAGCCGCTCGGCGTCCACGGTACGGATGAACGCCTCCGGGTCCCACCGCTCGCGCAGGAACAGCACCCCGCCGGTGAACAGGTTGAACAGCGCGGTGATCTGGCCGCTGGCCAGCCACATCGGCGAGTGCGACAGGTGCCGTAGCGGCGGGAAGCCGGCCGCCCGGAAGTCCGCGGCCAGGGCGAGGACCTGCTGGTAGAAGCTCTCCCGGTGGTGCACCGGCTTGGGGGTGCCGGTGGTCCCGCTGGTCTGCAGGAACGACTCCGGCGCGGGCACCTCGGCGGGCAGCTCCACCGGCTCGCCGCCGGCCGCGGTGAGGTCTGGCCCCGCGCCGCCGGGGCCGAGGCAGAGCACCGGTACGCCGGCCAGGCCGGCGGCGATCTCCGGCCCCAGCGAAGCACCGTCGCGGGCGTCGTAGACGAAGGCGTCCGGGCGGGCCAGGACGACGAACTCGTCGACCTCCCGCCGCGAGGTCACCGGGGCGACCCACATGGCCCGGCAGCCGAGCAGGTGCAGGGCGAGCTGAAGCAGCGGCCCCTCCACCGCGTTGCCGAGCATCACCAGCACCGCGTCGCCGGGGCGTACGCCGTGCCGCAGCAGCGCGCCGGCCAGCCCGCGCACCTCGGCGGCGACCTCCGGATAGGTCAGTCGCCGGCCGCCACCGACGAGCGCCTCCCGGTCGCCGAAGTCGGCGAACAGGTCCAGCGCCCGGTGCACGTAGGACGTCGGTCGGTCCGCGCCGTCGGTCATCGCTCCAGCCCCCATCGTGATCTGCGGCCGGCGGGAACGCAGGCCGCCGAGAACAGCGTCCGGGCAGGTCAGAGCCGGGACGCGACGACAGGTGCCAGGGTCGGCGACCGCACCGCCGCCGGTTGTAGAGCCTAGGCAGGACGATCCGGGGAGGACAGAGCCGAACGGCGTCCGCCGGCACCCCGAAGACATTTGATCATGTCGATCAGGTTGATTGACGCTCATCTTGCTGGGCGGCTAGTTTCCGGACCATCGCCCGGGCAGTGCCGTCGATCCGACCGTGCCCCCGAGCTGCCGACGATGGAGGATCAATGCCGACCCCGAAGAGATGGCACGTGATAGCTTCCGCCGCCACGCTGTTGATCGCCGGCACCCCGGCGGTCACCGCGAGCGCCGGCCCCGCCGACACCGACAGCGCCCGGGGCGGGCGCGCGGAGTGGGCGGCCAGCTGGGCCGCGGCGGTCACCCGTGGCAACACCGTGGGCCTGACCAACACCGGCCTGAACAACCAGAGCATCCGGATGACCGTGCAGACCACCGTCGGCGGCGACCGGCTCCGGGTCCGGTTGACCAACCTCTACGGCGAGCAGGCCGTGAAGGTCGGCCACGCCACCGTCGCCCGGCCCGACGCCGCGACCGCGGACCGGTCCGACATCGACCCGGCCAGTGTCCGGGAACTCACCTTCTCCGGCGTCGCCTCGGCCACCATCAACAAGGGTGCCGAGCTGCTCAGCGACCCGCTGGACTTCCCGGTCGAGGAGCAGGAGGACCTGGTCGTCACCGTGTACTTCCCGGTGCTCACCGGCCCGGTGACGTTCCACGGCCAGTCCCGGGTCACCAACTTCATCGGCGCCACCGACCTCACCACCGCCGCCGGCGGCGCGGGCTTCACCATCAAGCCGAACTGCTGCTGGATGTTCCTCTCCGGCATCGACGTGGAACGCCGGATGAGCCCCGGCGCGGTGGTCGTCCTGGGCGACTCCATCGGTGACGGCAACGGCAGCACGGTCAACGAGGACCGGCGCTGGCCGGACCTGCTCGCCGCGCGGCTCATCGACGCCCGGCCCGAGGTCCGCACCCCGGGCGTGCTGAACCTGAGCCTGTCCGGCAACCGGCTCAACCACGAGGGCACCGAGCCCGGCGCGGGCGACTTCCCGGGCTATTACGAGCTCGGCCCGAACGCCCTGGCCCGGCTCAACGAGGACGTCTTCCCGCAGACCGGGGTGCGCACCCTCATCACCCACCTGGGCATCAACGACATCTGGATGAACGGCGACAGCGCGGAGCGCATCATCGCCACCCTGCGGCAGATCAACCAGCAGGCCAAGGAGCGCGGCCTGACCAGCCTGGTCGGCACCATCACCCCATACGAGGGCAACGGTGGGCCGGGCGTGTGGACGGAGGAGAAGGAGGCCACCCGGCAGGCGGTGAACAGCTGGCTGCGCGGCGCGGGCGCGGCGGAGTTCGACGGCGTGCTCGACTTCGACGCCGTGCTGCGCGACCCGGCGCACCCGAGCCGGCTGCTGCCCGCGTACGACGCCGGGGACCACATCCACCCGAACGACAGCGGCGCGCAGGCCATGGCGGACGCCGTACCGCTGCCGCTGCTGAGCCTGTGACACCTGGCGGGGGCGGCGTCGGCACCACGCCGCCCCCGCCGCTCACTCCTGGGGAGGAACCACCGCCGTGGACGTCGACGAGATCCTGACCGGCCTGTACAGCGAGCAGGGCCGGCAGAACCCCTACCCGTGGTACGCGGCCCTGCACGAACACGGGCCGATCAACGCTGTCCCGACCCGCGCCGAGCACAGCACCGTCACCGCCGTCGCCGGCGGGTACGACCTGGTCGACCAGGTGCTGCGCGACCCGGAGTGGTACAAGGGCTTCCCGCCGGGCTGGGAGCAGCAGGAGATCCTGCGTACCTTCCTCAGCTCGATGATGTTCACCAACCCGCCCGATCACACCCGGATGCGGTCGGTGTTCGCGAAGACCTTCACCCCGCGCCGGCTGGGCGCGCTGGAGCCGGTGATCGTCCGGGTCGTCGACGAGCGGCTGGACCGGATGGCCGAGGCCGGCGCCGGCGGGGCCGAGGTGGACTTCGTCGCCGACTTCGCGTACCCGGTCCCGGCGCTGGTGATGGCCGAGTTCATCGGCCTGCCCCAGGCCGACCTGGCCTGGTACCGGCAGCGGGTCGACTGGATCGACGAGTACATGGACGTCGCCGGCAAGACCCCGGAACGGCTGGCCCGGGCCAACCAGGCCGCCGAGGAACTGCGCGGGTACTACCGGGAGCTGATCGCCCACCGGCGGCGGCAGCCCGGCGAGGACCTGATCAGCGGGCTGGTCGAGGTGCTGGACGCCGGCGGGGTGGAGCTGACCGAGGAGGAGCTGATCAGCAACCTGATCGTGCTCTTCAACGCCAGCTTCGTCACCACCGTCTACATGTTCAGCAACGGCCTGCCGCTGCTGCTCGCCCACCCCGACGTGGTCGCCGCGCTGCCCGGCGACGACAAGCTGGCCCGCGGCTGCGTGGACGAGATCCTGCGGATGGAGAGCCCGGTGCACTTCCTGGCCCGGTCCGCCCCGCGCGACACCGACCTCGGCAGCGTGCCGGTCAAGCAGGACGAGAACGTGCTGCTGCTGATCGCCGCGGCCAATCGCGACCCGGCCCGCTTCCCGGACCCGGACCGGTTCGACCCGCACCGGGAGGGCCCGCCCTCGCTCGCCTTCGGCGTGGGGCTGCACTTCTGCCTCGGCTCGGCGGTGTCCAAGCTGGAGGGGCGGCTCGCCCTGCCCCGACTCTTCGCCCGCTTCCCCCGCCTGGCGGTCAGCCAGGACTTCACGTACAGCGGCAGCCTCTTCCTGCGCGGCATCGACAAGCTCTTCGTCACCACCGGCAGTTAGGAGACCGGCATGGCCCTCGACCCGCAGGTGGTCGCGTGGCGGGCCGCCCGCGCGGCCGCCGGCACCGCACCGCTCTACACCCAGACCCTGGCCGAGGCCCGCGCCGCCGACCTCGCCGCGATCCGCGCCGGCTCCGGCGCGGTCGAGCCGGTCCACGAGGTACGCGACACGCAGGTCCCCGGCCCGGACGGGCCGCTGCCGGTGCGGATCCACCGGCCGGCCGGGGACGGCCCGCTGCCCACCCTGGTCTACTTCTTCGGCGGCGGCTGGACGCTCGGCAGCGTGGACACCGCCGACGGGATCTGCCGCCGGCTGGCCAACGCCACCGGCTGCCAGACCGTGACGGTCGGCTACCGGCTCGCGCCCGAGCACCGCTTCCCGGCCGCCGTGGACGACTGCTACGCGGCGCTGCGCTGGCTGGCCGCGCACGCCGACGAGGTCGGCGTCGACCCGGACCGGCTCGCGGTCGGCGGGGACAGCGCCGGCGGCAACCTCGCCGCCGCGGTCACGCTGCTGGCCCGCGCCGACGGTGGCCCCCGGCTCGTCGCCCAACTGCTGGTCTACCCGAACACCGACCAGCGCCCCGGCCCGGCCCCGGCCCGGGCCGACGAGGACCCGCTGCTGTTCAACCGGCACTCCGTCGCCTGGTACCGGCAGCACTACCTGACCGACCCGGCCGACGCGGCCCACCCGCTCGCCTCGCCGCTGCTCGCCGAGGACCTCTCCGGGCTGCCCCCGGCGCTGGTGATCACCGCCGAGCACGACCCGCTGCGCGACGAGGGGGAGCGGTACGCCGCCCGGCTGCGGGAGGCCGGCGTCCCCACCGAGGCGACCCGGTACCCCGGCATGATCCACGGCTTCTTCGCCATGCCCGGGGTGTTCGACGCCGGACGGCGGGCCCAGGAGCAGGCGGCGGCCTTCCTCCGCGACCGGTTCGGCCGCACCCCGGCGGCGTCGGCGTCCGGCGCCGCCACGGGCGGGTCGGCGGATGGCTGAACAGCTCACGGCATCCGTCGAGACATTCGTGCCGCCGGCCAGCCTGGCCGACTTCGCCGCGCTGGCCCGGGCGGTGCTGCCGGCCGACGTGTGGGACTTCGTCGAGGGCGGCAGCGGCACGGAGTCCACACTCGCCGCCAACCGGGCCGCCCTGGACCGGGTGGCGGTGCTGCCCCGGGTGCTGACCGGTGTGGACACCCCGCGTACCGAGGCGGCGCTGCCCGGTGGGACGTGCGCCCTGCCGGCCGCGGTCGCACCGATGGCGTACCAGAAACTGCTGCACCCGGACGGCGAGGTGGCCCTGGCGGCTGCCGCCCGGACCGCCGGCGTGCCCTACGTGGCCAGCACCGTGGCCAGCGCGCCGCTGGAGGAGGTCGCGGCGGCGGGCGGCGCGGTGTGGTTCCAGCTCTACTGGCTGCGCGACCGGGTGATGGTCGCCGACCTGGTGGACCGGGCGCGGGCCGCCGGGTGCACCGCGCTGATGGTCACCGTGGACGTGCCGGTCCTCGGCCGGCGGCTGCGCGACGTGCGCAACGGCTTCGCGCTGCCCCCGCACGTCACCGCCGCCAACCTGGCAGGCGGCCGCGACGACCTGGCCCACCAGGGCACCCCCGGCAGGTCCGCGGTGGCCGCGCACACCGGCGCCGTCTTCCACCCCGCGATGAGCTGGGCCGACCTGGCCTGGCTGCGCGAGCGTACGCCGCTGCCGCTGGTGGTGAAGGGCGTCCTCGACCCGCGCGACGCGGTGCGCGCGGCGCAGGCCGGCGCGGACGCCGTGGTGGTATCCAACCACGGCGGGCGGCAACTCGACGGCGCCCCGGCGTCGGCGACCGTCCTGCCCGAGGTGGTCGCGGCGGTGGGGCAGCGGTGCACGGTGCTGTTCGACGGCGGGGTCCGCAGCGGCACCGACGTGCTGCGCGCGCTCGCCCTCGGCGCGGCCGGCGTGCTGGTCGGCCGGCCGCTGCTCTGGGCCCTGGCGGCCGGCGGGCGGGCCGGCGCCGAGGCGGCCCTGGCGCTGCTCGCCGCCGAACTGCGCGACGCGCTCACCCTCGCCGGCTGCCCCGACCCGGCCGCGGCGCGGCAGCTACGCACCCTGATCGGAGGCTGACGATGGAGCCGGTGGACCTGACCGTGGCGGCCCTGCACGCCAGCGTCGACGACCCCGCGCTGAACTCGATGAACTTTCTCAACGAGGTGGCCCAGCACTATCCGGACGCGGTCTCGCTCGCCGCCGGGCGCCCGTACGAGGAGTTCTTCGACGCCGGGGCGCTGCACGAGCATCTGGACACCTTCCGCCGGCACCTCGCCGACGACCTCGGGCTGAACCCCGTGCAGGTCGACCGGACCCTGCTCCAGTACGGCCGGACCAAGGGGATCGTGCACCACCTGATCGCCCGCAACCTCGCGGTGGACGAGGGGATCACCGTCGACCCGGAGACGATCGTGGTGACCGTCGGCTGCCAGGAAGCGATGTTCCTGGTGCTGCGGGCATTGCGGGCCGGGCCGGCGGACGTCCTGCTCGCCGTGGCCCCCACGTACGTCGGGCTGACCGGGGCCGCCCGGCTGGTCGACCTGCCGGTGCGCCCGGTCACCGGCGGCCCGGACGGGATCGACCTGGCCGACCTGCGGGAGCAGTTGCGCCGGGCCCGAGCTGAGGGGCTGCGCCCGCGCGCCTGCTACGTGATGCCGGACTTCGCCAACCCTTCGGGGGTCAGCATGGACCTGGCCCAGCGGCGGCGGCTGCTCGACCTCGCCGCCGACGAGGAGCTGCTGCTGATCGAGGACAACCCGTACGGCCTCTTCCCGGCCGGCGGCACCGAGCGGCTGCCCACCCTCAAGGCGCTGGACACCCGCCGCCGGGTGGTCTACCTCGGCTCGTTCGCCAAGACCGTGCTGCCCGGCGCCCGGGTCGGGTACGTCGTCGCCGACCAGCGGGTGGCCGGTTCCGACGGGTCGGTCGGGCCGCTCGCCGACCAGCTCGCCAAGATCAAGAGCATGGTCACCGTGAACACCTCGCCGATCGCCCAGGCCGTGATCGGCGGGGCGCTGCTGGCCCACGACTGCTCGCTGGTCGCGGCCAACATCCGGGAGCGGGCCGCGTACGCCCGCAACCTGCGGCACCTGGTGGACGGCCTGGCCGACCGCTTCCCGGCCGGTGGCCCGGTGCGGTGGAACGTCCCGGCCGGCGGCTTCTTCGTGGTGGTGACCGTGCCGTTCCGGGTGGACGACGCGTTGCTGCACCGCTCCGCCGGGGAGCACGGCGTGCTCTGGACCCCGATGGCGCACTTCTACGACGACGGCGTGCCGGTGAACGCGCTGCGGCTGTCGGTCAGCGCGGTGACGCCGGAGCAGATCGACCTCGGGCTGGACCGGCTCGCCGCGCTGATCACCGACGAACTGGCCGCCCGTCCGGTGCCGGCGTGACGCCGCAGTGTCGCCGTCCCGCCACCACCCGTGTTCCCGCCCGAAGATCCGTCCGTAGATAATGGACGGATGGTTGCCTGGGAGTACGCGTTGCTGGTCCGCCGCTATCAGGGGCAGGGCCGCAATTTCCACGTCTCGTTCGTCTGGTACGCCCCGGACGGGTCGCGCACCGACGTGACCGCGTACGGCGACACGGCCATCGCGCACCTCAACCGGGTCGGGCGGGAGGGCTGGGAGCTGGTCTCGGCCGCCGAGGACGTGAACAACGTGCAGGGCAGCACCGAGGTGCACCGCTACCACCTCAAGCGGCCGCTGCGCTGACGGGTAGCCTGTCTCCCCCGGCGCCGACCCCCGGCGGTGGGGGTGAGGAGTCACGGGTGGGCCGGTACGTCGTCGGGTTGGACTTCGGGACGCTCTCCGGGCGGGCCGTCGTGGTCGACGTGGCCACCGGCGCCGAGCTGGGCAGCGCGGTCCACGAGTACCCGAACGGGGTGCTCACCGAGCGGCTGCCCGACGGGGGACCGCTGCCCCCGGACTGGGCGCTGCAGGACCCGGCCGACCACCGGGAAGTGCTGTGGAAGGCGGTGCCCGCCGCGGTCGGGGCCGCCGGGATCGACCCGGCGGACGTGGTCGGCGTCGGCCTCGACGCGACCTCCTGCACGCTGCTGCCCACCCGCGCCGACGGCACCCCGCTCGCGCAGCTGACCGTGCTGCGGGAGCGGCCGCACGCCTGGCCGAAGCTCTGGAAGCACCACGCCGCGCAGCGGCAGGCCGACCGGATCACCGCGTTGGCCGCCGGCCGGGGCGAGTCGTGGCTGCCCCGCTACGGGGGCCGGGTGTCCGCCGAGTGGCAGCTCGCCAAGACCCTCCAGGTGCTGGAGGAGGACCCGGAGGTCTTCCACCGGGCCGAGCGGTGGATCGAGACCGCCGACTGGCTGGTCTGGCAGCTGTGCGGACGCCTCACCCGCAACGCCTCCGCCGCCGGGTTCAAGGGGCTGCGCCAGGACGGCCGGTACCCGACCTCGGACTTCCTCGCCGCGCTGCACCCCGAGCTGCCCGCGCTGCTGCCGAAGCTCGACGGGCCGCTGCTGGCCCCGGGCAGCCGGGCCGGTGGGCTGACCGCCCAGGCCGCCCGCTGGACCGGGCTGCCGGAGGGCACTGCGGTGGCCGTCGGCGGTATCGACGCCCACGTCACCGCCGCGGCGGCCGGCGCGGTCGAGCCCGGCCGGATGCTCGCCGTGCTCGGCACCTCGACCTGCCTGATCATGAACGCGGACAGCTGCCGGGAGGTCCCCGGCGTCTGCGGCGTCGTCGAGGGCGGGGTGACCGCCGGCCGGTGGGGCTACGAGGCCGGGCAGAGCGGCGTCGGGGACATCTTCGCCTGGTACCTGGACCGGGCGCTGCCCGCCGGGTACGCCGAGGAGGCCCGGCGGCGCGGCGTACCGGTGCCCGCGCTGCTCGACGCCCTGGCCGCCGACCAGCCGGTCGGCGGGCACGGGCTGCTCGCCCTGGACTGGCACAGCGGCAACCGCTCGGTGCTGATGGACCACGAGCTGAGCGGCGTGCTGGTCGGGCTGACCCTGGCCACCCGGCCGGAGGAGATCTGGCGGGCCCTGCTGGAGGCGACCGCGTTCGGCGCCCGGACGGTCGTCGAGGCGTTCGAGGCCGCCGGGGTACGCGTCGACGAGCTGACCGCCGCCGGTGGGCTGACCGCCAACCGGCTGCTGCTGCGCGTCTACGCCGACGTGCTGCGCCGCCCGCTGCACGTGGTCGACACCGCGCACCCGGCCGCGCTCGGCTCGGCGATCCAGGCGGCGGTGGCCGCCGGAGCGTACCCGGACGTGGCGACGGCCTCGGCGGCGATGGCCGCGCCGCGCCGTGAGACCTGGTACCCGGACCCGACCCGGGCCGCCGCCTACGACGAGCTGTACGCCGAGTACCGCGCCCTGCACGACCATTTCGGGCGCGGCGGCAGCGAGGTCCTGCACCGCCTGCGCGCCCTCCGCCGCCGGGCCTGACCGGCGCGCGCTGCGGCCCGGGCTGGATCCGACTCGCGCTGCGGCCCGGGCTGGATCGGCTCGCGCTGCGGCAAGCCGGGGCATCCGTTGCGCCGGACAGCCCCGACCACCGCATTCCGTGTCGATCAGGCCCGGGCCGGGAGCCGGCCGGCCCGACCGTCAGCCGAGGTCGACGCCGGGGTAGAGGGGGAAGCCGGCCAGCAGCTCGCTGGCCTGCTTGTTCACCTTGTCGGCCAGGGCCGGGTCGAGCACGTACTTGGCCTTGGACTCGCCGGGGGTGGTCTGGCTGAGCACGGTGTGGATCAGCTCGGCGGTGCTGTCCATCTCGGCGGTGCCGAGGCCCCGGGTGGTCAGCGCCGGGGTGCCGATCCGGATGCCCGAGGTGTACCAGGCGCCGTTCGGGTCCTGCGGCACCGCGTTGCGGTTGGTCACGATGCCCGAGTCGAGCAGCGCCCGCTCGGCCTGCCGGCCGGTGAGGCCGTACCCGGAGACGTCGATCAGCACCAGGTGGTTGTCGGTGCCGCCGGTGACCAGCTTCGCGCCCCGCCGCAGCAACCCCTCGGCGAGTGCCTGGGCGTTGGCGACGATGCGAGAGGCGTAGTCGGCGAAGTCGGGGCGGCGGGCCTCGGCGAGGGCCACCGCCTTGGCGGCCATCACGTGCGGCAGCGGGCCGCCGAGCACCATCGGGCAGCCCCGGTCGACCTGGTCGGCCAGCTCCGGGCCGCAGAGCACCAGGCCGCCGCGCGGGCCGCGCAGCGACTTGTGGGTGGTGGTGGTGACGATGTGCGCGTGCGGCACCGGGTCGAAGTCGCCGGTGAAGACCTTGCCCGCGACCAAACCGGCGAAGTGCGCCATGTCGACCATGAAGGTGGCGCCGACCGAGTCGGCGATCTCCCGCATGATCCGGAAGTTGACCTTCCGGGGGTACGCCGAGTAGCCGGCGACCAGGATCAGGGGCTTGAACTCGCGGGCCGCCTCGGCGACCTTGTCGTAGTCGATCAGGCCGGTGGCCGGGTCGGTGCCGTAGCTGCGCTGGTCGAACATCTTGCCGGAGATGTTCGGGCGGAAGCCGTGGGTCAGGTGACCGCCGGCGTCCAGCGACATGCCCAGCATCCGCTGGTTGCCCAGCTCCCGGCGCAGCGCGAACCAGTCCGCCTCGGTGAGCTCGTTGACCTGGCGTACCTGGGCCTTCTTCAGGGCCGGGGACTCCACCCGGTCGGCCAGGATCGCCCAGAAGGCGACCAGGTTGGCGTCGATGCCGGAGTGCGGCTGCACGTACGCGTGGGCCGCGCCGAACAGCTCCCGGGCGTGCTCGGCGGCGAGCGCCTCGACGGTGTCCACGTTCTGACAGCCGGCGTAGAAGCGGCGGCCGACGGTGCCCTCGGCGTACTTGTCGCTGAACCAGTTGCCCATGGCCAGCAGGGTCGCGGGGGAGGCGTAGTTCTCGCTGGCGATGAGCTTGAGCGACTCGCGCTGGTCGGCCAGCTCCGCCCCGATGGCGTCGGCCACCCGCGGTTCGACGGCGCGGATCACCTCGAGCGCGCTGCGGAAGGCGGTGGATTCGGCGTTCAGCGACATGCGACCTCCTGGTGACGTGCGGAAGGCCCAGGCGCTCGGCGTGCGTCCTCGTGACGGGACCGCTCCCCGATGGTGCTCCATCCCACGCGCCAGTCACGGCCCGCGCCGATCCTACCGGGTACGCCGGGGCCCGACCGGAGAGGCCGGGCCCCAGGTCGGGTACCGGCCGCCTCAGGCGGTGGCGGCGTCGCGGGCGCTCCGGCGCGCCTTCGGGTCCTTGGGGCTGCGGGGCGCGTCCGGGCGCATCGCGATCATCCGCTCGCCGATCTCCTGGAGCTGGTTACGGCCGAGCGCCTCGCGGACCTTCGGGAACCATTCCTGCTCCTCCTCCTCGACGTGATGCTCGACGTTCTCGATGAGCACCGTGGTCTTGGCGACGAACCGCTCGTCGGCGGCGTCCAGGTCGGCGAGCTCGGCGCAGAGCAGGTCGGCGACGTGGTGCTCCTCGTACGACTCGAGGATGTCGTCCGCCAGGTCGGGCAGGAGCTCGCGGACCTGCGGGTACATCACCTCGTTCTCGAGGTAGGTGTGCACGGTGAGTGCCTCGATGATCCGGGTCACCAGCTCCTGCCGCCGGGCGGCGGGGCCGTCCGCCGCCTTCTCGAACTCGCGGAACAGGCGGCGCATCTGTTTGTGGTCCTCTTTGAGCAGGACGATCGCGTCGGTGGACACCGGCACCTCCTTGTAGGTCGGCTTTGTCGGTGATCCACTACCCCCGGCCTGAGCTGGAAAAACGGACGGGGCCCGGCGACACGTCGCCGGGCCCCGCGATAGATGGTGCTACCGCTACTTCACTTCACCACGTT
The DNA here is from genome assembly GCF_026013475.1 of Micromonospora yasonensis. Lineage (GTDB taxonomy): Bacteria > Actinomycetota > Actinomycetes > Mycobacteriales > Micromonosporaceae > Micromonospora > Micromonospora yasonensis. Next base: position 11,692 of record NZ_JAPDPH010000034.1, on the reverse strand, counting down.
GAACGCGTCGACCATGCCGGCGCCGTAGAACGCGTTACGCGCCGTCCCGCCCGAGCAGTACGACGGGCCGATGTTGTGGGGCAGCGTGGCCGGCGGAACCGGCACCGGCCAGTTCGGCACCGGGTCGTAAACGCCCGCCGGGCAGGGCTGCGCCACCGCCGTACGCTCCAGGAACGACGACAGCGCACTCGGGGTCATCCCGGGGTGTGCCGACAGCGCCAGCGCCGCAACACCCGTGACGTGCGGGCCGGACATCGACGTGCCCTGCTTGTAGCCCCACCCGTTGGTCCGGGTGGCGGTGTTGAAGGTCGTCGACAGGATGCCGTCGGCGAGCGTCGACCGCGCACCCTGGGTGCGGAACCGGGTGTCACCACCCGGGGCCGTCACGTCGACCACGCCCAGACCGTACGACGAGTAGTAGCTCTTCTGCCCGGTCGGGCCGACCGCCGCGACGGTGACCACGCCCGGCGCCTCGGCCGGCAGGTCGAGGCAGGCGCTGTTGAGGTCCTCGCGAGGCGTGGGCTCCTGCGGCGCCGGCAGGTTGTTCGGGCTGTCGTAGTCGGTGTTCTTGTGGGCCAGGTCGTAGTTCGAGTTACCCGCGGACGCGATGTTGAGCACGCCCTTGCTCTGCGAGTAACGGATGGCCCGCTGCACGGCCTGCCATACCGGGCGCTGGCGTGCGTCGTTGCGGCAGTTCAACTCCCACGGGTCGATGAAGTAGCTGTTGTTGGTCAGCTGCATCCCGTGGTCGGCGGCCCAGACGAACCCGCAGACCGCGGCCTCCGGGTAGATGAAGCCGTCGTTGTTGACCACCTTGACGGCGGCGACCTTGACGCCCGGCGCGATGCCGGTCACGCCGACGCCGTTGACGGCGGCGGCGATGGTGCCGGCCACGTGGGTGCCGTGGTCGCTGCTGGTCGGGTTCCACGCCGCCTCGGTGGTGTCGACGACACCGCCCAGGCAGGACGTGCTCTTGTCCTTGGCGATCTGGGTCGCCAGGTCCGGGTGGGTGCTGGAGATACCGCTGTCCAGCACGCCGACGACGACGTTCGGGCTGCCGGTGGTGATCGCGTGGGCCTGCGGGACGTGGATCATGTTCATGTCCCACTGCTCGCCGTAGCGCGGCTCCTTGGTCGGGTCGCCGGTGGCGCTGGCGACGTCGGCCGCGGACGCCTCGACGGTCTCGCTGTCATCGAGGGCGGTGCCCAGGCCGGCGGTGGACGCCACCGACTCGACGCCCGCGCCCGCCACCTGGGTGGCGAAGTTCGGGTTGGTCGAGCGGACGACGAGCACGCCGATCTGGTCGTAGGTGGCCACGACGGTGCCGTTGGCGGACGCCACGCGGGCGGCGGCCTGGTTGGTGTTGGCGCCCTGCGGGGCGAGGACCAGATACGAGGTCTCCGGTCCGGCGGCCGCCGCCGGAGCCAGCCCGCCGGTGAGGGCGAGGCCGACGGCGAGCGTCATGGCGGACGCGGCGGCCAGTGTCTTGCGACGGAGGTTCTTCACACAGACTCCCAGGGGGCCGATCCGGCCGAGCCCCACTCCCTGGCGGGAAGCGGGCCGGCGGAAAACGAGCAGGTCGCTCGCTTTCGAGGGATCAGCGTAGGGATTTGGTGTGGTGTTACACACACCCGAACGGACGAACAACAACCGTCAGACGGTGGCCAACGGGCACGGGGCCTCAGACCGGCTCGGCATGGACCTCGTCCTCCCGGGTCGGGCGCGCGCCCTGCCGGCGCAGGTGGGCGACGTCGTTGAACACTTCCGGCGTCAACCGGCCGGCCCGGTGGGTCGACCAGCCGGTGACCGAGCAGTTGGCGATCACCTGCTGGCGGGTCAACGCCAGCAGTTCCTTCTCGGTCATCCCCTCCACGAGGTAGCGGAGCAGGAAGACCAGCGCGTCGTGGCCGAAGAGCAGCACCCGCTGGCCGGCGTGGTCGCGGCGCAGGTCGCCGAGGAGGGCGCGCAGCCGCAGCGCGACGTCGGTCCAGGACTCGCCGCCGGGCGGCCGGTAGTAGAAATTGCCCAGCCGGGCCCGGCGTTCCGCCTCGGCCGGGTAGCGGGAACGCACCCCGTGCGGGGTGAGCCCGTCGAGGATGCCCAGGTCGCGATCGCGCAGCCGCTCGTCCCGGCTGACCGGTACACCGGTGCCGGCGAGGGCAAGCTCGGCGGTCCGCACCGCACGCAGGTACGGCGACACCACCGCGACCTCCGGGCGGTGGCCCGCCGGCAGTCCGGCCAGCCAACGGCCGGTCGCCCGGGCCTGCTCCTCGCCGGTGGCCGACAGCGGCACGTCGGCGTCCCGGTGGGTGAGGTCGATCAGTTCGGCGCCGGACGCCTCGGCGGCGGTCGCCGCGACGTTCGCCGTGCTCTCGCCATGCCGGACGATCCAGAGGGCTGCGAGTTCCGCCATGCGGCCTCCGGTACCCGGGGCCCGCTGCGGGTAACCGTGCCGGTAGTGGCCGCCGGGCCGGCGGGACGAGGCGTGAACCGCGCCGGGACGGGTAAGCGCGGTGCTCCGAAAGCCGACACACGGGGAGGTGTGCCGTGGCGACCATGGTTCGAGAGCCGATGAGCCCGGTGAAGGACAAGAACTACGACCTGATCCACGCGGTGCAGATGTCACTGCAGCACATCTGGCAGATGGAGACGTACATCGCCGATGCGGAGGATCGGGGCGACACCGAGCTGGCGACCTGGTTCCGGAAGATCCAGGAGAACAATCGCAAGGCCGGCGACCAGGGCAAGAAGATGCTCATGAGCCGGCTCCAGAAGGAGAACGGCTGAGCCGTACCCGACGGCCGGGCGGGCACGTGCCCGTCCGGCCGTGGCGTGTCCTCCTGCCGACCGGAACGGGACTGTGCACCGTGGCATCGACCGGGCAGAATGTCGTCCGGCGTACCGGGGCGGGCCCGGTCCGCGGGGGAGGACGGCGCATGTCGACGGTCATCAAGGGGCTACGGGAAGCCCTGGTGCTCTTCGTGATCGCGGTGGTGGTGATCGGTGTCGCGGTCGGCGTCTGGGTCGGGGTCAGCGGCGGCGAGTTCACCCACCGGCTCGGCGTGGCGTTCATGCTGGTCGGTGCGCTGCTCGGGATGACCGGTGACCTGACGTTGAGCCGGATCGGCATGCTGCCGGCGCGGTCCGCCTTCGGTCTCGCGCCGGAGCGGGAGGACGGGGGCGGCGGACGGGTGCTCACCGGGATCGGCATCTTCCTCTTCGTCTCCGTGCCGCTGATCGCCGTCGGCGTCCTGCTCATCACCTGACGACATTCCCGCGTGGTGCGCCGCCGCGTCGTACGGTGTGAGGCGTGGCGACCGCGGCGGCCGAGGAGATCCTGGTGGGGGAGCGGCTGGTCCGCGTCTCCAGCCCCGACAAGCCGTACTTCCCGGAACGCGGGCTGACCAAGCTGGACGTGGTCAGCTACTTCCTCGCCGTCGGCGACGGCATCCTGCGCGCCCTGCGTGACCGGCCGACCATGCTGGAGCGCTGGCCGCGCGGGGTGTTCGAGGGCGCGAAGATCGCCACCCGGCAGAGCAACAAGGGTGACGCGTTCTACCAGAAGCGGCTGCCGGCGGGCGCGCCCGACTGGGTGCACACCGCGCACATCACCTTTCCCAGTGGCCGCACCGCCGACGAGGTCGCGCCGACCGAACTGGCCGTGGTGGCCTGGGCGGCCAACCTGGGCACCCTGCGCTTCCACCCGTGGCCGGTGTCGAAGGCCGACGTGGAACACCCCGACCAGCTCCGGATCGACCTCGACCCGATGCCCGGGGTGGACTTCGCCCAGGTGGTGCCGGTCGCCCACGAGGTACGGGCGTTCCTCGACGAGCTGGGCCTGGTCGGTTACCCGAAGACGACCGGCGGCCGGGGCATCCACGTCTACCTGTCCATCGAGCCCCGGTGGAGCTTCGGCGACTGCCGCCGGGCGGTGCTGGCCCTCGGCCGGGAGATGCAGCGCCGGCTGCCCGACCTGGTCACCACCACCTGGTGGCGGGAGCAGCGGGACCGGCCGGTCTTCGTCGACTACAACCAGATGGCCCGCGACCACACCATGACCTCGGCGTACTCGATCCGGCCCACCCCGCAGGCCCTGGTCTCCGCGCCGCTGGACTGGTCGGAGCTGGACGACGCGCGGCCGGAGGACTTCGACGTGGTCAGCCTGCCGCCCCGGTTCGCCGAGCGGGGCGACCCGCACGCCGGCCTGGACGAGCGGCGCTTCTCCCTCGAACCGCTGCTGGAACTGGCCGATCGGGAAGGGCTGGAGTCCCCGCCGGAGCGGTGACTCACGGCCAGGGGGTCTGTGTCCCGTCGAACTCCCCGAAGACCAGCCAGGTGCGCGTCGACAGCACCCCGGCGATGCTCTGCACCCGGTCGAGCACCACGTCCCGCAGGGTGGCGTTGTCCGGCGCGCGGACCAGGGCCAGCACGTCGTGCTCGCCGCTGAGCAGCGCCGCGTGCTCGATGTAGCGGACCTGGGCCAGCTCGGCCGACACCTCGCGCCAGGTGTTCTGCTCGATGGTCAGCGCGATGTACGCCGACGTGCCCAGCCCGGCGGGCTCCGGGGCGACCCGCGCCTGGAACCCGGTGACCACCCCGTCGCGGACCAGCCGCTCCAGCCGGGCGTACGCGTTGGTGCGTGAGACGTGCACCCGTTCGGCCAGCGTACGGATGGACAGCCGACCGTCGCGGACCAGTTCGTGCAGGATCCGCCGGTCCACCTCGTCGAGCGGCCCGGCCGAACGTCCCGTTCCGCCCGCCGTGCCCGGTGTGGTGCCGGTCTCCTGGCTCATGAAGCCCTCATTCCAATGCCATTCGTCCCGCGTTCATCCGCGATGTTGAGTCAATCATCCGACAGCAGGAGCATAGGGCCACCACACGTCCAGGAGGTCCCCGCCGTGACGACCACACCCCAGGCGGTCCGCAGGGCATCCCCCCGCACCCGCCGGCCGGCCACCCCGGCCGCCCCCGATCCGTCGGCCGGCCTGCTGCCGACCACCGAGCCGGTCCGACTGCTGAACCCGGACGGCACCCCGCTGCCGGCCCGGGACGACTACCCGGAGCCGCCGGTCGACGCGTTGCGGGAGATGTACCGCCGGATGGCCGTCGGCCGCCGCTTCGACGTGCAGGCCACCGCGCTGACCAAGCAGGGCCGCCTGGCCGTCTACCCGTCCTCGCGCGGGCAGGAGGCGTGCCAGGTCGGCGGGGTCCTCGCCCTGCGGGACACCGACTGGGTCTTCCCGACCTACCGCGAGTCGATGGCGCTGACCTCCCGGGGCATCGACCCGGTCGAGGTGCTCACCCTGCTGCGCGGCGACTGGCACTGCGGTTACGACCCGGCCGCCACGCACACTGCGCCGCAGTGCACCCCGCTGGCCACCCAGTGCGTGCACGCTGCCGGCCTGGCGTACGGCGAGTCGTACCAGGGGCGGGACACCGTGGCGCTGGCCTTCATCGGGGACGGTGCCACCAGCGAGGGCGACTTCCACGAGGGGGTCAACTTCGCCGCCGTCTTCAAGGCTCCGGTGGTCTACTTCGTGCAGAACAACAAGTACGCGATCAGCGTCCCGCTGTCCCGGCAGACCGCCGCGCCGAGCCTGGCGTACAAGGGCGTCGGCTACGGCGTGCCCAGCGAGCAGGTCGACGGCAACGACCCGGTGGCCGTCCTCGCGGTGCTCACCCGCGCGGTCGAGCACGCCCGGTCCGGCAAGGGCCCGTTCCTGGTCGAGGCGCACACCTACCGGATGGAGCCGCACACCAACGCCGACGACGCCACCCGCTACCGGGACGCCGAGGAGGTCGAGGCGTGGCGGGACCGCGACCCGATCGCCCGGCTGGAGGCGTACCTGCGCAGCCGGGAGGCGCTGGACGACGCCGCGGTCGCGGCGATCGCCGAGGAGGCCGAGGCGTACGCCGCCGCGCTGCGCGACCGGATGAACGCCCAGCCGGCGGTCGACCCGCTCAGCCTGTTCGAGCACGTGTACGCGGAGCCGACCCCGCAGCTGGTCGAGCAGCGCGAGCAGGTCCGCGCCGAGCTGGCCGCCGCCCGGGACGAGCAGGGGGACGCCTGATGGCCACCATGACCATGGCGAAGGCGCTCAACGCCGCGCTCGCCGACGCGCTGCTCGACGACGAGCGGGTGGTCGTCTTCGGCGAGGACGTCGGCCAGCTCGGCGGCGTCTTCCGGATCACCGACGGGCTCCAGGCCCGGTTCGGCGACAAGCGCTGCTTCGACACCCCGCTCGCCGAGGCCGGCATCGTCGGATTCGCCGTCGGCCTGGCCATGTCCGGCCTGCGGCCGGTGGTCGAGATGCAGTTCGACGCGTTCGCGTACCCGGCGTTCGAGCAGATCGCCTCGCACGTGGCGAAGCTGCGCAACCGCACCCGGGGCGCGCTCAGCGTGCCGATCGTCATCCGCGTCCCGTACGCCGGCGGCATCGGCGGCGTGGAGCACCACTGCGACTCGTCCGAGGCGTACTACGCGCACACCCCCGGCCTGAAGGTGGTCACCCCGGCCACCGTCGAGGACGCGTACTCGCTGCTGCGCGAGGCGATCGACGACCCGGACCCGGTCGTGTTCATGGAGCCGAAGAAGCTCTACTTCTCCAGCGCCGAGGCGGAGCTGCCGGCCCGTACCGCGCCGTTCGGCAAGGCCGTCGTCCGCCGCGCCGGCACCGACGCCACCCTCGTCGCGTACGGCCCGGCCGTGCCGGTCGCGCTCGAGGCGGCCGAGGCCGCCCGCGAGGAGGGCTGGGACCTGGAGGTCGTCGACGTGCGCACCATCGTGCCGTTCGACGACGCCACGGTCACCGCCTCGGTGCGCCGGACCGGCCGGTGCGTGGTGATCCAGGAGGCGCAGGGCTTCGCCGGAGTCGGCGCGGAGATCGCCGCCCGGGTGCAGGAGCGCTGCTTCCACGCCCTGCACGCCCCGGTGCTGCGGGTGTCCGGCCTGGACATCCCGTACCCGGCGCCGATGCTGGAGCACACCCACCTGCCCTCGGTGGACCGGGTGCTGGACACCGTCGCCCGGCTGCAGTGGGACGACCAGCCGGACACAAAGTGGGTGGCGGCATGACCACCGCGACCGGAACCCGGGACTTCCTCCTGCCGGACCTGGGCGAGGGGCTGAGCGAGGCGGAGATCGTCGAGTGGCGGGTCGCCGTCGGCGACGTGGTCAGCGTCGACCAGACCGTGGTCGAGGTGGAGACCGCCAAGGCCGTGGTCGACGTGCCCTGCCCGTACGCCGGACGGGTCGTCGCCCTGCACGGCGCGGCGGGTGAGGTCCGCCCGGTGGGCCAGCCGCTGATCACCATCGCCCCGCTCGACGGCGGGGACGACCCGCACGCCACCTACCGGGAGGAGGAGCGCGCCGGCTCCGGCAACGTCCTCATCGGATACGGCACCGGCCACGGCGGTGCCGGCCGCCGCCGGCGGCGCCCCCGCCTGGCGCTAGCCCCGGACCCCGGTACTCCGGCGCAGGCGGTCCCGGCCGGGGCGGACGCCGCGGCCGTCCCGGCGGCGCCCGCCCCGACGGAGGCCACCGGCGGCACCGGGTCGCCCGCCCAGGGCGCGCCGGCCCCCCTGGTCATCTCGCCGATCGTGCGGCGGCTCGCGAAGGAGCGCGGTGTCGACCTGGCGTCGCTGCGCGGCACCGGGCCCGGCGGGGTGATCCGCCGCGCCGACGTGGAGGCGGCCCTGGACGCCCCGGCGGCCCGACTCGCCGCCGTGCCCGACGCGCACGTCGGGCTTGCCCCCGACGGTGACGTGGTCATCCCGCTCACCGGCATCCGCAAGGCGATCGCCGACAAGCTCTCCCGCAGCCGGCGGGAGATCCCCGAGGTGACCATCTGGGTGGACGTGGACGCCACCGGGCTGCTGGCGACCCGGGCCGCGATCAACGCCGCCACCCCGGACGCGCCGGTCAGCATCCTGGCCCTGCTGGCCCGGATCTGCCTCAGCGGCCTGCGGAGGTATCCGCAGCTGAACGCACACGTGGACACCGAGGGGCAGCGGATCGTCCAGTCGGCCGGGGTGCACCTGGGCATCGCCGCGCAGACCGACCGGGGCCTGGTCGTCCCGGTGCTGCGCGACGCCCAGCGGCTGACCACCCGCGAGCTGGCCGCCGCCCTGGCGGAGACCACCGCCGCCGCCCGGGCCGGCACCCTGCCCCCGGCCCGGTTGACCGGCGGCACCTTCACGCTGAACAACTACGGGGTGTTCGGCGTGGACGGCTCCACCCCGATCATCAACCACCCGGAGGCCGCGCTGCTCGGCGTCGGTCGGATCGTGGACAAGCCCTGGGTGGTCGACGGGCAGTTGGCGGTCCGCAAGGTCACCCAGCTCAGCCTGACCTTCGACCACCGGGTCTGCGACGGCGGGGTGGCCGGCGGGTTCCTGCGGCACGTGGCGGACTGCGTCGAGCAGCCCGCCCTGCTGGTGGCGAACGTCTGAGCCCTCCCGCCTGGCCCCGGCCCCCGCCAGGGGGCCGGGGCCGCGTCGTTTCTCCTGCTCGGGACCGGGAAAGCGGGCCGGGTCGTCGAGGGGGAGGAGACGGATGGCGTACCCGAGCATGCCCTCCGTCGCCGGAGTGCGTCCCTACCCGGTCGCCGGCGCGCCGCTGCTCTGCAACGCCCACGAGCACGGCCTGACCGGGGACGGCACGACCAACGACCAGCCAGCGTTCGCCGCGCTGGTGGACCGGCTGGGGGACGCGTACGCCGCCGACGGGCGGGCCCGGGTGATCTACTGCCCGCCCGGCGTCTACTCGATCCGGGACGCCGGCACGGTGTGGCGCGCCGGCGTCTCGCTGGTCGGGGCCGGTCCCGGGGCGACCCGCTTCGTGCTGAGCAACTCCGGCAACCGGGCCGACCCGACCCCGCTGGCCTTTCACACCGCCGCGCTGCACGGGGCGGACCGGGAACGGCACCTGGCGTACTGCACCTTCGCCGACTTCGAGATCGACGGCTCCGGGGTGGCCTCGGCCGAGTACAACCCGCTCGCCAAGGGGCTGGCCCTGCAGTACGTGGTCCGGGGCGTGTTCCGCAACCTGTACATCCACCACACCGCGGCGAGCGGCCTGGGCTGCGACTTCCTGCAGGACAGCCTGATCGACGGGGTGCTGGTGGTGGGCTGCGGCCGGCTGGACAACGGCACCGAGATGGGCGGCGCCGGGATCGGGATCGGCATCGGCGGGTGGGGCAGCGTCGAGCGGCTGAACATCGTCAACTGCTCGGCGGTCGGCAACGCCACCAACGGCATCTTCCTCGAGCTGCAGCAGGCCGGTGAGCTGCGGCCGCGGGGCATCCGGATCATCGGTTGCCACGCCCAGGGCAACCGGTTCGGCATCTCCGACTGGGGTGCCAACGGGGCGATCGTCTCCGCCTGCACGATGACCGGCAACCTGGAGGCGGGCTTCCACGTCTCGGCCAAGGGCACCACCCACTCAGCCGGGCGGGGCGGCATCGTGACCGACTGCGTGATCGACGGGAACATGCGGGACGGGATCAGCATCGGCAACACCCCCGGGCCGTACACCATCCGGGGCAACCGGATCAGCGGCAACGGTCGGTACGGCTACCACCAGCGCAGCCTGGGCGGCGAGGAGCAGGCGCACGCGCGGGAGATCGTGCTGGAGAGCAACGACTTCTACGACAACAGCCTCGACGCCATCCGGATCGACCGACCGATCGACGACGCGATCATCGTGAACAACCGGATCCGGGGCAACGGCCGGCAGTGCGGCCCCGCCGAGCGCGGCGGCGGCGACTCGGTGCGGTACAGCGAGAAGCAGGTGGTCGACCGCCGGGCGACCTGGCAGCCCGACGAGCACCGGGGCAAGGTGGTCCGGGTCGGCGACCGGATCGCCGTGGTGGCGGCGAACGACTCCGCCACGCTGAGCCTCGCCCCGATCCGGCCGGACGCCCACACCGGCTGGAGCGCGGACACTCCCGTGCCCGGCACCTCGTACGAGCTGCCGGCGGCGCCGCCGACCCGGGCCGGCATCACGGTGAACGCGGCCCTCGACTCGGCCAGCATCCGGGGCAACCGGATCTGGGACAGGCGGCACCCGCAGGCGCAGACCCACGGGCTCTGGATCACCGGACGGGGCAGCTGCGTGGACTGCCGGATCGAGGACAACGACCTCGCCGGCAACGCGGAGGGACCCATCCGGTTGGACAGGTCGCCGACCGGCGGTCGCTGGGAACGCAACCACGGCACCGACGACCCGGGCTGAACCGGTCGTCCCGTCCGGTCCGGCGCAGCGGCCGCACCACGTGACGCAGACCCCTTTCCGTGTCGGCGATTCCCACTTCCGTACGTCCGAATCGAAAACGAACTCGGTGCCCCGAGCAATTTCTCCGAATAGGCCTCGGCGTCGCCTGGCGTCGACAGAATGTGAGTCAAGGGGGAGTGGAAATGGGGTGTGGAATATGGATGTGAGGCGGCGATTGACGCTGTTGGCGGTAACCATCGCGGCCACACCGTTGGTGATCGGCGGGTGCACCGCCGGCCAGAGAGAGGCCGTGAAGGGCGGCCACGGCAAGCAGGCGTCCGCGCCGTCGGTGACCCTGACCCCGGCGCAGGGAACGAAGGACGTGCCGGTCAGCGCCGAGGTTGGGGCGAAGGTCGACCGCGGGAAGATCACCGCGGTCAAGCTGACCGACGACAAGGGCCAGCCGGTGCCGGCCGGGCCGCGGGAGGACGGGTCGAGTTGGGTGCCAGACGCGCCGCTGAAGAATTCCCGGACGTACACGGCGGAGGTGACCGCGACCGGCGATTCCGGGCGGACGACCACGCAGAAGACGACGTTCACCACGATGGCGAAATCCACCAAACAGGCCATCAAGAGCGAACTCTATTTCACCGCCGATCAGACGTACGGGACGGCGATGCCGGTGGTCGTCGCGTTCGATCCGCCAATTCCCAAAGAGGCCAGGGCGGACGTGCAACGCCGGTTGTTCGTGAAGACCGACCCGCCGCAGCCGGGCACCTGGTCGTGGGAGTCGGACGGCAAGCAGGTCGAATACCGGGCGCCCGACTTCTGGAAGACCGGTACGAAGATCAGCGTGCGCAGCGCCCTGGAGGGGCTGCCGATCGGCAAGGACGCCATCGGTGACGCCGACCACAGCGCGACCTCCAAGGTCGGCCGGCAGGTCTCGCTCGACATCGACAACGCCACCAAGCAGATGTCCGTCTACCAGGACGGCAAGCTGCTCCGCAAGATCCCGGTGAGCCTCGGCAAGGAGAGCACGCCCAGCTCCAGCGGCACGATGGTGATCATGGAGAAGTTCGACCGGACCACCTTCGACACCCGGGGCGACCCGAACGGCGGCTACGTGGTCGACGTGGACGACGCCCAGCGGCTCACCTGGGGCGGCGAGTTCATCCACTCGGCACCGTGGTCGGAGGGGGAGCAGGGCTACACCAACACCTCGCACGGGTGCGCCAACGTCTCCGCCGCCGCCGCGGACTGGCTGATGGGCATCACCCAGGTCGGTGACCTGGTCACCGTCAAGGGCACCGAGGTGAAGCTGGATCAGGGCAACGGCTTCACGGCCTGGAACGTCGGCTGGGACGAGTTCGCCAAGGGCAGCGCGCTGCCGGTCCCGGCCGGGCTCAAGCCCACGCAGAGCGCGGTGCCGCACCCCGGCGCGGTGGCCGGCGGATCGCCCGCCCCCGCCCCGTCGCCGAG
>NZ_JAPDPH010000339.1 GCF_026013475.1 Micromonospora yasonensis | reverse complement strand
TGCAGCCATCACTCCGCCCACCGTGGAGGAGGTCGAGCGGCTGGGCACTCTCCTGCGGGATCTGGGCCATGCCCTCGGTCGTCGTTGCTCTCCGTACTGCGACCATCTTTAGTTGATCGAGTGGTGCACCTGCTCAGCAGATGTGCGGATGCCCGGTGCGACATGATCCGAAGAATCGATCGCCGGAAGGCCCGCCGCGGATTGCGCTGCACCCCGGAACTTGGCCACGCTTGCCGGATGGCCGATCTTGACTTCTTCGTCGACGTCGTGGTCACCGGTGCCGTGCTGGGCGTGGGCCTGACGGACTCACCGGACGAGGTAGCCCGCACGTTGGGTGGCGACTTCGCAGAGGACCGGGGCCACGCCGTGATGCGGCGTGACTACGGCTTGGTGGAATTCTCCTGGGCTCGGCGTCCCGGATCCCACTCCTGGCAGGCGACCGGCTTCACCGTGCAAGCGCACCGCCTGGCGAGCATCACGGTCATCGATGCACTCGTGCATCGGTACGGGCCGTTCGGCCGGCAGCTGCGGTTCACGCAGTTGAACGCCGAATTGGACCGCCTCGGCTACCACCTGCAGGAGATCACCGACCAAGCCGATGCGGACTACCGGCGGTACTGGCTTGCCGAGTCGCGGATATCCCTCCTCGTGGCCACCAGGTACCAGGGGCTGGTCGCCGCCGGTGACGTCTGGTCGATCAGCGCACCCCATCCACCCGAGCTCGTGGCCGCGAGGAGACTCGGCGGGCAACGCCAGGCCGTCAAGGACGGGCTGGTCCACCTACTCCGTCTCGACGAGCATCAGCGCCAGCAGTGGCTGGACCACCGCCAGCCGGCGCCGCGCGAGCGCACCAACTGGTGGCTGTACCTGCTGCTGGTCATCGATCAGCAGCTGCGGGACCAGTCAGGCTGGCGGGCGGAGTGGGCGGAGCTGAAGCTCTGGCTGCTACGGCAGGGACAAGCCCGGGCCGTGTTCAGCGAAGCCGAGAGCGCCGAGAAGCTGGCGTACTTCGCGGCGGGTATGCGCCGCTCGGGGGTCGAGTCGGCCGTGTTGCCGTCGGCTGACGACATCGTCCGGGCCTGCCTGGACGCCATCCCAGTCGGCCTGAACGAGGTAGCCACACTCGCCGACCGGCGAGACCTGGCCGGTCTTGACCGCACGCAGACGCGCCACTCCCGGCAGGCGAAGAATCTGGTCAGCGCAGCCCAGTGGCACCTGGACGCAGTCCTGGACACGCACCTCGCCGCCCAGCTGCGTGAGTGGATCGATATCAAGCCGCGTCTCGTGTAGCAGCCGGCCCCACCCAAGCAGCAGACGCACGCCCTCGGCCGATGCATGCTCATCGGCACGGCAACCGCTACGCCGGGCACGACCAACGCGACGACAGTGGCAGATGGGTACTTCGTCGCGGGATCGCGCGCGGGCGAGCAGGCGTTAGAGTCGCGCCATGGTGACCTTCCGCGTCGACGAGGTGACCCCCGCAGCCGAGGGCCTGCCTACCCGGCCGCTCGGCGAACTGTTCGGGGACACGCTGGTCTCAGGTGGAGATCCGGCGCTGCCGGTGCTCGTGCCGGACGGGATACATCCGCTGCTCGACGCTGTCGGGCGCGCGTTCGCCGACCACCGCCCGCTGGTGTTGTCCCCCGACGCGGTGTGGTTGACCATCTCGCAGGGTGTCGCCCAACACATCCGGCTCCACGCCGAGCAGCTGCGCCCCCGGCTGGTGGGCCACACCGGCCGCAAACGGCTCACCGTGACCGTTGACGGGCCGATGCCGCAGGACGCGGCTTCCTGGCAGGACGTGGTGGAGTCATTCCACAAGCTCCTCGCCGCCGAGATCAGCGACGCTGACATGTTCGAGTGCGACTTCTCCACCAGCACGGAGATCGACCGGCTCGCGGAACGAGTTGTCCTGCTCGACGCCTACTCGCCGTACTTCTCGCTGTGGCTCGTGTGCGTGTGCGGCATCCCGTCGATCACGTTGACCGGCACCGTGGAGGACTGGCAGAAGATCCGCGCACGGTTGGACGCGATCGCCGGGTTCGGTCTGGAGACGTGGTGCCGGTCGCTCGCACCGATCGCCGACCAGTTCGTCCGAGCCGCCGCCGGCGAGGTGGACGTGGCGTTCTGGCGGCGGATCTACAACCCCGTCGACGCGTACGGCGGTGAGGTGGTCACCGGCTGGGCCGCGCGCCTATACCCGTACCTCCGCGGTGACGGGGTGATGGACCAGCCGAATCCGCTGCTGGAGTTACCTATCGACGAGCCGCGCGACGCGACCGCCGACGGCCGCGGCTTCTACCGCGGTGCCGGCATCCGCACCGATCAGGTGCCCGCGACGTTGTCGCGGGCGACAGTCAACGCCAACGACCAGGTGGCGGGCGACAACCGGACGATGGCCCTGCACGCCGGCCTGGTCGGCGTCGCCCAGGACGACGACGGCGGACTGCGGCCGGTGGCCAGCTGGTACCTCGCACCGGCGGCGGTGGAGATCGACGACGTGATCGACCGAATCGTCCGCGACCACGACACCACACCGCCGCAGCCCACGTTCATGTTCGACGCGCCAGCCGAGGTCGTGGCGCTCTACCGGCGCATCGGCTCCGCCACGCTGTTCCACACGTGGCGGCTGCTGCCGGTGGCCGAGCACCGCCGGGTGTATCGCGGCCACGTGGACCAGTCGCTCTTGACGATCATTGACCTTGCCGACGGCCGGAGCGTCTGCGCGGCCCTCGACAACGAAACACAGTCGACCCACTGGGTCCTCTGCCGCGTCGAAGAGGTGGCGGCCGAACGGTCCGACGAGTTCGACGGCCGATTCCGCCTGGTCGACGACCCCGCCAACGTCCCGGTATACGGCACCTCGCTCGCCCAGCTGCTCGACGCCGCCCTCGACTCCGACGGCGACATCACCCACCTCGAAACCGGCCGGCTCAATCAGCTGGACCGATCCACCGGTTAGTCCGTGACACGCTATCCGCAGTCCGGCACGACCGAACACGTCCAGACTCGATAGAACTAAACGGAGGCCTACCGGGATTGACATCGGCGGCAGAAGGGTGCGCTGCGTCCTAGATGTCGACGGTCAGCGTGAGCACGCCTGCGATGATCGTTGGGTCGGCGTAGGAGGTACACATGATCGAGTGGCTTGACGATGTCTGGTCTCGAGCACGCGCCGTGCAGATCGTCGAGGGCGGTGAGGACGGCGGTCCTCTTTGCGGTCGTGGGGTTCTGGCTGAGCTACCGGACGCTGTGTCTGTCGAGGCGGCACGCGAGTTGACCACGACAGGTCGCTTCACCGGTGACATCTGTCGTTGTCACGGTGGGCCGACGATCGTGCTCCGCGATACAGCCGGCGACGTGCTCGCCAGCGCCAGTCTTCACGGCCACGGCTCGGTCAGTTGGGAGCGGTCGCGGTTCCGTAACGACCTCCTCGTGGCGGATCCTGCAGCGCTCCACTTGTTCTTGGCCGGACACGGAGTACCGAATCAGCTGACCTCGTTCCTGACGCCGTTGGCCGACCTGCTGAACCTGCACGAGGGCCGCCCGCAGTTCCGGCCCGCCGGGAAAAAGGGCAAGCGGTACCTGACCCAGCGTGCGGTTCCTGACGTGCTACATCCTGTGTTGGTCGCCGCCACCGGTCAGCAATGCGGCGAACTGTCCGATGCGCAAGTCGACGACGTCCGTCGACGGCTCACCGCCGCCACCCCCTCACCCACCGCCAGGGCGGCGATCCTGCTGTCCTGGCTGGGCCAGCTCCCCATCCCCGCAGAGGCCCTGTGGGGTGAAGGTGTCCTGGTACGGCAACTACTCGCCGACCTCAGGCTGCCCGACGTCGCGACCGCGGCCGCCGAAACCCGCACCGGACATATCGCAACAGGAGTGATCAACCTGATCATGCACTCCGGCGACGACGGCACGCTGGCCACGGCCATCGGCCCGACGCTGCGTCAACTGTTCCCACCGGCACCTGCAGCCAACGCTGCACGGTAGCCGTCGAACGTTCGGTCGGCGAACCGCTCGCTGACGCAGATCCCGTAGCCGTCATCGCGCACGCATGTCGGCGCGATCGAGCGTTCGGCCCACCGCGCCCCGTTGACTGAGCGCTGCGGCCGGTAGGCGACAGAAGCGGATGCGCCACGCGCCTCTTGTCCGCGGGGCCAGGTTCGGCTCAGGTCTGTTGGAGAAATTGCATGAGCTGCGCGGTGAGTTCGGCCGGCTGTTCCTCGAAGATCCAGTGGCCAGAGTCCTCGATGACGCCGCCAGTTACCGTCGTGGTGTACTGCGCGACCTGGGTAGCTACCGCCTCCCCGAGGCTGGCTCGGGCGCCGAGTGCGAGAACCGGCATGGTCAGCTTCGTCTTGCCGTACTCAGCGTTGTCGGCGACATCTTGGGGCAGTGCTCGGAAGTAGTCGAAGCTGGCGCGCAGGTGAGCGTCGTCTTGCAGGTACCGGGCGTACTCGCGGACATCGTCGTCGCCGATGCCGGTCTTCTGGACTTCCATCGAATCGGTGAACCGATCCACCCACAGGGCCTCGCGACCGTCCACGATCTGTTCCGGCAGGCCGTTTGGGAGGCTGAAGAAGCCGAAGTTCCAGAAACCCGGTCCCTTCGGCGTCAGTGACGGGACCTGGTACAGGCTCTGGTCAGGGATAGGCGCTTCCGTGAGCACGAGCTTGCGCACGTGATCGCGGTGAGCGGCGGCATACGCGTACGCGACCATGGTCCCGATGTCGTGTCCGACGATGCTGACGTCGCCATCAAGGCCGAGTTGAGTGAGCAGGCCGTACACGTCGCCGGCGAGGGTCTTCTTGTCGTAGCCTCCTGCCGGGGCGTCGCTTCCGCCAGCTCCCCGAAGGTCAGGCGCGATGACCGTGTAGTGCTTGGCAAGCTCCGGCAGAACCTTGCGCCACATGTACCACGTCTGCGGATAGCCATGCAGCAGGACCAATGTGCTGCCCCGACCGCCCCGAACATAGTTGATCGTGACCTCTCCGACCTGCGCCGTCTGCTCCGTGAAGGAACCCGGAATCCGCTCGCCACCCATCGCCACTCCCTCTGAGGCACACGCGGTCCGTGGGCTACCCAACCCCGGGACTCGTACACCTCCCAAGCGCCGGTGTACACCAGGGTCATACCTGACTGGCTGGGCAACGCGATGCCCCGGAAGCGACGCTGCGGGTCCGGGCTGAACGGATAGCCACACTTTCA
>NZ_JAPDPH010000338.1 GCF_026013475.1 Micromonospora yasonensis | reverse complement strand
TTGTCCGGCGGTGTCCTACTCTCCCACACCCTCCCGAGTGCAGTACCATCGGCGCTGGAGGGCTTAGCTTCCGGGTTCGGAATGTGACCGGGCGTTTCCCCTCCGCCATGACCGCCGTAACTCTATCGACATGTCAAACAACCACAACCACACCAAAACATTGGTGGGGTGTTGTTCGTTTGTCGGGAGTTGCACAGTGGACGCGTAGCAGCTTGGTAGTCAAGTCCTCGGCCTATTAGTACCGGTCAACTGAACCCGTTACCGGGCTTACATTTCCGGCCTATCAACCCAGTCGTCTAGCTGGGGGCCTTACCCACCCGAAGGTGGTGGGATACCTCATCTTGAAGCGAGCTTCCCGCTTAGATGCTTTCAGCGGTTATCCCTTCCGAACGTAGCTAACCAGCCGTGCCCCTGGCGGGACAACTGGCACACCAGAGGTTCGTCCGTCCCGGTCCTCTCGTACTAGGGACAGCCCTTCTCAAGTATCCTACGCGCACGGCGGATAGGGACCGAACTGTCTCACGACGTTCTAAACCCAGCTCGCGTACCGCTTTAATGGGCGAACAGCCCAACCCTTGGGACCTGCTACAGCCCCAGGATGCGACGAGCCGACATCGAGGTGCCAAACCATCCCGTCGATATGGACTCTTGGGGAAGATCAGCCTGTTATCCCCGGGGTACCTTTTATCCGTTGAGCGACACCGCTTCCACATGCCAGTGCCGGATCACTAGTCCCGACTTTCGTCCCTGCTCGACCTGTCAGTCTCACAGTCAAGCTCCCTTGTGCACTTGCACTCAACACCTGATTGCCAACCAGGCTGAGGGAACCTTTGGGCGCCTCCGTTACCCTTTAGGAGGCAACCGCCCCAGTTAAACTACCCACCAGACACTGTCCCTGAACCGGATAACGGTCCGAAGTTAGATACCCGAATCAACCAGAGTGGTATTTCAAGATTGCCTCCACCCCAACTGGCGTTGGAGTTTCACCGGCTCCCACCTATCCTACACAAGCTAACTCAGATACCAATGTCAAGCTATAGTAAAGGTCCCGGGGTCTTTCCGTCCTGCCGCGCGTAACGAGCATCTTTACTCGTAATGCAATTTCGCCGGGCCTGTGGTTGAGACAGTGGGGAAGTCGTTACGCCATTCGTGCAGGTCGGAACTTACCCGACAAGGAATTTCGCTACCTTAGGATGGTTATAGTTACCACCGCCGTTTACTGGCGCTTAAGTTCTCCGCTTCGCCCCGAAGAGCTAACAGGTCCCCTTAACGTTCCAGCACCGGGCAGGCGTCAGTCCATATACATCGAATTACTTCTTCGCATGGACCTGTGTTTTTAGTAAACAGTCGCTTCCCCCTGCTCTCTGCGGCCATACAACGCTCCACCCGCGCGGGGCTTCACGTCTCCGGCCCCCCTTCTCCCTAAGTTACGGGGGCAATTTGCCGAGTTCCTTAACCACAGTTCGCCCGATCGCCTCGGTATTCTCTACCTGACCACCTGTGTCGGTTTGGGGTACGGGCCGCTCAGAACTCGCTAGAGGCTTTTCTCGGCAGCATAGGATCACTGACTTCACCTGAATCGGCTCGGCATCACGTCTCAGCCTATATGTGCTGCGGATTTGCCTACAGCACGGCCTACACGCTTACCCCGGCACAACCACCGGCCGGGATCAGCTACCTTCCTGCGTCACCCCATCGCTTGACTACTACCCGCCAGGTTCCCACGCTCCCCACCCTCAACCCGAAGGTCTTGGATGGATTGGGTGGTTAGCACAACGAGGTTCATCAGGGTCGCTCTTTCGCGGGTACGGGAATATCAACCCGTTGTCCATCGACTACGCCTCTCGGCCTCGCCTTAGGTCCCGACTCACCCAGGGCGGATTAGCCTGGCCCTGGAACCCTTGGTCATCCGGCGGAAGGGTTTCTCACCCTTCTTTCGCTACTCATGCCTGCATTCTCACTCGTGCCGCGTCCACAACTAGGTCACCCCGTTGCTTCACCCCCGGCACGACGCTCCCCTACCCACCCACACACCTGCACCAGATATCAAGACCTGGCGAGGTTATTGTGTGAGTGCCACAGCTTCGGCGGTGTGCTTGAGCCCCGCTACATTGTCGGCGCGGAACCACTTGACCAGTGAGCTATTACGCACTCTTTAAAGGGTGGCTGCTTCTAAGCCAACCTCCTGGTTGTCTATGCGACCCCACATCCTTTTCCACTTAGCACACGCTTAGGGGCCTTAGCTGGTGATCTGGGCTGTTTCCCTCTCGACTACGAAGCTTATCCCCCGCAGTCTCACTGCCGCGCTCTCACTTACCGGCATTCGGAGTTTGGCTGATTTCGGTAAGCTTGTGGGCCCCCTAGACCATCCAGTGCTCTACCTCCGGCAAGAAACACGCGACGCTGCACCTAAATGCATTTCGGGGAGAACCAGCTATCACGGAGTTTGATTGGCCTTTCACCCCTAACCACAGGTCATCCCCCAACTTTTCAACGTTGGTGGGTTCGGCCCTCCACGCGGTCTTACCCGCGCTTCAGCCTGCCCATGGCTAGATCACTCCGCTTCGGGTCTAGAGCATGCGACTGAATCGCCCTATTCAGACTCGCTTTCGCTACGGCTCCCCCACACGGGTTAACCTCGCCACATGCCACTAACTCGCAGGCTCATTCTTCAAAAGGCACGCCGTCACCCCGCAAGGCTCCGACGGATTGTAGGCGAACGGTTTCAGGTACTATTTCACTCCCCTCCCGGGGTACTTTTCACCATTCCCTCACGGTACTCGTCCGCTATCGGTCACCAGGAAGTATTTAGGCTTACCAGGTGGTCCTGGCAGATTCACGGCAGATTTCAGGAGTCCGCCGCTACTCGGGAACACCCACAGGAGACCAGCCACTTTCACCTACCGGACTCTCACCGCCTACGGTCAGCCTTTCCAGACTGTTCGGCTAGCAACTGGCTTTGTAACTCCTCGAGTGCGTGTCAGCACACTCAGCAGGGTCCCACAACCCCGACCACGCAACCCCTGACAGGTATCACACGCAGCCGGTTTAGCCTCCATCCGCTTTCGCTCGCCACTACTCACGGAATCACTCTTTGTTTTCTCTTCCTACGGGTACTGAGATGTTTCACTTCCCCGCGTTCCCTCCACACACCCTATGAGTTCAGGTGCGGGTGACACCACATGACTGGTGCCGGGTTTCCCCATTCGGACACCCTGGGATCACAGCTTGGTTGACAGCTCCCCCAGGCCTATCGCGGCCTCCCACGTCCTTCATCGGCTCCTGGTGCCAAGGCATCCACCGTTCGCCCTTGACAACTTGACCACAAAGATGCTCGCGTCCACTGTGCAATTCTCAACAAACGACCAACCCACAACCCGATCCGCCCCACACCTACGACCCCACCCAAGGGGATCCCGGTTTGCGAGGCCAGGCCATGCCTGGCGCCGGCGAAACTCATCCGTTCCGCTCACGGCTCTGAAAGACAACCACCGGTTGTTCTTTCAGGACCCAACAGGGTGCTCTACATCCCCCCCAGCCGCACCAGGACTTCGTTCCACACCACCACGAAGGTGGCCGTACTAGAAAGAACCCGACCGTTGCCGAGGAAAGACTCACCAGTGTCTCCGCCATTGAGCACCCCGACCCGACATTCGCGGGCCGCGGGCTCCATACCGTCTTTCGACGGATGGTGCTCCTTAGAAAGGAGGTGATCCAGCCGCACCTTCCGGTACGGCTACCTTGTTACGACTTCGTCCCAATCGCCAGCCCCACCTTCGACGGCTCCCTCCCTTACGGGTTGGGCCACCGGCTTCGGGTGTTGCCGACTTTCGTGACGTGACGGGCGGTGTGTACAAGGCCCGGGAACGTATTCACCGCAGCGTTGCTGATCTGCGATTACTAGCGACTCCGACTTCACGGGGTCGAGTTGCAGACCCCGATCCGAACTGAGACCGGCTTTTTGGGATTCGCTCCACCTCACGGTATCGCAGCCCATTGTACCGGCCATTGTAGCATGCGTGAAGCCCTGGACATAAGGGGCATGATGACTTGACGTCATCCCCACCTTCCTCCGAGTTGACCCCGGCAGTCTTCGATGAGTCCCCGCCATAACGCGCTGGCAACATCGAACGAGGGTTGCGCTCGTTGCGGGACTTAACCCAACATCTCACGACACGAGCTGACGACAGCCATGCACCACCTGTCACCGGCCCCGAAGGACCCCCCATCTCTGGAGGATTTCCGGCGATGTCAAACCCAGGTAAGGTTCTTCGCGTTGCATCGAATTAATCCGCATGCTCCGCCGCTTGTGCGGGCCCCCGTCAATTCCTTTGAGTTTTAGCCTTGCGGCCGTACTCCCCAGGCGGGGCGCTTAATGCGTTAGCTGCGGCACAGGGAACCGGAGAGGCCCCCCACACCTAGCGCCCAACGTTTACAGCGTGGACTACCAGGGTATCTAATCCTGTTCGCTCCCCACGCTTTCGCTCCTCAGCGTCAGTATCGGCCCAGAGACCCGCCTTCGCCACCGGTGTTCCTCCTGATATCTGCGCATTTCACCGCTACACCAGGAATTCCAGTCTCCCCTACCGAACTCTAGCCTGCCCGTATCGACTGCAGGCCCGCAGTTGAGCTGCGGGTTTTCACAGTCGACGCGACAAGCCGCCTACGAGCTCTTTACGCCCAATAAATCCGGACAACGCTCGCGCCCTACGTCTTACCGCGGCTGCTGGCACGTAGTTGGCCGGCGCTTCTTCTGCAGGTACCGTCACTTACGCTTCGTCCCTGCTGAAAGAGGTTTACAACCCGAAGGCCGTCATCCCTCACGCGGCGTCGCTGCATCAGGCTTCCGCCCATTGTGCAATATTCCCCACTGCTGCCTCCCGTAGGAGTCTGGGCCGTGTCTCAGTCCCAGTGTGGCCGGTCGCCCTCTCAGGCCGGCTACCCGTCGTCGCCTTGGTAGGCCATCACCCCACCAACAAGCTGATAGGCCGCGAGCCCATCCCAGGCCGAAAAACTTTCCACCACCAGTCATGCGACCAGAGGTTGTATCCGGTATTAGCCCCGGTTTCCCGGGGTTATCCCAAAGCCTAGGGCAGGTTGCTCACGTGTTACTCACCCGTTCGCCGCTCGAGTACCCCGAAGGGCCTTTCCGCTCGACTTGCATGTGTTAAGCACGCCGCCAGCGTTCGTCCTGAGCCAGGATCAAACTCTCCAACAAAAAATCAGAGAAAATCCTGACAACAAAAAAGTTGCCAAAGGAATCCCAACCAGCCAGACCACAGCCTGACCAGTCCGGGGTATCAAACAAATTGGCACTGGCTTATCAAGCACCCTGTTGAGTTCTCAAAGAACAACCACACACCATCCAGAAGCCCCACCACCGCAGGACCCCCATCCGGGGCA
>NZ_JAPDPH010000337.1 GCF_026013475.1 Micromonospora yasonensis | reverse complement strand
CCGAACCGGCCGGCTTCCGCTGGATCGCCGGCGACGACGCCGCCAACAACACCGTCTCGTTCATCCGGATCGCCCCGGACGGCGCGACGCTGGTCTGCATCGCCAACTTCTCGGCGCTGCCGCTGGAGGGCTACCGGATCGGCCTGCCGGCCGCCGGCACCTGGACCGAGGTGCTCAACACCGACGCGCAGCACTACGGCGGGTCGGGGGTGGGAAACCTGGGCGCGGTGCAGGCCGAGAACGTGCCGTGGCACGGGATGGTGGCGTCCGTGGCGCTGCGGGTGCCGCCGCTCGGCGTGCTCTGGCTGCTCAGGAAGTAGGTGACTTGTCGAGCGTCGTGACAACCTCCGGACAGGTCAACGGCGACGAATTGCACCGCTCAAACCGATGACAGTCGGCGCACGGTATTCCAGTTCGACGACCGCCCCTTCGGCGACCGACACCACGCACTCGGCGAGGCCGAGATCATCACGACCGCCGAAGGACACGGAAACCTTGACGACCCAGGAGCCCGCGGTAACGGGCAACCGCTGTTCCCCCCAGTTCGACATAACAGGCGAGGCGCCGTTCAATGCGACTCCGGGGCGAGCCGAGCGGTACACATCAGCGAAAGGACCTTGCGGATAAGAGAAATGGATCCTAAGTTCCGCTTCACCGGGACGCATCAATCGCCCTACTCTCCACGTTCCGAAGCCGGCTCCTGACCGGACGAGACGAGGCGAGCATACAGTCGCTGGCCGAGCACGCCCCGGACCAGCAGCAGCACGATGATGATCATCCCTAGTACGACGACGGTGATCCGCAACACGTGCAGGAGGCGGATCGCCACCGCGACCACCTCACTGCCCGAGCGCGTGTACGCACACTCGCGGCTCACGCGGCTGGCGCACCTTTGCACGAGCGCGACCGATCGGCCGGTGTCAGCCCCGGTGACCACGGAGCCGCTGAGGACAACGTTTCTCGTCGGCCCTGCCCCCTCCCTCACCACCACCTGGCATCGCCACCAGTATCCGAAGCCAGACGAGCTCACGGGGCCGGTCCGTTCGCAGCGATCCACGTCCGCCCGCACAGCCCTCGGAGAGGTCCAGGTCGGCGTCGTCTCTCCGGGGTAGGCGCTCATGACCGTCGTCAGACCCAAGCCGAGGGTCGCGGTCACGACGGCGATCACCACCGACCAGACGGCGCAGGAGAGCAGCGACCGGAGGTAACTCCGGCCACTGCCTCCCGCGCCGCCGGCAGAATGAGACATGAACATTTGCCCTAGTAACCCGTCAGGGCGCCTTGTACTGCGTTGAAGGGGTTCCACTTTCCAATATCACTCGGGCTCCCCGGTATGAAGCCGTTGACCACGAAGCCGCCGATCATGTTAGCCCTGCCCTCTTTGAGCACCTTGCCATACACCGGCCGACCGATCTTGCTGCCAAGCAGCACCTTGTGGGTCTTCGCCAGCCCCTTCACGCCGCTGCGGGTCATGGCCTCGCGCGCCTCGTGGCTGAACAGACTCTTGAAGGTGCTACCAGCAGCCTTGGCGCCCGTTTGGAGCGCCTCACCGACCGCCTTCTTCCCCAACGCCTTACCGAATTGACCGGCAAAGGCACCGGCGGTATTGCCGGCGGCCCCGCCCGCTACACCAAACAGGGCGCCTACAGTGGTATCGAACGCCACCTCGCCGATGCTGTTTCCTTCGAGCGCGGAGGTCAGGCCGCCGGCCACGGCGCCACCGAGAGCGCCGCAGGCGAGAGCTCCTGCGCCCAGCGTGAAGGCCGTGCATCCCACGCCGACGACGAGGCCGGCAACAGCTCCGGTGATGTCAGGGTGATCCTTCATCCAGTCGCCGGCGCGTGACGCCTGCTTGCAGACCCAGGAGAAGGCGCCGCACTTGCTCTTCTCCTTCACCTTGGGCTTGGGCGCCGGTCGCGGCGGCGGGACGTACTTGCCACCGGGCTTCGGCTTGGTACTCGTCTTGTGATGCTTCTTGCCCCACTTGATGTTGTCGGTCGAGCCGCAGCCGCCGGGGCAGCCGTTCGTCGGGCTGTAGCCATAGCAGTCGAAGTGCCGGCAGTCTTCCGGAATCATGCCGGTGGGGTCGCTGGAGGTCACCGGAGTGTTGTCGGCGTAGGCGAATCCGTTCCACTGCTGAGGGTCGCCGGCGTCCTGCATCGGGTCCACCGAAATGAACCGTCCGAGGGTCGGGTCGTAGGCGCGTGCGCCGACGATGGTGAGTCCCGTGGGGCTCATCGGCTTGTTGAGGAAGCCGCGGTTATCGGGTGCGGTAACAGCGGCTCCACGGGGCCCGCCGTAGGGGGTGTACTGCCGCCAGGTGGGGTTCTGGGCGGTGTTGTCGAGGTAGAGCGACGGGGTGCCCTGGTGGTCGGCGATTGCGAAGGTATATGCCGTGCCGCTGCCCGAGCGGATGCAGGTACCCCCACCCGGGAGGGCGTAGTAGCGGTCGCCGTCGATGACGCCGGTGGCGGTGTTGAGGGTGAGCTGCTGACCTGGCAGGTAGAGGGTGTTCTTGCCGGGTTCCTTCTGCAGCAGCAGGTTGCCGTCGGCGTCGTAGATGAAGGTGTTGTTGCCGCTCGTACCCCCGGTGACCGAGACGAGATCTCCGGCGTCGTCCCAGGTCAGCGTCTGGTTGCCCTGGGCGGCGTTGCGTCCGGTGGTGTTACCGGCGTTGTCGTAGGTGTAGGAGGTGGTGCCGGTGGTAGCTCCCGTCATGGTGGTGGAGGTCAGGGTGTGGGGCTTGTTCTGACCGTTGCCGTCGTAGGTGTAGGAGGTGGTGATGTTCCCGGCGGCGCCGAGGCCGTGTTCGGTTTGCTGGGTGCGGTTGCCGAGCAGATCGATGCTCCAGCTGGTCCAGTAGGCGCTGCCGCCGCCGATGCTGTTGCCCACCATCGACTTGTTGGTATCGGTCGGGATGGCGGCGCAGGCGTCCGTGGCGGTCCACGCCTCGATCAGCCGGGCCAGGCCGTCGTAGCCGTAGCACTGGGTCTCGGCGGGGGTGCTCGCCCCGTACCGCTTGCTGATCTTGCGGGTGATGTTCCCGGCGAGGTCGTACTGGTATTCCTGCTCGTCGACGGTCGCCGGGGTGGTCTTGTTGCGGGTGACGAGCTGGTTGGTCAGCCGGCCGGTGTGGGTGTCGTAGGTGTTGGTGACGTAGGCGGCGCTGGTCGTGCTGCCCACCGTCTGCTGGTTCACCCGACCCCACGCG
The DNA here is from genome assembly GCF_026013475.1 of Micromonospora yasonensis. Taxonomy (GTDB): domain Bacteria; phylum Actinomycetota; class Actinomycetes; order Mycobacteriales; family Micromonosporaceae; genus Micromonospora; species Micromonospora yasonensis. Next base: position 2,197 of record NZ_JAPDPH010000337.1, on the reverse strand, counting down.
TCATAGGTGACCCCGCTGGTGTAGGCGGTCGACCCACCCAACGTCGTCGGCAGATCCAGCACACCGGAGTAGCCGTGAATGACCGTCTCCGACGGCAGGCTGCCCTTCGCGGGATAGGTGTCGGTCAACGGCAGGCCCAGCACCGAGGTGTAGGTGTGCCCGAAAATGTACTGACCACCCAGGGCGCCCTCGGTGTCCGGGATCGTGACCGTCACGCCCAGGCTGTTGCCGAAGACGTCGAACGCCTTCTCCTGCGACGTGTACGCCTGGCCACCCCGGTAGGTGATCGTGGTGGTCAGCTCGCCGATCGCGTTGGTGACGCCGGCGACACCGTTGCTGTTGTCGTACACCCACGCGGCTCGCTGATTCGCTGCCGACTGATTCGCCACGGTGGCGGCGAACTCCCCGGTTTTCCGGTCCAGCGCATCATAGGTGTAGGACACCGTCTTGCCCCGGCTGTCCGTGGACTCGATCAGGTTGCCGCTGGCGTCATACGCCATCGTGCTGTCCCCGGCATCCGGGTCCGACTTCCCCACCACCTGGCCGAGCAGGTTGTACGTCGAGGTCCACACGTTGCCCTTGGCGTCAGTGAGTGCCGACTGGTTGCCGTGCCCGTCGTAGCCGTACTTGCTGGCTATCGCGGTACCACCGGTGACAGCGAAGGTGCCGGTGAACGTGTCGGCTGGCGTGGTGACGGTCGGACGAGCGCTGTATTCCTGGAGCTCTGCCTTCCGGCCCAGAGGATCGGTGACCGTGGCCGCGACCACTCCTCCGGTGGGCGGCACAACAGTGGTGCGGTCCCCGGCGTAGACGGTCGTCGTCTTGGAGACCGTGACGCCGTTCTTCGCCGCCTCGACGACCACCGTTCGACCTAGGCCATCGTAGGTGTTGAATGTCTGGTTCGGCACCTGCTTGCCCAGATCCGCTGCCGACACCGGGGTACTGACCGTCGGCGTCGTCGCGTCGTCCCACCAGCCGTTATACGACGCCCGCACCCAGCCGCGGGTGTCGTAGAACGTGTCGCTGATCGTCCGACCCCCTTGCGGCGTGACACCTTGGGTCTGGCGGGCTCGCAACAGCGCGTCGTAGATGACGATCGACGTCTGGTAACCGTTTGAGTTGTTGAGCTTCTGCGACGTCACGGCGGTGACGCCGGTCTTGGCAAGGGTATAGGTGAACTTGTTGTTTGCCGGACTGCTGGTCGCCCGCGAGTTGAGCCACACCGCCGTCACCCGTCCCAGAGCGTCGTACTGCTCTCGAGTCACCACCCCGTTCTCATCCGTGGCGGTCAGGGTGCTTCCGCGCCTCGGGTTGATGGTCTTGGACTCGGTCTGGTTGAGAGGGTTGGTGGTGGAGGTCGCGGTCACCACGTTGACGTTGTTCATCGTGTAGTTGGTGGTGGTCTTCGTGCCACCACCGTCGTACTCGTCGACAGCACGGCCGTAGCTGTCGTAAGTCGTCATCTCGTCCGTCTGCCAGACGTACGCGCCGGAGGTGTAGTCCTTGGCGGTCCGCTGCATGGTGACGTCGCCCTTCGACGGGGCGGTGGCCTGGGGGAAGGTGGTGGCGAAGGTGGTGTCGTCGTAGTAGTTCCGCTCGGCCTTGACCACCTGCGCGGGCCGGTTGACCGTCGCGGGCGCGGTGAGGGTGTTGACGCTGCCGGGCTCCGACGCTGGCGTGCCCTGGGTGAAGCCGCCGCAGGCGGCCGACAGGGTTTCGGTCTGGCTGACCAGGCCCACCAGGTTCTTGCCCGTGTTGGCTGGCGCGTAGGTGTAGGTGGTGCACTGGTCGTAGGCCGGGTCGACGGGCACGGTGTAGGTGTAGGTGTTCTTCAACTCGCCGAACGTGGCGCTGGCGGTGTTCGCGTCGTAGCTGTTCTCGCTCGCCGTGTACCGCCAGGTGACGGCACCGCTGCTGGTGACCGCCTGCCGGGTGTACGTCTTGATCGGCGCGACCCACTGCGCCGTCAGCGCCGGCAACCCCGTGCGGCTGCGGGTGGCGGTGGCCGCGGAGATCCAGTAGGAGGTGATGGTCGAGGAGTCGACCCGGCCACCCTCGCCCAGGTAGTTCGTGGTTTCGAGTTCCTTGCCGGCGAGTTCGTTGACGTCCTCGTGCACGCCGCCGGCGGAGTCGGTCAGGTTCACCACGGTCGTCGAGTTGTTCTTGGACATGCCGCGGTAGTAGGCGGTCTCGGAGA
>NZ_JAPDPH010000336.1 GCF_026013475.1 Micromonospora yasonensis | reverse complement strand
TACGGGCGTCGTCGGTGGTGAGGCAGAGCCAACCGCCCATCGCGCCCTTGGTCAGCAGCTCCCGCACCTGCTCCGCGGTGGCCGGGTCCAGGGCCGGCGGACCGGGCTTCTCCAGCAGGATCTCGTGCTCCGGGTCGCCGGGGACGTGCACGGTGAGCCAGCGCATGAAGCCGAGGTCCTGGTCGGTGCTGACCTCCAGGCCGAGCTTGCCGACGTAGAAGTCGAGCGCCTCGTCCTGGTCGAGCACGTAGATCTGGGAGCGGGAAATTGCGTTCATCGTCATGCCGAAGACGCTACGGGCCCGCCCTGACCTGCTGCTTATCCAAAACTGCTGGGTCTGGTCCAGGCCTTGGCGAAGCAGCTCGGCACGTTCGCGGCGGCGGCCACCCGGCGCCGGCGGAAGTCGGTGGGCGACTCCCCGACGATCTGCCGGAAGGTCCGGCTGAACGTGCCGAGGCTGCCGAAACCGACCGCGTAGCAGATCTCGGTGACGTCCTTCCCCGTCTCCAGCAGCATGGACATGGCCCGCTCCACGCGTCGCCGTTGCAGGTAGCGGTGCGGGGTCTCGCCGAAGGTGGCCCGAAAGATCCGGATGAAGTGCGCCTCCGAGACGTGCGCGATCCGGGCCAGCGCCGGGATGTCCAACGGCTCGGCGTACGCCCGGTCCATGGCGTCCCGGGCGCGCAGCAGGGCCCGGTTGGACTCCTCGACCGCCCGGCTCATCCCTCCATCACCACCTCGAGGGCGCGGAGCTGCTCGGGATCGGCCACCACCTCGATGCCGATGATCCGGTCGGTGACGGTGAAGCTGAGGGCGAGGCGAGTCTGCCCGTCCACGACGACCAGGGCAGCCGCCGCCCCGTCCACGTACGCCGGGATCGCGCCCTGGGCCCGGCCGTTGAAGAAGCCGGCCACGGCGGACGAGCCACGCATCTCCCCGGCGCCACCCATGCGGACGGCGGTGGCGTCGCCACGCAGCACCACGTACGGGTCGAGCAGGCTGACCAGGTCATCGAACCGACCTTCCCGGGAGGCGGCGAGGAACGCCTCGACGACCCGGCGTTGGCGAGCGGGGTCGACGACCGGGTCAGCCGAGCGGCTCTGCACCCGGCGCCGGGCCCGGCTGGCGATCTGCCGTACGGCCGAGGCGCTGCGGTCGACCACCGGCGCGATCTCGTCGAAGGAGACGGCGAACATGTCGTGCAGCACGAACACCAGGCGCTCGGTGGGGCCGAGCGTGGTCAGCACGACCTCGAGCGCCTGGCCGACCGACTCGGCGAGCAGCGCCTCCTGCTCCGGGTCGCGCCCGCCGGCCGGCTCGGCGGCGGGTTCCTCCCCGGCCGAGTCGCTGGACTCCTCGTGCCGGGCGGTGCCGGACCGCAGCCGGTCCAGGCAGACCCGCCCCACCGTCGTGGTCAGCCAGCCCGGCAGGTTGTCGATGCGGTCGACGTCGGCGCGGCTGAGCCGCAACCAGGTGTCCTGCACCGCGTCGTCGACCTCGGTCGGGGAACCGAGCATCCGGTTGGCGACCGCCCGCAGCCGGGGCCGCTGCTCCTCGAACCGCTGGACCAACGTCTCGGTGCCGCTCACGATCCCGCCATCCCCCGCGACCTCTGAGTGATCGCCGCCACATCTGTCACGTCGCCCGTCCCTGCCTCGACATCCCGGTGACGGACGAACAAACGGCGGCGCCACGAACGCCGGCCAGCCTAACAAGACAGGATGGATCAGAATCATGCTCGAGGCTCGTATCCAGAACCCGGCCGCCCTGCTCCCCGACGCGGTGAAGGCCGTCAACCTGCTCTACAAGGCCGCCCACTCGGCCGGCGTGCCCGGCAGCACGCTGGAGCTGGTCCACCTGCGGGCCAGCCAGATCAACGGGTGCAGCGCCTGCGTCGACTCCGGGGCGCGCAACGCCCGCAAGAACGGCGAGACCGAGGAGCGGCTGTTCGCGGTGGCCGCGTGGCGGGAGACCCCGTACTTCACCGAGGCCGAGCGGGCCGCGCTCGCTCTGGCGGAGGCCGCCACCCGGCTCGCCGACCGCAGCGACCCGGTGCCGGACGAGACCTGGGACGAGGCGGCCCGGCATTTCGGGGAGAAGGAGCTGTCGGCGCTGGTGCTCTGGATCGCGACCAGCAACTTCTTCAACCGGCTCAACGCGACCACCCGGCAGCCGGCCCCGCAGAACTGGGGCTGACGCGGGTCGGCGCGGGACGGCCGGGCCCGGGGACGCGCCAGCGCCCCGGGCCCCAACCGGTGTGGACCGCGGTGATGTTCAGCCGGTTTCCGAGGACGGGTTCACCACCTGGTACATGACGTGGTCCTGCCACCGGCCGGCGATGTTGAGGTACTCCGGCGCCATGCCGTACCGGACGAATCCGTTGCGTTCCAGCACCCGCTGCGATCTGACGTTGTGCAGCAAAGTCTCGGCCTGCACCCGATGCAGCCCCAACTGCGCGAAGGCCACCCGCACGATCTCGCGCACCGCTCCGGTCGCGAACCCGCGGCCGTTGTGGCCGGCGCTCACCCAGTAGCCCAACGCGCATGACTGGAACGGGCCGCGCACGATGCCGTTGAGCGTGATGCGGCCGATCACGCGACCGGCGTCGTCGAGGATGACGTGGGGCAGCTTCGATCCCTGCTCGTGCTGCTGGAGATCGGCCTGGATGACGGCGTGTTGCCCGGCCGCCGTGAAGTAGTCCTCGCTCCGGATCGGCTCCCAGGGCGCGAGGAACTCACGGTTCACGCGGAGCAGCTCGGCCAGAGCGGGCGCGTCCTCCGCCGTGACGAGTCGGGTGATGTTCACCCGCCCATCGTCCCAGGCGGGCAGGCCACCTTGAGTTGGAGCCCCCCGGCCGGGGCGGCCGTCCGGCTCTGCTGTCACGCGGCTCTTCGGGCCCGGCCCCGCGTCGCGGAGCCGGGCAAGCTGCCGAGCCCGGTGGCCGGGAAGTCAGGATCCCAGCGTGGCAGGAGCAAGTTCCTCCGGTGCCCTCACGGCGGACCCACCCGTCGAGCGGTCCTCACGTAGCGCCCGCGGCGTCCAGTGCTTGAGCCTCAGCGCCTGCGACTCGACCAGGTGCCAGGACAGGGCAGCGAGGCCGAGGCTGACTCCAGCGCTGACCACGAAGAAGCCGAGCATACCGATGGCCTGCACCCCGAACTTGGCCATCACCTGCTGCACGGGGAACGAGTAGATGTACACCCCGTAGGAGTAGTCGGCCCGTTGCCCGACCTTGTGGAGGAACGCCGGCAGCCTTACCGCCAGCCACAGGATCACGTACGCGTAGGCGAGCAGCCCCGGACCGAAGAAGCCGTGCAGCGTGAACCACACGGCGACGCCGAGCGCGGTCACACCGAGCAGGTCATTGATTGGCAGGCGGTCGACATACAGCTCAGCGACGCCGCCAGCGAGGAACATGAACCCGTACCACAGGAAATAGTTGGTCTTGAGGCCGCCGAGCAGCGGCAAGGGGCCGATCATCGCGCGGGTCTCCCAGATCGCCCCGTCGCCGCCGGTCGTCTTCTGGTAGTAGTTCCAGCAGAGCAGCCCGAACAGGACCACCAGGGCGAGCAACGGCAGCCAGCGCAACTGCCGGCGCAGGATCGTGAGGGCGGCAAGAACGGCCACGATCAGGTAGCAGCTGATCTCGTAGGCGAGCGTCCAGAGCGAGCCGTTCATCGGGTTCCCGCCCTGCCAGTTCCAGTACGGGTTGCCTCGGAACACGTCGGCGATGCGGTCGAGCCGCATGCCGCCCCACCAGTTCAGCTTCAGGTATGAGAGCGCTCCGGCTGGTCCGCCCAACAGGCCATCGAGCGTGCCGTGCTGGTGGTAGTAGAGCACCGGCGCGACGATCGTGGAGACGAACAGTAGGCAGACCCACAGGCCGGGCCAGATGCGCAGTGCCCGATGCCAGAGGAAGCGGGGTGTCGACGTACGGCGGGCGCTACGGGTGATGAGGAACCCGGAGATGACGAAGAAGCCAGCGACGGCGAGGGCGCCGACCTGGACGCGGTTGTGCAGCTCGCGTCCGAAGCCGAGCGCGGCCGTGTGGGCCAGCACCACGGCGAGGGCCGCGGTGAGACGGATAAAGCCGAAGCTGTTGGCGCGGCCGGAGTAGGCATCAGCTAGCGACACCGACTTGCCGAGGCGCCGCACAGCACTCAAGAGAGAATGCACCGGTGACTGCCTTTTCGCAGAGTTTCGAGACACGCGAGCATGACACAGAGCGGCGAGGCGGGTGACCCATCTCGGACTCCGTTTGGACACCAGTCGATGTGTCAGGCGCTCCACAAGCTCGACGGGCGGCCGCAGGTGGGCACGCACGGTTGCGGGACGCTTCGCCCCGAAACCGCCGTGGAGATGGAGCCCCCGGCCGGGATCGAACCGGCGACATCTCGCTTACAAGCTCTGTGCAAGCCGTCTGGGCGCATCCGCCCTCATACGTGACCTCGGTCCGTCGTCCGTCGCTGGCCTTGGCCGGCCGCCGGTGGTTGGGCCCGTTGCTGTCGACGGCCACCGGTGGCAAAAGGTTGTCGTCGACGAGTAGGCGGCGGGGCAACCGCCGTGCAGGCAGCCATGGGAGCGCCGGGCTCCCGGTGCTCGATCTCGTACCGGCACTCGCTACACGGCTCCGGCGGCTCGTGTTCGCGCCAGTCATGCCCGCATTCGGGGCAGTCGCCGTACCAGCGCAGTCTCCGTCGTACCTTCACGCTTCGCATTCTCGCCTGGCGCTCAGCGTCGAGGTTGACCCCGACGGGCGGGTTCCAGTCGTTGGCGACGGTCTGGACCTGGTCCTCGTCGAGCCCTTGACCCCCAGGCAACCGACCTACCTCGCTGAGCTGAGTCGCCACCGGGCCATCTAGCTGCGTAAACCGTCCCTCGGGTTCCGTGGACGTCCGCCGCCGCTCGTACCCGTCGTCACCCAGATAGTCACCCACTACATCCTCGGATGCTCGCTGGCTCGATCGTCCTGGAGCCCTCGGGCAGCCGTAGGGCCAGCGCTAGGGCCAGGCCGGAGCAGGCGTAGAAGGCCACCTGTAAGCCGTTCTCCGACGCGGGCACGGCAAGCAGCGCGGATACGACGACGACCGGCAACCGCGCGAGGAGACGGTTCCGGGTGCCGGTCGCCCAGACTGCTGCGATCAGGCTAGAGCCGCCCAACCACCCGAGGAAGCTGAAGCACGGCACGGCGAGGAGGTAACCGCCGGCCAGCCCGGACACGTCCACTCCGTCGCCGGACGAGACCTGGTCAGCCAGGGTGACCGCCACGAAGACCAGCGAGATTGCCGCCAGCGCGATCGGAATGTTCCAAAAGAACCACGCCACGCCCCAGCCGAATGAGCCGGCATCGCGGCGCGTCCTCCCCACCATCAGCGCCTCCAACCTCCGCAAAGCGTCAGGGACGGCCCGTCGGGTTCCGAGAC
>NZ_JAPDPH010000335.1 GCF_026013475.1 Micromonospora yasonensis | reverse complement strand
CGAACCGGGCGATCGCGCGCGGGGCGAGCGCGATCATGCCGATCATGACGAGGATCGTCATCGGCAGCAGCGCGGCGCCGCTGGGGAAGGCGCGGTAGCCGAGGACCTGCTGCAGGTAGAGGTTGAGGAAGAACCACATCGGGATCCAGGCCGCGCCGAGCAGCAGTTGGGCGATGTTGGCGGCGGCGAGGTTCGGGGCGCGGAAGATCGACAGCCGCATCAGCGGCTCGCGGCGGGAAGCCTGGATGGCGACGAACGCCGCCAGGGCCACAACGGCGCCGGCGAGGACCAGCCAGGTCTGCCCGGAGGCCCAGCCGACCTCGGGGGCGCGGACGATGCCGTAGACCGCGGCGCCGAGCCCAGCGGTCACGGCCAGGGCGCCGATGGCGTCCAGGGAGCCGCGGCGGGTGCCACCGGCGGGCATCAGGGCCGGGATGGCCAGCAGCGCGAGGACCGCGATCGGAATGTTGATGTAGAAGACCCAGGGCCAGCTGATGTATTCGGTGATCACGCCGCCGAGGAAGACACCCGCGGTGCCACCGGCGGGCGCCGCCGCGCCGTACAGGGCCAGGGCCCGGGTGAGTTCCCTGGGTTCGGCGCCGAAGAGCATCATCAGCAGGGTGAGCGCCGACGGGGCGATCAGCGCCGCGCCAGCCCCCTGCACGGCCCGGGCGGCCAGTTCGACCGCCACGTTGTCGGCCAGCCCAGCGACCGCGGAGCCGACCAGCAGGACGAGCCAGCCGGCGGCGAACACACGCCGGGCGCCGAGCAGGTCGGACAGCCGACCGCCGAGCAGCAGCAGGCCACCGAACGCGACCACGTAGGCGTTGAAGACCCAGGACAGGTTCTCGGGCGAGAAGCCCAGGTCCGCCTGGATACGTGGCAGTGCGACACCGATGATCGAGGTGTCCATGATGACCATGAACTGGGCGAGGGCGATAAGTCCGAGAGCCCACCAACGCTTCGAGCCGGATGACATCGTGGATCACTCCTTCGATTACCCAAAGGGGGTATGGGTAGGAGCAACTGTGTACCCCTCCGGGGTATTCGGTGTCAAGTGATTCGCCCCTCGTCGCCGGCCACAAGTGAACCCTTGAGCGACATACCGGGGTGGGGTATGTTCGCGATGCCGGCCGCCGAGAGCGAGCGCCGGATGTTCCAACGTCGCCCGGGACGCGCCGTCGTCGACCGCCCGGGCAGCTACCCCGAGGAGTCTCTATGTGCACAAATGGATCGAGCTGCGGCTGCGCCACCGCCACGGACAACCCGCCCACAGTCGCCGCCACCGGGGAGGGCGCCCGCAGCACGTACACCGTGTCGGGCATGACCTGCGGCGGCTGCGCCAAGAAGGTGACCGGGCACGTCTCCGAGATCGCGGGCGTGACCGACGTCCAGGCCGACGTGGCCAGCGGGACTATCGCTGTCGTCAGCGAAACCCCGCTGCAGACCGCTGACGTCCGCGAGGCGGTGGAGCGGGCCGGGTACCGGCTGGTCGGCTGATCCCCGGGACTTGCCGCGCCCGCCGTCGCCACTCGTTGCAGCGCGCGGACGCGGCACCCGCCGGCTCGTCACGCTCATCAGGGGGACCGACATGGGCAACGAACTCCCCCACCGAGACGCGGCCGAACCCGAGCTCGTCGTGAAGGGCACGGGCTGGTGCCCCGACGTCCGCTGCAGCCGCGCCCCCGCCCTCGCCGGGAACTCCCCTGCCAACTGGGTAAGCGAGTTCAGGAAATGGACGGCCACGGCGTCGCCTACGTACGCGAGACGGGACAGCGCAACTACACCGTCATGCGGGTGATCTGGGCCGACTGATCACGCACCGCCTCGGGAACAGTCTGGGGCTGGGCCGCTGGACGTACTCCTTGGCGGGCCCGGCCCCAGATCTGCCGCACGTTCCGCGCCTATTACACCACCAGCTCAATTCTTCCCGGTCTACAACCGCCGCCCATGGATACGGCTGGGATCAGGCGCACAAGGCGATGACTGCAGCAAAGCCGACGACGGCGGGTGCCGCGAGCGCCACGGCGCCCAACGCGGCGCGCGCGAGCACCTGCGAAGAAGGCGGCGGGTCTTGGAGGCGCTGCAGCCGGAACGCCACGTCCGAGCCGGCCATGGACAGGGGCCCCAGCCTCAACCGACGTCAGCTGCTGGTCAGGATCGCTGGCACGGTCGGTCTCGCAGGCACCGCGGGCGTGGCCGCCTGGGCCGGTGGAGTGTTCGACGGCACCCGACTGGTCGGTCCGACGAGCGACGCGGTGGCCCGTATGGAGGCCGCTCGGCGTCGCGCCGGAGGCGGCACCGTTACCGCGACGCTCAACCCGCGCCCAGTCACCCTCGATCTTGACGGTCAGCAGGTGCAGACCTGGGGTTACGCGGAGAGCGGCCCAGGTTCGCTGATCCGGGCGCGGGCCGGCGATCTGCTGCGCGTCGAGGTGCTCAACAGCTTGCCGGCCACGACCAGCGTGCACTGGCACGGTGTCGCGCTGCGCAACGACATGGACGGCGTGCCGGGCGTCACGCAGGACCCCATCGCGGCGGGCGGGCGGCACACCTACGAGTTCACCGCGCCGGACCCGGGCACGTACTTCTACCATCCGCACTCCGGGGTTCAACTCGACCGCGCGTTGTACGGCGTGCTCGTCGTCGAGGATCCACGCGAGTCCGGCCGGTACGACGCGGAGTGGATCGTGGTGCTCGATGACTGGGTCGACGGGACCGGCCGTACCCCGGACGACGTGCTCGCCTCGCTGCAGGCCATGGGCGGTCACGGTGACATGGGCGGGATGAGCGGCATGAACCACGGCGACATGGGCAGCATGCCGATGCCAGGCATGTCCGGCATGGCGATGGGCGGCATGGAGACCATGACCTCTCCGCTGCTCGGCGGCGCCGGCGACGTCACCTACCCCCACTATCTGATCAATGGCCGGGTGCCCGGCGCCCCGGTCACCCTGAGCGGGCGGCCACGCCAGCGCGTGCGAATCCGCCTGGTCAACGCCGCCTCCGACACCGCATTCCGGGTGGCCCTCGACGGGCACCGGCTCACCGTCACCCACACCGACGGTTTCCCGGTCACCCCGACCACCACGGACGCCTTGGTGCTCGGGATGGGCGAGCGGGCAGACGTCACGGTGGAACTGGGTGACGGAGTGTTCCCCCTGGTGGCGGCCGCGGAGGGTAAAGGCGGGCAGGGCATGGCGCTGGTCCGCACCGGCGTCGGGGGTGTTCCGAACGCCACTGTGCGCCCGGCCGAGCTGGACCGGCGCGTGCTGATCACCGCCGCGCTCAAGGCGTCGGACGACGTGGCGCTGGACAACCGCAGACCTGACCGGCTGCACCGTCTGGTGCTGGGCGGCTCGATGATGCCCTACCGCTGGACCATCAATGGCGCCACCTTTGACAAACTGGATCCGCTGCTGATCAAGCAGGGCGAGCGGGTGCGGCTGGAGTTCGTCAACGAGACAACGATGTTCCATCCCATGCATCTGCACGGGCACACCTTCGCCGTCGTGGGAGGCGGCGCCCGCAAGGACACCGTCATCGTCACCCCGAAGCAGACCGTCTCCGTCGACTTCGATGCCGACAACCCGGGCCAGTGGATGACGCACTGCCACAACATCTATCATGCCGAGACCGGGATGATGATCAACCTGGCGTACCAGGCCTGACGGGCGTCCGGACCGCGTTCGGGCCACCAGCCCCTTTAGTGACACGGACGACATCTCGTTCTGGCCATTGCCGGGAACTTTCCGGTCCTCGTCGACGACTATCGACAGGACTCGGCCGCTGCCGGGCCACGGTTTCGCGCGTCCCGGCTCGGGCGCCAGGTGGGAGAGAGCCAGCGATGTCTGTGACACGCCTGCGAGCGGCGACTGTCACCGCAGTCGTGGTCACCGCACTTGTCGTCGCGCCGGGAACGGCTTGGGCGCACCGGGTTAGTGGGACCAGCGACAGCGCCGGTGGGTTTGTCTGGCTTGGCACCAAGCACATGCTCGCGGGGTGGGACCATCTGCTCTTCGTCGGTGGGATCCTGCTGCTGGCCGCCGAGATGCGTCGCGCGGCGAAGCTGATCTCGTTGTTCGCGCTCGGGCACAGCGTGACCCTGTTCACCGCGACGGTCGCCGACTGGCAGGTCAACCCGGTCCTGGTGGACATCGTCGTGGCGTTGAGTCTGGTGTTCGTCGGCGTGGTGGGCCTGCGCGGCCGGCCGAAGGACTGGACCTGGTTCGCGGCCGCGGTGCTCGCCTTCGGGCTCGCTCACGGCCTGGGTCTGTCGACCCGGCTGCAGGCGATCGGGTTGCCCTCCGACGGGATGATTCCGCGGGTGCTGGCCTTCAACATCGGCGTCGAGATCGGGCAGCTGATCGCGGTGCTGGGCATGTTCATGCTCGGTGACGTGCTGAGCCACTACATCCCGCCGCTGCGCAACCCGCGGCTGTCCCACGCGGCGCTGGTGGCCGCGGGTGCCGTCGCCGCGGCGGTGCTCGCGGTCAACTCCGGGGGGCAGGCGTGGCAGCCGGTGCAGGCGGCAGCCGCCTGCGGGGGCGAGCAGGGAGTGGCGTGTGCGGCAGATACTTCGACGACCGCCGACGCCCAAGCCAGGTAGGTCAGCGCCGCGACAGTCGGTCAGTCGTGCTCGGGAGCGCTGGTCACCCGGTGTGAGGCGGCCTGTATGACCTCGGACACCAGCCGGCGCACGTGCCCGCCGCGGGCCCGGTAGAGGGCGCGGCGGCCGTCGCGGCGCATGGTGACGAGGCCGGCCAAGCGGAGCTTGCCCAGGTGCTGTGACACCGCCGGCCGGGCCACCCCCAGCGCCTGCACCAGAGTGGTCACGTCGTGTTCGCCGGCAGTGAGCAGACACATCAGCCGTAGCCGTGTGCCGTCGGCGAGCATGCGCAGCATGTCGGTCGCCGCTTCCACCTCGTCGTCGCCCGGAAGGTGTTGTTGCAGGTCGTTGGCATCTGCAACGTTGTCGCGTGCGTACATGGGCACATATTATCGAGGCCGGAACCGGCGGGGAATGACTACGCCGGCCGAACCTGGGGGAGTCTGAGCCTGTGCAGGACCAGCAGCACCACCACGGCCACGACCGCGACGGGGCGCACCGCCACGAGCACACGCCGGGCCACGACCACGACCATGGTCATGACCACGACCACGGTCGGGGGCCTCGGTCGTGGTGGCACCGGCTGCGTCACGTGCTCGTCCCGCACTCGCACGACACCGCGGCGAAGGTCGACCCGGCCCTGGAGTCCTCGCGGGAGGGCCTGCGGGCGCTGTGGATCTCCCTCGTCGGCCTGGGAGTTACCGCTGTGGCGCAGGCGGTCATCGTGGTCCTGTCCGGGTCGGTGGCCCTGCTCGGCGACACCCTGCACAACGTCGCCGACGCCCTGACCGCCGTTCCACTGGGTATCGCGTTCCTGCTCGGCCGGCGGGCGGCGACCCGCGCCTACA
>NZ_JAPDPH010000334.1 GCF_026013475.1 Micromonospora yasonensis | reverse complement strand
TAGGGTGCTGGCAGACACTCATTCGCAGCGAGGGAGAAGCAGATGGCGGGTCGACTCGCGGTCGTCGGTGCCGGGCTGATGGGCTCGGGCATCGCCCAGGTGGCGGCGCAGGCGGGCTGGCAGGTGACGCTGCGGGACCTGGACGACGCGGCCACCAAGCGGGGCGTCGACGGCATCCGGAAGTCGCTGGAGAAGTTCGCCGAGAAGGGGAAGATCGAGGCGTCCGAGGTCGAGGCGACCCTGGCCCGGATTACCCCGACCACCGAGCTGGAGGCGGCGGCCGACGCGGACATCGTGGTCGAGGCGGTCTTCGAGAAGATCGAGATCAAGCACGAGGTGTTCCGCGCGCTGGACAAGATCTGCAAGGCCGACGCGGTGCTGGCCACCAACACCTCGGCCATCCCGGTCACCCAGATCGCCACCGCCACCGAGCGGCCGGAGTCGGTCGTCGGCACCCACTTCTTCTCGCCGGTGCCGATGATGAAGCTCTGCGAGCTGGTCCGCGGCTACAAGACCAGCGACAGCACCCTGGCGACCGCGAAGGCCTTCGCCGAGGAGATCGGCAAGACCGTCGTGGTGGTCAACCGGGACATCGCCGGTTTCGTCACCACCCGGCTGATCTGCGCCCTCGCGATGGAGGCGGTCAAGCTGGTCGAGTCCGGCGTGATCTCGGCCGAGGACCTGGACACCGCCTGCAAGCTGGGCTTCGGCCACGCCATGGGCCCGCTGGCCACGGTCGACCTGACCGGCGTGGACGTGCTGCTCAACGCCACGAAGAACATCTACACCGACACCGCCGACGAGAAGTTCTTCCCGCCGGAGCTGCTCCAGCGCATGGCCACCGCCGGTGACCTGGGCCGCAAGACCGGCCAGGGCTTCTACGCGTACTGAGTCCCATGCCGCCCCCGGCCGAGGCGGCCGGGGGCCCTTGCGCCTCAGCCGTCGCGCCGGGTGGTCCAGCGGAAGGTGGTCAGGCAGAGCACCAGGCCGATCACGCACCAGAGCCCGAGGACGAGGGCGACGCGGCCCAGCTCGAACGAGCCGCCCGGCTCCTGCCCGCCGAAGCTGCCCGGCAGGAAGACCGACCGCAGCCCCTGGCACATCCACTTGAGCGGGAAGAGCGCCGCGACCTGCTGCATCCAGGCCGGCAGGCTGGTGAAGACGAAGAACACCCCGGAGATGAACTGCAGGATCAGCGCTACCGGGGTGACCACGGCCGAGCCGCTGCGGGCGGTCCGGGCCAGCGAGGAGATGGCGATGCCGCACAGGGTGCAGGCGGTGACGCCGAGGACCGCGACCCAGCCGAAGGTGAACCACTTCGCGGCGGTATCGGGCAGCTTCAGGTCGAACAGCAGCACGGCGACGAGCAGCAGCAGGGCGGTCTCGGCGACGCCGATCGCCACCACCATGATCACCTTGCCGGCGAACCAGACCCACTTCGGCATCGGGGTGCCCCGGTAACGCTTGAGCACGCCCCGGTCCCGCTCGATCGGGATCCAGATGCCGAGGTTCTGGAAGCTCACCGTCATCAGCCCGGTGGCGATCATGCCGGTGATGAAGTACTGGGTGAACTTCACCCCGCCACCGATCTCGCCGTGGAAGATCGAGGCGAAGATCAGGATCATGATGATCGGGAAGCCCATCGTGAAGACGACGGACTCCCGGCTGCGCAGGAACTGGGTGATCTCCAGTCGGCCCTGCCGCAGTGCCAGGGCGCCCGCGCCCAGCCGACGCGCTGCGGGGACGGTGGCGACCGGGGCCGCCGGCTTCGTCGTGGTCGTCATCAGTGTCCGATCATCCGCAGGTAGACGTCTTCCAGGGTCGGCCGGGTCACCGTGAGCCCGGGGACCTCGCCGCCGAAGCGCGCGCCCAGCTCGGCGACCAGTGCCGTCGGCGTCGCGGTCTCCGCGCTCTCCCGCGTCCCGTCCGTGGTACGCCAGGAGACCGTGGCCAGGGCCTCCTGCCGGTTGCCGAGCCGGTTCGGCGGGGCCACCTCGACCACCCGGCCGGCGGCGATCACGCCGACCCGGTCGGCAAGGGCCTCGGCCTCGTCCAGGTAGTGGGTGGTCAGCACGATGGTGGTGCCGGCGGCGGCCAGGTCCCGGATCAGCTCCCAGAACTCGCGCCGGGCCTCCGGGTCGAAGCCGGTGGTGGGCTCGTCCAGGAACAGCAGTTCGGGACGGCCGATGATGCCCAGCGCCACGTCGAGCCGGCGCTTCTGCCCGCCGGAGAGGGTGTGCGTACGGGCCTTCGCCTTGGCGCCCAGCCCGACCCGCTCGATCACCTTGTCGGGGTCGTCGGCCTCCGGATAGAAGCCGGAGAAGTGCCGGACCACCTCGGCGACGGTCAGCTCGTCGAACTCGCCGGTGCCCTGAAGCACGATGCCGACCCGGGACCGCCAGGCCGGGTCCGGGCGGGCCGGGTCGACGCCGAGCACGCGTACCTCGCCGGCGTCGCGCTGCCGGTAGCCCTCCAGGATCTCCACCGTGGTGGTCTTGCCGGCGCCGTTCGGGCCGAGCAGGGCGAACACCTCGCCCCGGTGCACGTCCAGGTCCACGCCCGCCACCGCGAGGTTGTCCCCGTACGCCTTGCGCAGTCCCCGTACGGAGATCGCGAGCTCGTCATCCATGACGTCCAGTGTGCGTCCGCGACACACCAGGCGGTGGCCCGGGGTGTGGTGGTGTCGGCCATGTCGCGCCGCTCATGCCCGTCGGTCCGCTCCATGGATCTGTGTGGTTTTCCACAACCCGTTTTACTGAACGGTAACTTAGACTCCGGCCATGGACGAGAAGGCTCCCGCGGGCCGGCTGCCGGAACGCGACCGGCCCTGGGTGATGCGCACCTACGCCGGGCACTCCTCCGCCGCGGCCACCAACGCGCTCTTCCGCCGCAACCTGGCGAAGGGGCAGACCGGTCTCTCCGTCGCCTTCGACCTGCCCACCCAGACCGGGTACGACCCGGACCACGAACTGGCCACCGGCGAGGTGGGTCGGGTGGGTGTCCCGGTGGCACACCTCGGCGACATGCGGGCCCTCTTCGACGGCCTCCCGCTCGCCGAGATGAACACCTCGATGACGATCAACGCGCCGGCCATGTGGCTGCTGGCCCTCTACGGCACGGTCGCCGCCGAGCAGGGCGCCGAGCTGGCCCGCTGCGCCGGCACCACGCAGAACGACATCATCAAGGAGTACCTGTCCCGGGGGACGTACATCTTCCCGCCGGCGGCCTCGCTGCGGCTGACCGCGGACGTCATCGCGTACACGCTGCGTGAGATGCCGAAGTGGAACCCGGTCAACATCTGCTCATACCACCTGCAGGAGGCCGGCGCGACGCCGGTGCAGGAGGTCGGCTTCGCCCTCGCCACCGCGGTCGCCGTGCTCGACGCGGTGCGCGACGCCGGCCAGGTGCCGGCCGAGCGGATGGGCGACGTGGTCCAGCGGATCTCCTTCTTCGTCAACGCCGGAGTGCGCTTCGTCGAGGAGATCGCCAAGATGCGCGCCTTCGGCGCGCTCTGGGACGAGATCACCCGCGACCGGTACGGCGTCGAGAACCCGAAGCAGCGCCGCTTCCGCTATGGGGTCCAGGTCAACTCGCTCGGTCTCACCGAGGCCCAGCCGGAGAACAACATCCAGCGCATCGTGCTGGAGATGCTCGGCGTCACCCTCTCCCGGGACGCCCGGGCCCGCGCGGTGCAACTGCCCGCCTGGAACGAGGCGCTCGGCCTGCCCCGCCCCTGGGACCAGCAGTGGTCGCTGCGCATGCAGCAAGTGCTGGCGTACGAGTCGGACCTGCTGGAGTACCCGGACCTGTTCGAGGGCTCGCACGTGATGACCGCGCTGGTCGACGACATCGTCGCCGGCGCTCGGGTCGAGCTGGCGAAGGTGCTGGAGATGGGCGGCGTGGTGACCGCCGTGGAGACCGGCTACCTGAAGAGCGCGCTGGTGGCCTCGCTCGCCGATCGCCGGCGGCGGATGGAGGCCGGCACCGACGTGGTGGTCGGGGTCAACCGGTTCACCGAGACCGAGCCGTCGCCGCTGACCGCGGCCGGCGCCGAGGCGATCGAGCAGGTCGACCCGGCGGTCGAGGAGGACGCCACCGACGCCGTACGCGAGTGGCGGGCCGGCCGGGACGCGGCGGCCGTGGACGCGGCACTGGCCCGGCTCCGGGCGGACGCCGCGACCACGACGAACCTGATGCCGGCGACGCTGGAGTGCGTGCGGGCCGGGGTGACCACCGGCGAGTGGGCCGGCGCGTTACGCCAGGTCTTCGGCGAGTACCGGGCCCCGACGGGCCTCGCGGGCGCGGCCGGGGCCGGCGGCGACGCGGGCCTCGCGACGGTCCGGGACCGGGTCGCCGCCACCGCCCGGGAACTGGGCAGCGGCCGGCTGCGGTTGCTGGTCGGCAAGCCCGGCCTGGACGGGCACTCCAACGGCGCCGAGCAGATCGCGGTACGCGCCCGCGACGCCGGTTTCGAGGTGGTCTACCAGGGCATCCGGCTGACCGCCCGGCAGATCGTGGCCGCCGCCGTCGAGGAGGACGTGGACCTGGTCGGGCTCTCGGTGCTCTCCGGCTCGCACCTGGCCGCCGTGCCGGCCGTGCTGGACGGGTTGCGCGCCGCCGGCCGCGCCGACCTGCCCGTGGTGGTCGGCGGCATCATCCCGGCCGGCGACGCCGAGGCCCTGCGGGCGGCGGGCGTGGCCCGCGTCTTCACCCCGAAGGACTTCGCGCTGACCGGCATCATCGACGACCTCGTGACGGTGATCCGCGAGGCCAACGGCCTGAGTTGAAAGGAGGGGGCCCCGGTTAACGCCTGGCGTGGTGAAGGGGCCCCTACTAACACCTCAGCGGCTCAGGTTGATCTGGTCGATGCCGCCGCGGACCGGCATCTCCACGAAGGTGTGGCAGCGTGCGTGGTCGCTGCTGCCGATCGTGATGGCGAATGCGTGGCAGTCATTGGTGTGGTTGTAGGCGCAGGACCTGACGGTGCACTCCTGCACCCGCGGCATCTCCATCGCTGCGGTCATGGCGGCGACCCTCCTTAGGCATCTTGCGACGATTTTAGGCATTCGACCTGTTCGTCTCCCTGCCTTTGGGCGTTGGCGGCCGGGCTGCCTTCTCCGGTCTTCCGGTGCGCACAACTTCGGGGTAAGTGCTGCCTCCTTGCGGCGGGAGGCAACAGTCTCGGGGAAGTTGCGCGGGTGTTGCGGGAGGCGATGGCCCGGCTCGCGGGACGCTGAGTGGATCAAGCAGGGTGTGGGCGGCTGGGGCTGGGGCGGCGGCGAGATTGCCGGCTGGTGGGCCGGGGTGGTTTGTCCGTTCTTGGCGCGGCTGGCTGCCGTGGGTGGAACGCTATGGACGTCTCCCGGCTCCGGTGACGTACATGGTGTTCCACTGGCCGGCGCGGCGTCGGGCGGCTCGGTGCTCAGGTGGGTGGTGTGTCCGGTTTGTGGGTGTGAGCG
>NZ_JAPDPH010000333.1 GCF_026013475.1 Micromonospora yasonensis | reverse complement strand
CGGCGGCTAGGTGGACGCCGTCGCGGCCCTGGCGTTTGACCGCGTAGAGGGCCTGGTCGGCGCGGCGCAGGGTGTGCTCGGGGGATTCTCCGGCGCGCGGCAGGGCGACCCCGACGCTGATGGTTCGGCCGGTACGCCGAGCCGCCTCGGTCAACCGCTCGGCGATCCGGACCGCCTCCTCCGGGCGGTTCACCTCGATCACCGCGACGAACTCGTCGCCCCCGGTCCGGTACAGCTCGTCGCCCTGCCGCAGCGCGCCCTCCAGCGCCCGGGCCAGCCCCACCAGCAGCCGGTCCCCGGCCTGGTGGCCGTACGTGTCGTTGACGTTCTTGAAGCCGTCCACGTCGATCGCCAGCAGGGCGGTACGCCCCGGCGTGGCGTTCGCGATCCGCTGGCCGAAGGGCCCGGTGTGGCGCAGCCCGGTGAGCGGGTCCGAGCTGGCCTGTTCGCGCAGGCGGGCGAGCGTACGCAGCCGGTCGAGGCAGGTCCATGCCTGGCCGGCCAGGAGCTCGATCAGGTTGACCGTGGTCGAGTCGGGGCGCAGCAGCCGCTCGTCGGCGACCAGCAGCAATCCGCCGCCCTCGGGCGGCCCGACCGGCACCGCCACCAGGGTGCGCGCCCCGGCCCGGGCGAGCGGCAGGTAGTCCTCGGTCGGCGGATGCCCCGCCTCGCCGAGGGTGTACGCGGAGCCGTTCCGGTGCGCCCGGGCGATCAGGCGGCCCAGTGCGGCCGGCTCGGCCTCGGCCAGCTCGGCCCGCACCCGCATCTCCAACTCGCCCGGGGTGCCGGTGGGCGCGCCGAGCCGTGGCCCTCGCTCTCCGGTGAGGAGCAGCACGGCGGCGGACAGCCCCGAGACGTCCCGGGCCGCGGCGATCGCGGCGGCCATCAGGTCCCAGTCGGTGGGGGCGGCGGTCATCGCGGCGGCGTGCCGGAGCAGCTTCTCGCTGCGGCTCTCCGCCGGCGGGCCACCGAGCGCCACGATCCGGGCGCCCAGCCGGCCGGCGAGCCGTTCCGCGATCTCGCGCCAGCGGGCCAGCTCGACCGGGCCGCTCCACTGCAGATCAAGCACGCCGAGCGGCCGCCCGGCCGGGTCCAGCACCGGTACGCAGATCTCGGCGGTGACGTCGGGGCGTACCGGGAGGTAGTCGGGGTCGGCGGTGACGTCGGCGACGGTGGCCGGCTCGCCGGAGGCGTAGACCCGGCCCACGATGCCGGTTTTCGGCGGCACGGTCGAGAAGACCTGCCAGGAACCGGTGGCCGCCACGCAGCGGAGCCGGTCGTGGATCTGGAGCAGGACCGAGATGGTCGCCGGGGTGTACCGGGCGAGCGCGGTGGCGGTCCACTGGCACGCCTCCACTGCGGTCGACGCCATCGGCAGGCGGACCGTGACGTCTCGGACGACTCGCTCGTGATCCACGTCGTTCCTGGTGGGAGGGGGTGGGGCGTGATCGAGCGTACTCATCCGGCGACCCGTCGACCTTCGTACACATGTGCTATCCACAGGGTGTGGACGCGGCCTGTGGGTACGGCGGGCCGCGCGGTGGGATGGCCGGCGATAGCGTGAGGGTCCCGGTCCCGAGGAGACGTCGATGCTCATCGCCCAGCTCAGCGACCCGCACGTCACCACCGGCCCGCTCGCGGCCGAGCAGGCCACCGGGCTGCACCGGGCGCTCGGCCGGGTGCTGGCCCTGCGCCCCCGCCCCGACTGCGTGGTGATCAGTGGCGACCTGGTCGACAACGGCCGTCCCGACGAGTACGCCGCGCTCCGCGAGATCATCGGCCGGTTCCCGCTGCCGGTGCACCTCGCCGCCGGCAACCACGACGACCGGGAGTCGCTGCTCGACGCCTTCGGCGGCACCCCGTACCTGGGCGGGGGCTTCTCGGCCTACTACCACGTCGACCACCCGGCGGTGACGGTCGTGGTGCTCGACTCGCTCGCTCCCGGGGACGCCGCCGGGCGGCTCGGCGAGGAACAGCTCGGCTGGCTCGACGGGGTGCTCGCCGGCCGTCCCGAGGCGCCCGCCGTCGTGTGCCTGCACCATCCGCCAGTCGCGGTCGGCCTCCCGGCCATGGACGCCATCCGGCTCACCGACGCCGACGCGTTCGCCGCCGTGATCGCCCGCCACCCCCATGTCGTACGCGTCGCCGCCGGCCACCTGCACCGGCCGGTGACCGCCAACTTCGCCGGTACGGTGCTGACCACCGCGCCGAGCACCTGGATGCAGGTGAGCCTGACCATGACCGACGATCCGGAGATCGGGATGGCCGCCGAGCCGACCGCGTTCCTGCTGCACCAGGTGGCCGACGGCGGCTGCGTCACGCACACCGTGCAGGTGAGCCATGCCGCCGGGCGGACCTGCTGGTTCTGACCGGATGGACCGGAGGCCGCCGGGATCCGGTCCCGACGGCCTCCGTCCTCGGCTCCGGTTGGTCAGAGCGCGGAGAGGATCCGGTTGAGCAGGGCGACCAGCCCGTTCAGGGCGCCACCGGCGCCGCCGGTGTGGTCGAGCAGGCCGGCGACCGCGCAGAGCAGGTTGCCGAGCAGGTTGCCCGGACCCTGCTGCGCGGTGATGTCGAGGACCACCTCAAGAAAGATTTTCACTTTCGATCCAATACGGACGGATGGCGTGGCCGTCCGGGGTTGATCCGCCTGGCCTCGCGGCGCGGCCCGCCGTGCCCTCGGGCGAGGGGCGATATCGGACAGCGGCCCTCTCCCGCCGGGTCGTTGGCCCGCGACCGACTTTCGGATGCGCAAGTTCAGCGGCGACTTCCGCCTGGCCGCCGGCGCCAGCGTCTACATCCACACCGGGAAGGGCACCAACACCTCGACGCACCGGTACTGGGGCTCCGGCGCGTACATCTGGAACAACACCGGCGACACCGCGTACCTGCGCAACTCCGCTGGCACCTCGATCGACACCTGTTCCCGGGTGGCCTCAGCCGAGCAGGGCGTCGCGCAGCGCGGGGGCCAGCGTCTCCGGCGGCACCTCGTGGAAGCCACCCGCCAGGCTGCGGCGGGCGGCGCCGGGAATCGCCCCGGCGGTCGCCGCAGCCGCGTCCCGCAGCCACTCCGGGCTGCCCGTGCTGTCCACCACGACGGTCGGCGCGGTGATCGTGGCCAGCCGGCCGGTGGGCAGGGCGCCGGTGCCGGTGACCGTGGTGTCGTACGCCAGGGTGTGCGCCAGCCCTTCCATCCAGGGCCACACCGGCGCGCCGCGCATGCCGGCGACCCCCGCGGGTGGCACGCCGACCGCGTCGGTGAGGAACAGTTCGACCGCGTCGCCGCGCCGGCCGGCAGCGACCAGTTCGGTGAGCCGTACGGAGAGTTCCGGGTTGAGCACCCCGTGCGGGCCGGGCCGGAACGGTGGCTCGAAGAGCGCCAGGCCGGCCACCGGCAGCCGCTCGGCCGCCGCGTACGCGGCCAGGATCGCCCCGGACGACAGGCCGTAAAGGAAGGCCGGGCCGCCCGCCCGCTCGATGAGGGCCGCCACGTCCTCGATCTCCCGCTGCACCGCGTATGGCCCGGTGTCCCCGCTGTCGCCCCGGCCCCGCCGGTCGTAGCCGTACACGCTGAAGTCGGATGCCAGCGCGGCGCCCAGCGGGCGGACCGTGCTCCGGTCGTTGAAGGCTCCGCCGACCAGCACGATCGGCGGCCCCTCGCCGGCGGCCTCGTACGCGATCGCGGTGCCGTCGGCGGACCGCACCGTGTCCACCGTCCAGGTAATCCCGTTCGACGTCATGGCTACTTTTCTAGTCCAGACCTGTGGCAACGGGCGGCCGTGAAGGAATTCACCTGCCCGTCATGTCGGACTCGTCGGGCATACCACTACAGGTCGCCGTCCAGATCCACGATTCTGCGGTGCCGCACCGGTCGACCGAACGCCCGGTGGATGAGAAGCTTGCCCCCGGCGGGGCGGCGTTCCCCCGACAGCCGCCCCCGCGAGGATCCCTGTCACGGCACGAATCAGGGTCGCCGGGCGAATCATCGCCCGGGCCGTCACGCGCCGAATCTCACGAGGAGTTCCATGTCCGTCCCCGGGATGCGTCGGGCCGCCGTCGGCCTGGCCGCACTCGCCACGACCGCGTTCACCGCGGTCGCCGTCAACCCCGTCCAGGCCGAGGCCGGCCCGAAGCCGGTCGACGTCAAGCTGCTCGCCATCAACGACCTGCACGGCAACCTGGAGCCGCCGACCGGATCGAGCGGCAACATCGCCGGTCAGGCCGCGGGCGGCGTCGAATACCTGGCCACCCAGCTCGCCAAGCTGCGCGGCACCACCGACGAGGAGCGGGAGCGCACCGTCACGGTCGCCGCGGGTGACCTGATCGGCGCCTCCCCGCTGCTCAGCGCGGCCTTCCACGACGAGCCGACCATTGAGGAGATGAACCTCGCCGGGCTCGAGTTCACCAGCGTCGGCAACCACGAGTTCGACGAGGGCGCCACCGAGCTGCTCCGGATGCAGAACGGCGGCTGCCACCCGGTGGACGGCTGCGCCGACGGCACCCCGTTCGCGGGCGCCAAGTTCCAGTACCTGTCGGCGAACGCCTTCAAGACCGCCACCGGCCAGCCGCTGCTGGCGCCGTACGGCATCAAGAAGATCGACGGCATCAAGGTCGGCTTCATCGGGATGACCCTGGAGGGCACCCCGAACATCGTCAGCCAGCAGGGTGTCGCCGGGCTGTCCTTCGCCGACGAGGCCGACACCGCCAACAAGTACGCCCGCATCCTGCAGGCCCAGGGCGTGCAGTCCATCGTCGTGCTCCTGCACGAGGGTGGGGTGCAGAACGGCGGCGGCATCAACGACTGCACCGGGTTCAGCGGCCCGATCGTCGACATCGCCAACCGGATGGACCCGGCCATCGACGTGATCGTCAGCGGACACACCCACGCCGCGTACAACTGCAACATCAACGGCAAGCTGGTCACCAGCGCCAGCTCCTTCGGCCGCCTGGTCACCGACATCGACCTGAAGATCGACCGGCGCAGCGGCGACGTGATCAGCGCCAAGGCGAACAACGTCGTGGTCACCCGGGACGTCCCGAAGGACCCGGCCAGCACCGCGCTGATCGACCACTACAAGACCGCCCTCGGCCCGGTGGCCGACAAGGTGGTCGGCAAGACCACTGCCGCGATCAGCAAGACCCAGGAGAACCTGTACCAGACCGGGGTCGACGTCAACGGCAAGCCGCTGTACCAGACCGGTGAGTCGCCGCTCGGCAACCTGATCGCCGACGCCCAGCTCGCCGCGACCGACAACGAGCAGAACGCGGTCGCCGCGTTCATGAACCCCGGTGGGGTCCGCGCCGACCTCGACGCCGGCCCGGTCACCTACGCCGAGGCGTTCACCGTCCAGCCGTTCGCCAACAACCTGGTGACCCTGGACCTGACCGGCGCGCAGCTCTACTGCATGCTGGAGCAGCAGTTCGTCGTCGCCCGGGTGCTGTACGCGTCCTCGACCGTGCACTACGTCGTCGACGTCAACGGCACCACCGCGCCCGCCGACAAGCCGTGCACCGGCACCCGGGT
>NZ_JAPDPH010000332.1 GCF_026013475.1 Micromonospora yasonensis | reverse complement strand
CGGCGGCGAGCAGCAGCCGGCCGGGCGTCCCGGCCCGGGTCGGGCGGGCCGGGACACCCCTTCCTCCCCAGGTCAGCACGGCTGGTCCTGATGTGCCGCGCCGGCGTTGATCAGCCACCGGCCGTCCGGGTAGCGGGTCGCGGTGGCCGTCGCCAGGTACCGCCCGCCCTCGGTGCCGGGGACGACCCGGTGATCCTTGGCGTAGACCAGGCGGTAGCCGGACGCGTCGAGACAGTCCTGGATCTCCACGGTGGGCGGTCGGGCCGACAGGTCGACTGACACGACGGTGGGGTCGGACAGCAGTTTTCCGGTACGCATCGCGCCGTGCTCCTTCGCGTCGCGAATTGCCACCCGTACCCGGGTCAGCAGCGGATCCGCCAGGAACCGGGGCAGTGCGGGATGCGCGGGATCGCTGCGCGCGCTCGCCACCCGGGACGCCTCGAGATAGCCGGAATAGGCGGCGAGGGCGGCTTTCCCGGCCGCCTGTTCGTCGGCGGTGGAATGCGCCACCGGCGCGGGGTCGTGCCCGGTCAGGGGACCGGCCGCCGCCTCAGGTTCGGTGCCACAGCCGGCGGTCACGCCCAGCAGGGCCAGGCTGAGCAGGCAGCTTGTCCATCGGCGGGAATGCCGTGTTCGCAACGCCGCGCCCTCCTCGGTGGCGACCCGGAGCGGCCGTGCCGGTGTGCTCCGGGCAGGCGGAAGCGCGCCCGGAAGTGTTCTGCCGGGCCTCGTCTGGCTACCGCTGCAATTACCTGTACGGGTCTTCAACTAATTCGAAAGCTGCTGCCTCCGGTCGGCCTCCGACGCAAATTGATCGGGGTTGCGTCGTACCCAAGGGGCGAGCATAGGCTGACGCTCGCCGATGCAACAGAGGTAATTCATTCGAACACGCTCAGTGATGACAGGTGGTGGTGGTCGGTGGGTGTCGGGACGGCGACCCTTGACAAGAAGTCGGCCGGGCCGGCGGCAGGGGTGGGCGCAGCCGGTCACGGAATCCGATGCCCGGGGCCGGCCTCGAACGGCGGGGGAGTGCGCGTCATGGGTGCCTTTTGTCTGATTCGCACCCCCGGCATCCTGGCCGGTCGACGAGGATCCCTCGCCGTCTGCCGACCCGTCGCCGCAGCCGGCCGGGACGCCACTTTCCGCGTCATGCGCCACACGTCGGAGCGCATGGAATTACTCTCCGTGCTCCAAATTGGAACGGTGCGCAACCATCCGGGGTGGGCCAGGTGACCGCCGAGCGGGTCCGGGACGCCCGCCCGGTGGCGGCACGCGACGGCCGTCCCCTGGTCCGCCGGCTCGCCGCCCTGGCGGTCGTGCCCCCGGTCCGGCTGGCGGTCGCCCGTTACGCCGTACCCCCGGGGTCGCCGGACCGGGCCGGGTGCGACCGCTGCGGCGCGCCGGTCGGCCTGGACCGGCCACTGCCGGCGCTCGGCCCGGCGGCCCGCTGCCCGGCCTGCCGGGCCCGGATCGGTGCGCCGCCCGGCGTGGTCGAGTTGGCCCTGGTCGCCGCCGGGGCGGTGCTGGTGCTGGCCGGCGGACCGGTCGCCGTGCGGGCGGCGGTGGCCTGGTGGCTGGCCTGGGCGGTGCCGTCGGCCCTGGTCGACGTGGCGGTGCACCGGCTGCCGGACCGCCTCACCTGGCCGGCGGCGGCCGGCACCTGGGCACTGCTCGGGGTGGCGGCGCTGACCGGCGGCGGCCCGGTGCCCTGGCTGCGTGCCACCGCCGCCGGGCTGGCCCTCGGCGCGGGCTTCGCGGCGACCACGCTGCTGCTCGGCCGGCGCGGGTTCGGGCTCGGCGACGCCAAGCTGGCCCTCGGTGTCGGCGCACTGCTCGGCTGGTACGGCTGGCCGGTGCTGGTCACCGGGCTGCTGCTCAGCTTCGCGCTCTCCGCGCTGGTCGGCCTGGCCCTGCTGGCGGCCCGCCGGGTCCGCTGGTCCAGCCACCTGCCGTTCGGCCCGTTCCTGATCGCCGCCACCGCCCTCACCCTCCTCCTCGCCACCTGACCGGCGACCGGTCGGGTCAGCGGCGGGTGGGTGGGGCGAGGGCCGGGGTGGGGCGGGGGAAGAGGCGGCCGAGTACGTCGGCGAGGGGGCGGGCGACCAGCGGGGTGAGCAGGGTGCCGATCAGGGCGCCGAGCAGCAGGCCGATGGCCACGTCGTGCGGGTAGTGCACCCCGACGAAGACGCGGGAGACCGCGGCGAGCACGGCCAGTGGGACGGCCACCAGGCCGATCCGGCGATGCAGCAGCAGGGCCGTGGCGGCCAGCGCTCCGGCGATCGTGGCGTGGTTGCTGGGGAAGGACCAGTCGCCGACGGCCGGGCAGTGGCCGGCGACGATCATCAGGTCGGCCGGACTGCGGCAGGGTCGATCCTCGGCTACCAGCGACTTCAGCCCCTCGCTGGCGCCGTACGCCGCCACCACCGCGACCGGCGCGGCCAGGGCGAGGGCCCGGCCCCGGAGGTCGCCGCCGATCAGCCGGGTCAGCGCGGCCAGCAGCAGCAGTACGCCGAGCAGGACGATCGCGCCCTCGGTGAAGTGGGTGGCGAACCAGTGGACCGGCTGCGGCGTGCCGTCGGCGAAGTCGACGACCTCGTGGTACCAGTCTGTGCTGATGTCCGGAACGTCGGTCATGACGGTCTCGCTCATTTTCCCCCCATCTCCCGTTCATACTCCGTTCACCGGGAGGGTGGCAGGGGAATCACCGCCGGCCCGCCGAAGTCTCAGCGAACGCACAGCACCGGCGGGCGCCGGCGCTACGACCCGGTCGCGGGATCCGACGGCGGGCGCGGGGCGGGCTGGGCGGCCGGACCGGACATCCGCTCGACGATCTCGTCCAGCGCCTCGAAGGCGTAGGCCCAGTTGTGGCACTTGAAGCTGCGCAGGCCGTCGATCGGGGTCCGGCAGTCGGCGCAGTGCACGCCCGGGATGGCGTCCGGCACCTCGGTGTTGACGTACTTGCGCTCGCCGAGGATGACCCGGGCGATCATGCCCCGGTCGTGCACCCCGTGCAGGGCGGAGGAGACGATGTCGTACCAGTTCACCCGGCGACCGCACTTCGGGCAGTCCGGTTGGTCGCCGCTGACCCACAGCGGCGCGCCGATGCTGCGCGCGGGCATGTTGAGCAGCTTCTCCAGCCGGCGTACGTCCGACTCCGGCGTGGTCCAGCGGTGCCGGCCCGGCAGCGAGGCGGGCGAGTCGTAGACGGCGCGGAACAGCGCCGGGTCGACCTCCACGGTCTCCCGTCTACCGGTCATCGGTACCTCCTCGGACATCGACGTGTGCACCGTCCCACCAGGGTGAGCGGCGTACGCCGCCGGAGCAAGGACACGACCGGTCAGCGGTGTGTCGCCGAGAGTGCTACACATCAGGCGTGACCGGTGAGCCGACGACCACCCCGAGCGAGGCCGAGTCCCGGCCGAACGTCGCCCGGATGTACGACTACTACCTGGGCGGCTGTCACAACTTCGCCGCCGACCGGGCCGCCGCCGAGCAGATCCTGAAGATCTTCCCGGACACCGGGGTGGCCGCGCAGACCAACCGTGCCTTCCTCCGCCGGGCCGTCCGGTACGCGGCCGAGCAGGGCGTGCGCCAGTTCCTCGACATCGGGGCGGGGCTGCCCACCCAGGGCACCGTGCACGAGGTCGTCCGTGCGGTCACCCCCGGCGCCCGGGTGGTCTACGTGGACAACGACGAGGTCGCCGTCGCGTACGCCCGGCGGCTGCTGCCGGTCGACGGCCGCACCGTGGTGGTCCGCGGCGACCTGCGCCGCCCCGCCGAACTGCTGGCCGACCCGGACGTACGCGCCAACATCGACTTCACCGAGCCGGTGGCGGTGCTGCTGGTGGCCGTGCTGCACTTCGTGCCCGACAGCGACGACCCGTACGCGGCGGTCGCCCGGCTGCGGGACGCCACCGCGCCGGGCAGCATGCTCGCCCTCTCCCACCTGACCATGGACGGTGCCCCGCCGGTCCCGAGCCAGCAGGGGCGGGAGGTCTACCGGCGCAGCAGCGCACCGCTCGTCCCCCGCACGCACGCCGCCACCGCCCGCTTCTTCGACGGGTACGACCTGCTCGACCCGGGGCTGGTCTGGCTGGCCGACTGGCGGCCCGACGGCGAGCCCCGGTCGGCGGTGTCGCACGGCTACGGCGGGCTCGGCGTCCGCCACTGATCTTCGCCCGTCGGCGGGGTCCCCGCCGGACTGCCCGGATTGTTACTCTCCGCCTCATGTTTTCCGCCGACCCGGATGCCGATCTGCGGCAGATGGCCGATGACTCCACCTTCCTGCATCGAGATGCCGCGCGGCACGCGATGCGCTTCCGCGCCTCCGGCGACGTGGCCGACCTGGTCGCCGTACTCGACGATCCACACCCGTGCGGGATGACCGACCTGGTGTTCGCCATGGCGGGAGCGAAGCGGCCCTGGCTCAACTGGGTGCCGATGCCGAGCGAGGCGATCACCAACGTCGCCAACGACATCGGCGGCCGCCGGGCGCGGGGCGAGCAGCTCGAGGTCACCGGCCTCGGCCTGTCGGCGGCGGAGCCGGCCAGCGCCATCACGGCCTGCCGCCGGGTCGCCGGCCCGATGGACATCGGCATCGCCGAATTCCCGCCCCCCGACATCCGTACCCCCGTACGGCCCGGCCGGTACGCGGTCTGGCGGTACGACGGCACCGAGCCGGTGCCCGCGGTGCCGGCGCCGTCGGCCGACGCGGTCCGGCTGCTCCAGAAGGTCGGCGGGGAACCGTGGCAGTCGCCGCTCTCCGGGTACGATAAGGCCACCCCGCTCGGTGAGCTGCCGTTGGGCGACCTGCTCGGGCTGCTCGCCCACCTGCCCGGCCCGCCGGACACCCCGCGCTGGCAGCACCTGGCCACGTCGACGCCGACCTACTGGTACCGGCTCATGCAGCCGTGGGTGTGCCTCGGCATCCTGCACCACGCCGGCCACGAGCCGTGGCCGACCTCGATCCGGCGTGAGGTGCTGGTGGACCTCGCCTTCGGCGTCGAGGACTGGGTCGCCGACGCCGCGCTGTTCGCGCTCGTCACCGCCGCGTACCGGGAACCCGAGCTGCGGGCGGAGGTCCGCCAGCTCGTCCGGGCCCGGCTCGACGCGGCCGTGGCGGCGGACCGGCTCGTCACAATCGAGGAGTCGCTGGCGAAGTTGATGCTGGTCACGCCGGGCTGCCGCGCGGACGACCGGGCGCTGGCGACCGCGGTGCTGGCCCGCGCGGCGCAGGACGACGAGGACGAGGAGCCGCAGCCGGCGCCGGCCGAGAAGCGCCGCTGGTGGCGGCGACGCGGCTGACGTCAGCCGCCGCGATCGCGCCATGGAGTACGAAGTGGACGGTGCCCCCGGGCCGGATCGACCGGGCGGCCCCGCCCCCTCGGCGTTGCGCTCCAGCAGCGAGACAACCAGGGTTCGGCTGCGGCCGTCAGGTGACGAACCGGGGCGCTTTTCCTCCCCGGGGGTTCGCTGACCGTGCCCGAAAAGGCGAAGCGCCCCCGGACCGACGGGAGCGTCAGGCCGGGGGC
>NZ_JAPDPH010000331.1 GCF_026013475.1 Micromonospora yasonensis | reverse complement strand
AGTCGTCGCCGGCCTCGACCTGGTCGTCGACCGGCAGCGGCAGCGGCGCGGCCTCGGAGAGCACCTCCAGCGCGGTCGCGCTCACCTCGACCTCGCCGGTCGGCAGGTCGGGGTTCTCGTTGCCCTCCGGGCGGCGGGTCACCTCGCCGGTGACCGTCACGCAGAACTCGTTGCGCAGCGCGTGCGCGTCCTCCTCGCGGAAGACGACCTGCACCACGCCGGAGGCGTCGCGCAGGTCGACGAAGATGACACCGCCGTGGTCGCGCCGGCGGGCCACCCACCCGGCGAGCGTCACCGTCGAGCCGGCGTCCGCCGCGCGCAGGCTTCCGGCATTGTGGGTACGGATCACGGCTTGCGTCTCCTCATCGCTGAACGGGGCTGCCCCCGCATTCTGTCAGCTCCGCGGAGCGCGCCCCGCGCCACCCGGCAACCCGGTCCCCCTGGTGACCGACCGGGATCAGGCGTCGGGGATGTCCCAGCCGGTCACCTGGAGCGTGGCGGCGCCGTCGTTGGCCACGCCCACCACCTCGATCAGCGCCATCCGCCACGGCCGCCCGTGCGCCTTGGCGTCGCCGTAGTCGGTGGTGATACATATCGCGGTGCCCTTGCGTACCGGGACCGCCTGGTTCTCGGCGATCAGGGCGGTACGGATCTTGTCGGCGCACTCCTGCGGCCGCATCCCGGACGTGGCCACGTCGGTGCCCTCGACACCGTCCTCCAGCCGCAGCGTCGACGGTTCGTTGCCGCAGCCCCTGGTGAACCGGATGTCCGCGCCGTTGCTGTCGTTCTGCGCCCGGGCCTCGTCCACGTCCGCGTACATCGAGTCGGCGCAGTTGGCCTTGAGAACCAGCGACTCCTTCTCGTACCGGGGCCGGTAGTTGGTCCGCGCGTCGAGCGCCGGCGCCTCACCGGGAGACCGTGGCGTGTCCTCCGGGGTCGCGCTGTCGGCGCTGGTCGGCGCGCTCGTGGCCGGCTGCCCGCCGGTCGCCGACGGGCCGGCTGCCGCTCCGGGCTGCAGGGCGATCGCCTTCGCGTCCTCGGCCTGGTCGATGGCCCGCCACGCGAAGACCGCCGAACCGAAGGCGAGCAGGAGGGCGAGCCCGGCGACGCCCAGGGCGAGCAGGGTCAGCCCCTGGCCGGCCGGCCGAGGCGCTGCGGCGGGCCGGCCGGAGACGCCACCGGCGGGCGGGCTCGCGGCGGGCCGACCGGGGACGCCGGGTCCGGGCGGCGCGGCGGCGCCGGCGGGGGGCGGGCTCGCTCCCGGGAAGGTCGGCTGGGCGTCGTTCGGCCCGCGGGACTCGCTCATGGGCGGTTCTCCTGAACAGGTGGCGTCGGACGAGCTGCGTTTGTCGCAGGTCGGGGAGGGTGCGCTGTCGCCAAGCGGACAGCGCGGGTACGCGGAGTCGCTTGTGGATCGTCGTGATGATAGAAACACGGGCGCAATCGCGTCGACCACAGACGAGCGGGGAGAGACGTGGCGACCGTCGACAAGGAGCAGCCCGTCGAGACCGACCGGGCCAGGGGCGATGGCGGACCGCGGTGGGGGCTCTGGTTCACCACGGCCGCCACGGTCCTCGGCATCCTCCTCGCCGGTGGTTCCCTGCTGCGGGACTACTTCGGCTGGGAGCGACACCCGGACCCGGGAAGTACGACCCCGGCCGGCGCGAACGTCACGCCGGGTTCGGGTGGGACGACCGCCGCCCCGACCGGGACGCCGGTCGCCGGGACGTCGGCCCCCGCTCCGGCGTCGGTGCACGTCGACAGCCTGCAGCTGAAGGCCGGTGCCGCCAACCTCGTCCCGCTCCCCCGGTCGCTCAAGGGCCTGCCTGGTCTCGACCGGGCGATCACCGTCCGGTGCCCGGAGAACACCGCCCAGGACCAGCAGCGCGCGGTGACCTACGAACTGCTGCGCCGCCACCAGGACCTCACCCTCGGGATCCAGGCGTACTCGCCGGACGACCCGCGGGCGAAGGTGCGGGTGACGGTGTACGTCGCCGTCAAGCGCCCGGACGACAGTGTGGACCGGCTGCGGCGCGGCAGCGCGGACGCCCAGCAGGGCGTGCCAGGCAGCCTCACGGCCGACGTGGCCGGCGCCGACGACCTCATCCTGGAGGTGACCTGCGAGTTGCCGACCTCGGTCGTGGTGCTCGCCGACGCCCGGGTCACGCCGGCCTGATCCGGGGCGCGGGCTGGTGCCCGCACCCGCCGCTCGTGTCGGGCCCGTGACCGCTCGGAAGGCGGTTACCGTGGCCGGATGCGAGCCGTACCGGGGTGGGCCGTTGCCACGGCCACGGCAGCGCCCGTCCTACTGGTGGCCGGCTGGACAGTGGCGGCGGCGCGGCAACCGTCCGGGTACGACCCGGTCCGGGACACGCTCAGCGAGCTGGCCGGCCCGGGCGCGACCGACCCGTGGATCATGACCGGCTGCCTGGTCCTGCTCGGCTGCTGCTATTTGACCACCGCCGCCGTGCTGCACGCCGCGGGGCTGCCGGCCCGGTTCCTGCTCGCCGTCGGTGGGGCGGCCACCGTCGCGTTGATCGCCTTCCCGCGCCCGCGGGTCGGCGGCTCGCTGGCGCACGGCACCGTGGCGACGGTCGCCGTGCTCGCCCTGGTGCTCTGGCCGGCCGGGGCGGCCCTGCGGCTACCCGGGGCGGCAGTCCGGGCCGAGCCGCCGTGGGCGTTCCGGCGGCCGGTGGCGCTGGCCGTGACGACGCTGCTGCTGGCCCTCTTCGGCTGGTTCGTGGTGGAGGTGACCGGCGGGTCCCGGACCGGTCTGGCGGAACGGGTGAGTGCGGTGGCGGTCGCCCTCTGGCCGCTACTCGCGCTGCTCTCCGCCCGCCGGGCGCACCGCCGATGGTCCGCCGCGCAGGTGGCGCCGGCCCACCGCGCCGGGGGCCGGGCAGGCCGACCGGGCGAACCTCCGGCCGGTGCGGGTCGGCCGGCGACAGGTGGCTGACCGGTCACGTCCCGCCGGGGCCGCAACCCGACCGGCCGGCACGTGTCCTGCCAGGGCCCGACCGCGGGCTGACATGCGGAGCGGGCCGCCGGTCGCCCGGCGGCCCGCTCGCGAGGCGATCAGTAGACGCTGACGCCGTAGACGCTCAGCGGCTCGGTGACCGGCTGGAAGTAGGTGGTGCCGCCGGTGGTGCAGTTGCCGCTGCCACCGGAGGTGAGGCCCAGGGCGGTGCTGCCGGCGAAGAGCGAGCCACCGCTGTCGCCACCCTCGGCGCAGACGTTGGTCTTGATCAGGCCGTAGACGCTGCCCTCGGCGTAGTTCACCGTCGCGTTGGTGGCCGAGACGCTGCCGCTGCGCAGGCCGGTGGTGCTGCCGGAGCGCTTGACGGCCTGGCCGACGTACGCGTTGCCGGCCGCGGTGATGTCCTGGTAGGTGCCGTTGTAGAGGTAGACGTTGCCCGGCTGCGAGGCGATGCTGTACCGCACGATGCCGTAGTCGTTGCCCGGGAAGCTGGTGCCGGCCCGGCTACCCAGCACGGACGTCTGGCTGGAGTTCGAGTACCAGGTCGAGCCCAGGTTGGTGCAGTGCCCGGCGGTCAGGAAGTAGTAGACGCCGGAGCCGCTGCGCACGTTGAAGCCGAGCGAGCAGCGGTAGCCGCCGGTGTAGATGGCCTGGCCGCCGGAGATGCGGGTGGTCAGCACGCCGGGCTCGGCCTCGATCCGGACCGTGCCCCCGGTGCGGGCGGCGGCGGCCTTGACCCGCTCCAGCTTGGCGCCGGTGACCGTGCTGTCCACGGAGACCACGACCTGGTTGGTGGCCGGGTCGGTCCACCAGGCGGTGCCGGGGATCTTGGCGGAGCGCTCCAGCTCGGCGGTCGCGGCGTTGAGCTTGTCGGCGCCGCGGCTGACGAGCTTCGGGGTCGCGCCGGCGGCGCGCACCTGGCGGGCGGCCGCGGCGTCGGTCACCGCGACGATCATCTTGCCGCTGGCGTCGGCGTACGTGCCGGCGGCGCGGTCGCCGAGCTGGGCGGCGAGCGCGGCGGCGGCGTCCGGCGAGGCGGGCGAGGCAGGGGCCGCCTGGGCGGGTGCGCCGAGCAGCGAGCCGGTGACCAGGGTGCCGGCCACGGCGATGACCGCGGCACGGCGCAGCGAGGACCTCGTGGGTCGCATGTAACAACCTCCGTAAGGGGGGTGACGGGCGCCGTCACAGGAACGCGCCCGGGGGCAACCCGGCCGACCTGGGGAAACCGGCCGAGCGACCCAAGTATTCACATATTTAAGATCCTAAGCAAGCCATCGCTTTGCCCGAATTCACCCCACCACCCCTGGGTAACCGCGCCGCGACAGGCGGTGACAGGCGTCGATGTCCCGCTCGCCCCGTCCCGGCACCGTACGGCGCGAACACCCGGACGTCGCGGACCTTTTCGTGGCCCCGCAGCAGCGCCTCAGACCCGGGGCCGGGCCCCCGGTCCCGGCCGGGGCAGCACGTCCCGCGGGTCGGTCACCTCGTGCCCCTCGGCGCAGCGCAGCGCGACCCGGACCTCGGCCCCGCAGTCGCGGTGGTTGACCGCGAGGGGCGAGCCGTCCGGATCGGCCAGGTAGCGGTCGCCCCAGCCGAGCACCGCCACCAGCACCGGCCACAGGTCGAGCCCCTTGTCGGTGAGCCGGTACTCGTGCCGCACCCGGCTGCCCGGCTCCCGGTAGGGCTCCCGGCGCAGCACCCCCTGCTCGACCAGCATGGCGAGCCGGTTGGTGAGCACCTGTCGGGGGATGCCGGTGCGCACCCGCATGTCGTCGAAGCGGCGCACGCCGCTGAAGACCTCGCGGAGCACGACCAGGGTCCACCGCTCGCCGAGGATCTCCATGGCGCGGGCGATGGTGCAGTTCTCCACCGACCAGTCCAGCGCGGCAGGTCTCATGCCGACCAGGCTAGGTCTGATTGACAGACTCAGCAATGCGCTGCGAGGCTGAGTCCATGACGCAGACGCAGGACCGCAGCCGTACCTTCTCCTGGTCCGACCCGATTGCCGGGGCCGCGCACATCGGTCGCCGCAGCGGCCTGGAGCTGCTGCGCGCGATGATCGACGGCGAGCTGGCCGCCCCGCCGGTGATGCACCTGATCGACATGTCCCGGATGGCGGCGGACGAGGGTCGCGTCGCCGTCGAGCTGGTGCCGCAGGAGTTCCACTACAACCCGCTCGGCACGGTGCACGGCGGGATCATCTCCACCCTGCTGGACACCGCCGCCGGCTGCGCGGTGCACACCACCCTGCCGGCCGGCGTCGGCTACACCTCGCTGGACCTGAACGTGAAGTTCCTCCGCCCGGTCACGGTGGCCAGCGGCACGCTGCGCTGCGAGGGCACGGTGCTCCAGCGCGGCCGCCGCACCGCCCTGGCCGAGGCCCGCCTGACCGACACCAAAGCCCGCCTCATCGCCCACGCCACCTCCACCTGCCTCCTCCTCCCTCTCGACAGCCCCGCCTGACCTCCCCACCCCACCCCGCCGATCTTGCACTTCGGGTTGCTGATACAGGCTCGTTCGCGGCTTTTGCCGGCACCGCAACTGCAAGATCGCCGGGGCGGGGACCCGGGGGGCGGGGGA
>NZ_JAPDPH010000330.1 GCF_026013475.1 Micromonospora yasonensis | reverse complement strand
TCGCCGACGAAGCGACCACGCTCGGCGTGCAGAGCGGCCTGGTGACCCCGCCCGACCCGCGCGGTGCCGCGGTGGCCCGGTTCGCCGCCAACGCCCGCCGGCTGCGCACCGGCGAGATCACCCCGGCCGAGTTCGACGAGCTCATGGCGACCGACGACGAGGACCGCCGACACGACGAGCTGCCTCACCCGCCCGCCGGTGCGGCCGGCGCCAGCTCGTAGGCCGGTGCCTCGGCGGTGAGCACCGCGCTGCGGCCCGGTGCCGCCAGGACGTCGGTCAGCTCCGCCAGCATCCGGCGTACCGTCTCCGCCCCGCCGTCGTGCATCGCCTCGATCACCACCAGCACCTCGCGGGTGCCGTCGCGCACCGCCGACCAGCCGCTCTGCCGGTGCGTCCAGCGCCGCGAGTGCGCCCGCCCGGACGTGTCCGCGAAGATCACCTCGCCCGGCTCGGGGCGCTCCTCGTCGCCGCCGAGGGTCTGATAGCTCTCCCCGCCGCCGGCCGGGCGGACCGTCAGGTCGCCGCCGATCCGCTCGACGTCCAGCACGGCCACCGGCACCGCGTACCCGATGGACAGGGCGTTGCCCAGGTCGACCAGTGGGTGCAGTCGCGGCAGCTCACCCTCGCGGCGGACCCGGCGCAGCAGCGACTCGGCCGCGCAGCGGTAGCGGGTCGGCGGCAGGCCCATCCGGGCGAAGGCCCGCCGCCACGCCTGGATCTCCGGGAAGCCGCCCTCCGGTCCGGCGGCGAGGCGGGCCCGAGCCGTGTCGGCGTGGCGGGCGAGGAACCGTCCGAGGTCGACGGTGGGGTCCACGTCGCCGGCGTGCAGGACGCCGCAGCTCAGCTCGGGGAAGGTCGACCAGACCTGCGGGGAGTGCCGGAATCGCATGGGAGTCTCCTTATCGGGCGGTCAGGGCCAGGCCGAGGCCGAGGGCGAGGAAGCTGCCCGCGAAGCCGTGCCGCAGCAGCGTGGTCAGCCGGGGTCGGGCGAGGACGCGGCGGCGCAGCGTGCCGGCCAGCACGGCGAGCCCGACGAAGACGAGCAGCGTGACCAGCATGAAGACCAGGCCGTGCAGCAGCATCCGGCCGGGGGCCGCCGGCGCGTCCGGGGGCACGAACTGCGGCAGAAACGCCACGAAGAACACGGTCACCTTGGGGTTGAGCAGGTTCACCAGCAGGCCGTCGCGGATCACCCGCGTGGCCGGTCGGAGCGGGCGGGCCTCGTCGACCGCCAGCGGCGTCCGGTCGCGCAGCGCGGACCAGGCCATCCAGAGCAGGTACGCCACACCCAGCCAGGTCACCACCCGGAACGCCGGGGTGCCGGCGCGCAGCACGGCGGCCAGCCCGGTCACCGCGGCGGCCAGATGCGGTACGAGGCTGAGCGTGCCGCCGACGGCGGCGGCGAGACCGGCGCGCCGGCCCGCCGCGAGGGCGGTGGAGAGGGTGTACACCACACCGGTGCCCGGAGTGAGCACCACGACCAGCGTGGTCAACAGGAAGGCGATGGTCATGCCGTCCAGCCTGCGGCCATAATGGCCCGGTGGACAGGGCCAAAGCAGCGACAGTGGAGGAGTCCATAACGGCCGGTGTCGACTTCCTCCAGCTGGACGTGGGGGACGCCCCGCCCGGCGGGCGTGCCGACTGGCTGGCCGGACGGCTGCGGGCCGCCATCGCCGACGGTCGGGTGCCGGTGGGTGCCCGCCTGCCGGCCAGCCGGGTCCTCGCCGCCGAGCTGGGCGTCTCCCGGGGTGTGGTGACCGAGGCGTACCAGCGGCTGACCGAGGACGGCCACGTCGTCGGCCGGGGCCGCGCCGGCACGGTCGTGGTGGCCACCCCCGCCGCCGTGGTCACCCGCGCGCCGGCGTCGCCGGAACGGGTCGAGGTGTTCGCCGCCCGACCGGGCGCCGACGTCTTCGACGCGCTGCGGACCGCCCCGGCGGAGCTGGACCTGACGCCCGGCGTACCCGATCTGGCCGCCTTCCCCCGCGCGGCCTGGCTGCGGGCCGAACGCGCCGTGCTGCACCGCCTGGCGCCCGCCGACTTCGGGTACAGCGACCCGACCGGCACCCCCGCCTTGCGCCTCGCGGTGGCCACCTGGCTGGCCCGCAACCGGGGCATCCGGGTCGACCCGGCGGAGGTGGTGATCGCCGCCGGGGTGTCCCAGGCGCTCGGCCTGCTCGCCCAGGTGCTGCACGACGAGGGCGTGCACACCGTCGCCGTGGAGGACCCCGGTTCCCTCGGCGTACGCCAGCACCTGCGCAACTGGCGGCTGGACACCCCACCGGTGCCGGTCGACGCCCACGGGCTGCGGGTCGACCGGCTGGAGGCCACCCACGCCCCTGCGGTGATGCTCACCCCGGCGCACCAGTTCCCGACCGGCGTGGTGCTCGACGGGGACCGGCGCCGCCGGCTGCTGCGCTGGGCCGAGCGGGGCGGCCTGGTCATCGAGGACGACTACGACGCCGAGCACCGCTACGACCGGCCGCCGGTGCCGGCCCTGCGCGGCATGCTGCCGGACCGGGTCTGCTACACCGGCAGCGTCTCCAAACTCCTCGCCCCGGCCCTGCGGATCGGCTGGGTGCTGGTGCCGCCCCGGCACCACGCCGCCCTGGTGGCCGCCAAACGGATGGCCGACCTCGGCAACGCGGCCCTGCCGCAGCTGGTGCTGGCCGAGCTGATGGATTCCGGCGCGCTGGAACGCCACCTGCGGCTGCTGCGCCGCCGGCACGTACGCCGCCGCGACGCGATGCTCCGGGCCGTCCGCGACCACCTGCCCGGCGCGGTCGTGCACGGTGCGGCCGCCGGGCTGCACCTGCTGGTCACCCTGCCCGGCGAGGTGGACGACGTGGCGGTGGCCGCCGCCGCCTTGCGCCGAGGCGTCAAGGTGCAGCCGCTGTCCTGGCACGGCCAGCGTCCCCAGCCGCCCGGCCTGGTCCTCGGCTACGCCGCCAACCCGCCCGGCGACCTCGACCGCGGCCTCGCCACCGTCGCTGCCGCCCTCCGCGAGGCCACCTGACCCACCCCACCCTCCCCGCCCACCTCTCACCCGCCCCGCCCCGTTGATCAAGGACTTTGCGTCACCGAGGAGATCGACACCGACGCAAAGTCCTTGATCAACCGGGTGGCGGTGCCGCTGCGCGCGGGCGGCCGCCGAGCAGCGCGATGAGGCCTCCGGAGGGGCGCGGGCGGTCAGGCGGGCGGCGTCTTCTGGCGGTGGTAGAGGGCGGCTAGTGCCTCGGCGGTGTCGGCGAGGCGGTCGCGCAGCGCGGCGGGGGAGAGGACTTCCACCTCGGCGCCGAGCCGCAGCAGGTCGCCGTGCGCGTGGGTGAGTGACTCGATGGGTACGACCGCCCGGACCCACCCGTCGTCGTCGGGCGGCCCGGCGCTGGCGTCCACGGCGGCGACCACCGCGTCGCTGGCGATCTCCCGCAGCCGCTCCCGTCCGGGCGGGGAGAGTCGGATGGTGGCCTCGTCCCGGTGCAGCCGGGACCGGAACGCCACCACGTGCGCCCGCCACCAGCCGGGCAGGTCGAACTCGGGCCGGTCGAACGGCTCGTCGAGCGGGGTGAGGTCGAGGATCTGGTTGACCCGGTAGGTGGCCGGCTCGGGCCGGTCCGGCCGGGCGGCGACCACGTACCAGCGGCCGCCCTTGAGCACCAGGCCGTACGGCTCGAGCACCCGGGTCACCTCCCCGGTCCAGCTGCGGTAGCGCACCCGGATCCGGTGCTGCCGCCACACCGCCTCGGCCGTCGGGGCCAGGTACGGCGACGGGTCGCCGTCGGAGTACCAGCCGGGCGTGTCCAGGTGGAAGCGCTGCTGGAGCTGAGCGGCCCGGTCGGCGAGCGGTGCCGGCAGCGCGGCCCGCAGCTTGAGTTGCAGGGTGGCGACGACCGACTGGTAGCCCAGCTCGGCGGCCGGCCCGGGCAGCCCGGCGAAGAGCAACCGGTCGGCCTCCTCGGCGGTGAGCCCGGTCAGCCGGGTCCGCCAGCCGTCGACCAGCCGGTACCCGCCGGCGTGGCCGGCCTCGCCGTACAGCGGGATGCCGGCGGCGTGCAGCGCCTCGACGTCCCGGTAGACGGTACGCACCGAGACCTCCAGGCGGTCCGCCAGCTCCGCGGCGGTGAGCCGGCCATGGGCCTGGAGCAGCAGCAGGATGGACAGGAGACGACTGGCCCGCATTCTGCTGACAGTAGCTGTCAGGGGAGGCGTCCTACCGTCCCGGTATGGCCTTCCACGACAAGGAACTGACCGTGCCGGGGACCGTCGAGGTCACCGGCCGGCACGTCAAGCGCTACCACATCGACCAGCCCGACCGGCGGCTCGAACCCGCCGTGGTCGAGGCCGCGTACGCGTACCTGCCGAAGCTGCTGCCCGGGCCGGACGGCGGCACCCCGCCGGCGAGCTGGGTGGTGCTGCACCGGGGCGCGGACACCGGCGCCTACCTGCTGGCGTACAGCTGGTTCTGGGACAACGTGGTGGAGTGTCGGATCGCCATCGCCGGCCAGCCCGCGCTGGACTGCCCGGACGACGACCCATCGCACTTCGTCCCGGTGGACCGCCCCGGCGTGGGCTGCGTCTGGGAGCTGGGCGTGCTGGAGCACGAGCGGACCGCCTGGATCCGGCACGTCCTCGCCCCGGACCGACCGGACCTGGCGGGCTACCTGGCCGACGTCCGCGCCGAGGGGCCGGTGGGCCGCTGATGGGCGACTTCGACTTCCTCGCCGGCAGTTGGGACGTGGCCAGCCGGCGGCTGACCAAGCGGCACGTCGGCAGCGACGACTGGGACGAGTTCCCCGGCACCACGGTGGCGCACTCGTTCTTCGACGGCGCCGGCAGCTTCGACGAGATCCGCTTCCCGACCCGCGGCTTCTCCGGGTCGACGGTCCGCATCCGCGACGCCGAGACCGGGCTCTGGTCGATCTACTGGATGAACAGTCGCCGGGGCGTCCTGGAACTGCCGCCGGTGGTGGGTCGGTTCGTCGACGGCGTCGGCACCTTCTACGGCGACGACACCGACGAGGGGCGGCCGATCCGGTGCCGGTTCATCTGGTCCGGGATCACGCCCACCTCGTGCCGCTGGGAGCAGGCGTTCTCCGTCGACGGCGAGCGCACCTGGGAGACGAACTGGATCATGGAGTTCGCCCGTACCGGCTAGGGTGACCGGGGTGAGGCGATGGAGACGGGTCGATGCCTGGACAATGCGGCGGCAGGTCGTCGCCGGGGTGGCCATCCTGTACGGCAGCCTGGCGCTGCCCGTCCTGTTGGCCGGGATGATAACCGAGCTGGCCGCCGGACGGCTGACCGTCCGTCAGCCTGGGCCGATTGCCGTCGCCGTCGCGGTGACCGTCGCGGTTCTGCTCGCCGCGGTCCGGTTCCACCTGGTCGGCATCTACTACGGCGAGCGTGGGCTGCTGATCCGGCACCTGCACCGCTCCCGGCTGTTGCCCTGGCCGGAGGTGACCGGTTTCGACGTACGCCCGATGGCCGTCCTCTTCGGCCTTGAGGGCCGGCAGCAGGCCGCCTGGGTGCTGACCCGGGACGGAGCCGTGGAGACGCCCGTGCGGGCGCGCGGCCCGGTGCGCCAGCTGGACGGCCGGAGCGGCCCGGCGC
>NZ_JAPDPH010000033.1 GCF_026013475.1 Micromonospora yasonensis | reverse complement strand
TGCCAGGAAGGCGTCCCACAGCAGCTCGGTGGCTTCCTTGCGCTCGGCCTCGCTCGCGTCCTCCCGGGTGAGCTTGTTGAGCCAGACCAACTGGTCGTACGCGTTGTCGCCGGAGCCGAACCAGTCCAGCCCTTCACCTAGCATGACGCGACGGCCGAACCGCCACGACACCAGGCCGTTCAGGATGAGGGGCGGTGCGTACTGGGCGGCAAGGCTCGCTCCCGGGACGCCGCCCATTCCCGGAATCGCGCCGCCGACATCTTGCACGAGGTTGCCGAGAAAGGTGCGGAGTTGGTCGAGGCGCCGCGCGTTCTCCAGCGCGGTCCGGATGGCCAAGCGGGCAGCCGGACCGGGGGAGTCGATGTGGGCGGAAATTGCCACCTGAGCGGTGACGAAGCGGGGGAACGGAATCGTACGGTAGCCGGCAGCGTTGCGGTTGAGGTCGAAGGCGAGCAGCGACAAGACTTCCCAGGCGGTGGTGCTCTTCAACGTGCCGCAGTTGACGCGCGCGTAGGGAACCTTACCCTGGAGTTCGCTCTGCAGAATGTCCAGCAGCGCAGTCTTTCCGCAACCCTTGGGACCCGTGAAGATCAGCATCGGCGTGCGGCGGGTGGTCGGCTGGCCCTTCAACTCCGGCCGGGTCGCGAACTCACGGACAATCGCGAGTGCCCGATCCCTACCGCGCAGGTCGGACGGGTCGTTAGGCATTCACACCCACCTGAAGGAGTACGAGTTGACATTGTCGCGCCAGCGGTCTTGCCACGCCTCCTGAGGGATCGTACGGGCCCCGGACCTCTCTGCACTAGTACTCCAGCCGTAGTCGCTTGATCTGTCATTTCGGCAGCTCAATGCCATTGGGCCTGCGGCGAAGTCGCCAGCGATTCAAGGTCGTCCGTCGATACTGCTGTCGGTTCGGTTCGTCCTGTATAGAGGATGATCTGTGAGGGTGGGCCGTGAGGCGTGGGGATCGGCCGCCGTGGATCGTGCCGCCCGCCCGGGCCCGGCAGCGCCGTGCCGGCCACACTGGCACGGTGACCTGTACGGACAGGGGGCGCTCGGCGCCGACCTGTCCGCACCGCGCGGCCGCCACGGCGCTGTCCGGGATGGCTCAGTCCGCCCCGACGCGCAGCCAGAACGAGGCGGGAAGGAACTGCTCGGTCAGCCCGATCCGGCGCCACAGCGGGGCCGCCACCTCGCGCAGCTCCGGGTCGCCGGCCACGAACGCGTTGGGCAGCTCGACCTGCCAGCGTTCCGGTGCGGCCAGCAGGAACGCGGCCAGCAGGTACTGCTCGTTGTAGTGCCGGTGCCGCCACTG
The DNA here is from genome assembly GCF_026013475.1 of Micromonospora yasonensis. Taxonomy (GTDB): domain Bacteria; phylum Actinomycetota; class Actinomycetes; order Mycobacteriales; family Micromonosporaceae; genus Micromonospora; species Micromonospora yasonensis. Next base: position 44,187 of record NZ_JAPDPH010000033.1, on the reverse strand, counting down.
CGGCGGGTAGTCGCGGGGGAGCATGATGTCGTGCACCTGCACCAGCACGCCGGAACGCAACCGGGGCAGCGCCTCGAAGAAGAAGACCGTCACGTCTGAGCCCATGAAGCTGCGGTGCGATCCGTCGAAGAACAGCACGTCGCCCGCTTCGAGCTCGTCGAACAGGCTCAGGTCGGCCCGTTCGAGCGGGGCTCGGACCACCTCGTCGCAGAGCACGTCGACGCTCGCCCGGGGCGCCGGGTCGATCGAGGTGATCCGGGTCCGCAGGCGGTGGTCGCGTACCGCACGGCGGGCGAACTTGGTCGAGTTGCCCGAGCCGATCTCCACGTACCGCTTCGGGTCGTGCTCGACCAGGAAGCCGTAGAGGGCCAGGGCGTCCAGCGGCGGCAGCCAGCCGTTGACCCAGTACGGCGCCCCGGAGTCGAGATCGCCGCGCAGCGGGACGGCGGCGAGACGGTCACCGTGGTCGAGGAAGCGCCGCAGCCGGGCCGCGTACGCCTCCCGCCGCCGGTCGAGCAGTTCAGTGAGGCCGGGGTGGTCGGGGCGGCCGTAGCCGAAGCGCGGCTCCGAACGGACCGGGAAGTCCACGAAGATCGGCCGGCGCAGCCCGAACGCGGACAGCAGCAGCCCGTGCAGCAGCGGCCGGCGCTCCAGCCGGGCCAGGGGACCGGCCAGGAACGGCAGGGCAGAGAGCACCTCTACCCCGGAGGCGGTGCTCAACGCGCTGCGCAGCCGGCGGGTGGCGCTGCGCAGCCCGCCGCCGGTGACCCGGGGCGGAGCCGGCAGCCGGTCGGTGGGCCGGGAGGTGGCGGTCATCGGATTCCTTCCGTGGATACTTGGGCCTTCAGGCCGAGGGGGGAAACGGAACTCCCGCGGAGCAGGACATGCCGATCCGTCGCCAAGGCGGATGGCCGTCTGTCCACATGTGACCGCAGGGGTTACGAACAAGTGTGCTAACGTGTGGGCCTTGTCCAGGACTGTGCGGCGGGCGTTCAAGTTGCGCTGCGGCAGGAGCGGGTCGGCTACCCACGCGACCTCGGCGATGCTGACCGGGTGGAAGAAGCGTCTGCCTGTGGAACTGGTGTAAGACCTCAATGGGAATCCTCCCGGACGGGGCGGCCGGCAGTGAAGCAGGAAACCTCTGCGGCGACCCAGAGAATCCCCTCCCGATCGGGAGGGGAGGAGGTCAAGAGGGCGATCCTTCGAGACGACGACGGTCGGCGGTCGGGTGGGGCCGCGAGGCGGTGGGGGGATCCGGCGGGCCGGCCCGGCGGCCGGTGGCCGCGAGCAGGGCGAGCACGACAGCGGTCGAGCCGATGTCGCCCACGGTCAGCAGCACTCGGCTCAACGCGACCAGGGTCACCAGGTCGGGTCCACTGACCAGGGTGGCCACCGTGAGCGCGAGCGCGACCTCGCGTACGCCCAGCCCGGTCGGCAGCACCACGGCGCACAGGCCCGCGACCACGGAGAGGGCGAAGCCGCCCACGCCCAGCGGCAGCGCCGGGCCCGGATCGGCGCCGAGAGCGACGGCCAGCACGGTGACGTGCAGCCCGCTGATCAGCCAACCGAGCACCATCAGCCCGGTCGCGCCGAGCAGCGCCCGCCGCCCGGGCAGCAGCGGCCCGGCGTCGCCCCGGCGCAGCAGCCGCGCGGCGGCGCCCAGCAGCCGGGCCAGCAGATCCGGGGCCAGCACCGGCGCCGCGGCGGCCGCGCAGGCCGGCAGCAGCAGCCACCACCACGGGCTCTGCGCGAGCAGCCAGGGCAGGGCCAGGACGCCGACCAGCACACCGGAGACCGCGGCGAGGCCCTGGCTGGCCAGGAACGCCGCGGCGAGCCGGGTCGGTGGCTGGCGCAGTGGCCGCGCCATGGCGGCGTGCGCCACCGTCGGCCACACGCCGCCGGGCAGGTAGCGGGTCAGCCCGGCGAGGAAGTAGACCCGGGTGGCGTCGCGCAGCGACAGCCGGGTGCCCAGCCCGGCGAGCAGCACCCGCCAGCCGACGAAGCCGGGCACCCCACCGACCGCCGCGAGGACCCCGGCGGCCAGAGCGGCGGCCCAGCCGACGGCCCGCAGGCTGTCGACCATCCCGTGCCGCACCCGCCAGATCTGCCAGCCGAGGAAGACCAGCACGGCGGCGTATCCGGCCAGACGCAGCGCAACCCGCGCCCGGCTCACCGGGCACCGCTCAGCGAGAGTACGACGTCCTGCACCTGGTGGTCGGACATGCCGCGGGCGTCCCGCAGCCGGTACCGGTGCACCGTCCAGTCGGAGGAGACGAACGTCCAGTCCAGCCGCCACCACCGCCGCCCGCCGATCGTCCACGACGTCGGGTACGCCGACCCGCTGGCCCGGCCGGCGTCGGTGAGCCGGTCGGTGAGCCGCCGCAGGTCGGCCATGGCCGGGCTGGTGTTCAGGTCACCGGCGACTAGCACCGGGTTCGGGTTGCGGTCCAGGTCGGCGGCGAGCGCCCGGTACTGCGTCTCCCGCCGCTGGAAGAACTCATGCCGGCGCCGGTAGAACAGCTCGCGCAGCGGGCTGCTCAGGTCCAGCGGCACCAGCACGTGGGTGTTGTAGACCGACACGATCCGCCCCCGCACGCGCAGGTCGGTACGGAGCGACTTCACCTCCCAGTAGTCGGTGCGCCAGTCCGAGCCGGCGGGTGGATCGGCCGGCAGCGCCACCACCGCGACGACCGGGAACCGGGTGACGGTCACCAGTTCGCCCCGCAGCACCACCTGGTAGCCGGGGAACTCCCGGCGCAGCCGGGCCAGGTCCGCGTCGCGTCGCGCCGGGTCGTTGTCCGGCTTGTACTCCTGCAGCAGGTAGATGTCAGCGTGGCGCGCGGTGAGCGAGCCGTAGAAGACGTCCGCGTCGTCGGTGGCGTTCCACACGGTCGTGTTCCAGGAGACCAGGCGCACCGCGTCCGGCGGCGCGGATGGCGGGGTGCGCAGCACGGCCAGGTTCAGTCCCGCCAGATCCCCACCGAGCAGCAGCCCGGCCACCGCGAGCAGCGCCACCCGGGCGTGGAACCGCCCGGCGACCACGGCCAGCACGAACAGCAGGCCCGGTACGGCGACGAACGCCAACGGCGGGATCAGCTCCGGCGCCAGCCACAGCCACCACCGGCCGCTGAGCAGCCGGTGCGCCACCACGAACGCCAGCCACGCACCCGCCAGCCCGGTCACCGCCCGCCCGGCGCCCACCCCGCCCCGCCGTCCGGCCGGATCCTGACGGATCGCCACCGGGGCCGTGCCGACCGGCGCCTGCACGGCGCTCACGCGGCCACCGCCGGCTCCTCGTAGAGGCGGCGGAACCGGCGCGAGAGCAGCCACTGGAGCAGTCCCACCGCCACCCCCACCCCGATGGTCAGGCTCACGACCAGGTGCAGGCCGGCGAAGGCGACCGTGTAGCGCGGGCCGCGGACCTGCCGCACGTAGCTGTACATCCGGGCGTCGCTGAACAGCCAGAGCATCAGCAGCAGCACCGGCACGGCGGTCGACGCCGGGCCGGCCAGCAGCGGCAGCGGCGCGGTGGCGGCGGCCAGCCACGAGGCCAGCCCGGTGCCGGACTCGGCGGAGGTGACCACCCCCACCACCCGGCGCCGGTGCAGGAAGAACGGGATGTGCACCCGGGTGCGGGTGAACACCTTGCCCAGCGCGATCCGCAGCGTCGCGTCGTCGTCGTGTCGGCCGATCACCCGGCTGGTCATCCGGACCTCGTACCGGTCGGTGAGCCGCTCGCTGACGTCGGCGCCCTCGCTCTGAGTCAGCCGCGGGTTGAACGGGCCCACCTCGGCCCAGATCCGGGCCGGCACGGCCAGGATCGCCGTCGACAGGAAACCGGTGATGCTTCCCTCGGCGGCGCGGAAGTACCAGTGCCGGTACAGGTTGCGGTAGTCCTTGGTGAAGGTGCCGTCGATCAGCGGGACTGTGTCGTAGTTGCCGCAGACCGCGCCGACGCCGGGTTCGTCGCGCAGGATCGCCACCGCGGTGGCGACCGCGTCCGGAGCCAGCGCGACGTCTGAGTCGACGAACATGAGGACCTCCCCGGCGGCGGCCTCCGCGCCGAGGTTGCGCGCCACCGAGGGGCCGCTGTTGACCGGCGTACGCAGCAGCCGCACACCGGGGAAGGAGCGCGCGACGGCCACCGAGTCGTCGGTGCTGCCGTCGTCGACCACGATCACCTCCACCGGCCGGTGGGTCTGCCGGCCCAGCGCCTCCAGACAGAGGCGCAGCGTGCGGGCGTAGTTGTAGTTGGGCACGATGACCGAGACGAGTGGGGCGGAGACGACCACCACCTCACCAACCTTTCGAGTCGAGGGGACGGGCGGCGGGACGCGACGACGGCCCGAACGACGGGTCCACGGCGGCCCGGACCAACCCGACCGCGGCGCCCGTGATGAGCGCGACGTTGACCAGCAGATGGGTGCCGATGGCCCGGGCGAGGAAGGCCCAGCCGCCGGCCCGCCACAGCAGCGCCACCAGCGGCGGGTCGGCGGCGGCGAAGACGGCCAGGCAGAGCAGCGGTACCGCCGCCCCGTACGGCGCGAGCAGCGCCACCGGCAGGGTGAGTACGGCCAGCCCGGCGGCGAGCACGCCAAGGGTGGGATTCAGCGCCAGGCCCCGGCGGCGGTACCGGTTACGCAGCGACCAGCGCAACAGCTGGGCCCGGCGGTACTGCTCAGCCAGCAGGGGCAGCAACCGGTCCGCCTCGTCGTGCCAACCGACGACCGTGTCGGTGAGCCGGATCCGGTAGCGGGTCAGCAGCCGCTCGCTGTACTCGTCGTCCTCGGCGCTGCGCAGGTTCTCGTCGAACGGGCCGAGGTCGCGCAGCACCGTACGCGGCACGGCGGCGAGCGCGAACACGGCGGTGTCCACCGGCCCGACCGCCCGGGTCAGCGCGGCGTGCAGATGCAGTACCCGGTACCGCTCGACCGGTCCGTCGTCGATCAGCGGTTGCGGGGCGTAGACGCCGTAGACGCAGCCGCAGGCCGGATCGGCGGCCAGCATGGCCAGGGCGTTGGCGACCGCGTCGGACGCCAGCGCGACGTCGGAGTCGAGGAAGAAGACCACCTCGCCGGTGCTGGCCGCCACGCCGGCGTTGCGGGCGGCGGACACCCCGCCGTTGACCGGTTGGACCACCACCCGGACGCCGGCCGCCGCGGCCACCGCCCGCGAGCCGTCGGTGCTGCCATCGTCGACGACCAGCACCTCCAGGGGCGGATGGGTCTGCGCGGCCACCGAGTCCAGGCAGCGCCGCAGCGTCTTGGCCGCGTTGTATACCGGGATGACGACCGAGACGGTCGGTGCGGGGTTCACGACGCCTCCGGTACCGAGATCAGGGCGGTCTGGGGGCGGTGGTCGGAGAGCCCGTGCGGATCGCCCAGCGCGTACCGGTGCACCCGTACCGAGCTGGAGGTGAGGGTCCAGTCCAGCCGCCAGGCCGCGGGCAGCCCATCGGCCGGCCAGCTCGTCGGGTATAGGTCGGATCCGGCGTCCACGGCGTCACGCAGCCGGCCGCGCAGCCACCGCAGATCGCCCATCGCCGGCGTGGTGTTGAAGTCACCGGCGACCAGCACCGGGTTCCGGTTGGCGGCGAGGTCCGCGCGCAGCCCGGCCAGCTGCGCGCGCCGGGCCGCATCCCGTTCCCGCACGTACGCCAGGAAGCGCCCCGGCGCCAGGTTCACCTGCACTGGCAGGTGCACGTTGTACGCCGACAGCACCCGGGCACCCACCCGCAGGTCGGTGCGCAGCACCTTGGCGGCGGTGAAGACCCGCCCGAAGTCGGCGTCCGGGTCCGTCGCGACGTCCGCGTCCGGGCCGATCGCCGGCCGGGCCACCACCGGGTACCGGGACAGGGTGAGCAGCTCACCCCGGGCGACCAGGGTGTACCCGGGAAACGCGCGGCGCAGCCGCTGCGGGTCGGGGGCGGGCCGGGCACCGGCCAGCCCGGCGGCGTCGTCCCAGTAGAGATGCTCCTGCAACAGATAGACGTCGGCCCGCTGGGCGACGAGGAACCGCAGGAACGCCTCCGGGTCGTCGTGCTGGTCCCAGTAGCCGGTGTTCCAGGCCAGCACGGTGACCGCCCCTGGCGGCGGGGTGGGATGGGACGCCCACGCGTGCCGGTTGAGTCCGGCGTCGGGCAGGCCGAGCGCGAGCGCCGCGGCGGCCGCGCTCAGCACCGCCGCCGCCGGCCGGGCGGGCAGCGGCCGGCGCAGCATCCGCGCCGCCGGTACCGCCGACGCCAGCGCCACCGGCACCAGCAGGTACGCGACCGGCGGCACCAGGTCCGGCAGCAGCCAGAACCACCAGCGTCCGGTCAGCGCCCGGTGCAGCCCGATGAAGAGCAACCAGCCGAGCGTCACCGGGTACAGCAGGCGGGTGGCCCGGCACCAGCGGCGGCGCGGCGGCCCGGTCGGTGCCGGGGCGGAGGGGCGGGCGAGCATCCTCATGCCGGCACCCGCTCGGCGGGACGCGGGCCGCCCTCGTAGAGGCGACGGAAGGAACGGGAGCAGAGCCACTGCGCCGCCCCGGCGGCCGCCCCGGCGGCGATCGCCAGGTTGATCACCCACTGCACTCCGACGAAGGCGGCCAGGAGAACCGGCTCGCGCCGCCGTGCGACGAACCGGTACATGCCGGCGTCACAGGCCAGGAACACCAGGCCCGCCGCCAGGGGCGGCACCGCCCCCGGTGGCCCGGCCAGCAGCGGCAGCGGCAGGGCCAAGGTGCCGAGCAGCGCGCTGACGGCCGCCCACATCCGGGCCGCGGTCTCGAAACCCCGCGCGGCGCGGCGGCGGTGGGCGTACAGCGGCATTCGCAGCCGGCTGCGGTGGAACACCTTGCGCAGCATCGGCCAGAGCCGGTCGTCGTCTCGGTGCCGGCCGTGGATGGCGTCGGTGAGCCGGATCGGATACCGCTCGGCCAGCCGTTCGCCGTACTCGACCTCCTCGGTCTGCCGCAGCCCCTCGTGGAACGGGCCGATCTCGGCGAACACCCGGGCCGGCATGGCGCAGATCGCGGTGAACAGGAAACTGACGTCGCCCAGCGAGCTGATCCGCCACCAGTACGCCTGCAGGCACCGGCACTCCTGCACGAGGCTGTCGCGGACCAGGGGGACCTCGTCGAGGATGCCGCAGATCGCGCCGGCCGCCGGGTCCGCGGCCAGCAGCCGTACCGCCCGGGCCACCGTGTCCGGTGGCAACTCCACGTCGGAGTCGACGAAGAGCAGGATCTCACCGCGGGCCCGGGCGGCCCCGACGTTGCGGGCCAACGCCGGACCGCCGTTGCGCGGGGTGGAGACCACCGGCACGCCGAGCGCCCGGGCCACGGCCACCGAGTCGTCGGTGCTCCGGTCGTCGACGAAGACGATCTCGGTGGCGGGATACGTCTGGGCCAGCAGCGCAGGCAGGGTCAGCGGCAGCGAGTCCGCGTGGTTGTAGTTCGGTACGACGACGGACACCGTCGGGGTGTGCGCGGTCATTGCTCTCCTTCGACGAGGGGCGGCCGGTGCGGTGTCAGGACAGGGCGGCGGCGATCGCGGGGAACCGGGCGGCGGCGTAGAGCACGCCGAGCGAGGCGGCCCAGAGCACGGCGGCGGTGACCACCGCACGGTCGCGCAGCAGCAGCCGGACCGGATCGCCGGCCGTCCCCCGGACCAGGGCCAGTTGCAGGTAGCGGGACACCAGGTAGAGAACGAACGGGGTGGACAGCAGCATCGCGGCCTCCCCGTGCGGGTCGAACGGCGCCTCCGTGCCCATCCAGACCAGGCCGGCGGTGACCGCCAGGACGCCGGTGAGCTGCAGCAGGTGGCCGGCCAGCTCCACCGACCAGCCGCGCAGCGCCGGCCGGTGGGCCACCCCGCTGTCCAGCAGTTCCTGCCGGCGCTTGCCGACGATCAGCAGCAGGCAACCGGCGAAGACCGTGATCAGCAGCCAGGCCGACACGGCGGCGCCGACCGCCAGGTAGCCCTGCACCGCGCGGAGCACGAACCCGACCGCGACCACACCGGCCTCGACCAGGGGAACGTGCTTCAGAACCCGGCTGTACCAGACGTTGAGCGCCAGGTAGGCCAGCACCGGCCAGGCCGGCCCGACCAGGCCGGCGGTCAGCAGCAGGGCGAGGCAGAGGAGCAGCACCAAACACCAGACGTACGCCAGCGGCACCGGCACCCGGCCGGACGCCACCGGCCGGTCCCGTTTCACCGGGTGGTGCCGGTCCCGGTGCCGGTCGGCCACGTCGTTGCCGACGTACACCGCCGACGCGGCGAGCACGAAGGCCATGACGGACCAGCCCAGCCGGGCCAATTCCGCCGAGTGCCAGGAGCGTGGGTCCAGCAGCGGCACCGCGGCGACCAGCAGACTCTTGACCCAGTGCGCGGGACGGACCAGACGGACCAAATCCACCGCTAGGCGGGCGGGGCGGGTGGGCGGCGGCGCCACGGCCGGAGCGGCGGCGCGGGGCGAGTCGAGGAGAGGCATGGGTCCTCCCCCTAGAAGAAGATCTTGGCGAGGGACAGGGCGCCTTGCCGCCAGGGTTCCCGGCTGGTCCTACCGGCCCCGGTCGCCGCAGCGGAGCTCCGGTTCGCCCGCCACCAGTCGTAGGTGCCGAGGATCGCGTCCTGGTTGGAGAACCGGGGCTTGAAGCCCAGCCGCTCACGGGCCTTGTCGATGCTGACGTAGGAGTCGGCGCGCAGCTTGTGCAGCAGCCGTCCGTACACCGGGGAGAGTCCGCTGCGCTCGAGGGCGCGCAGCGCCGCGAGCGCCGGCACGGCCGGCAGCCCGACCACCCGCCGGCCGTGCCCGGCCGCGTCGAGCACCGCCTGGAAGTCCTCGCGGAGAGTGCCGAACTCGGCCGCGCCGAGGTTGTAGGTGTCCGCGGCGATGTCGTCGGGGGCGGCGAGCACGGTCAGCACCGCGTCGACCAGGTCCTCGACGGCGAACATCTGCACCCGCACGTCGCCGCGGCCGAGCACCGGGAAGTTGCGGCCCTCCTCGGCCCACTCGAAGAGCATGGCGAACAGGCCCATCCGGCCCGGCCCGAGGAAGGTCTTGGGACGCAGCACCGGGACGCAGAGCCCGTCCCCGCGGAACCGCTCCACCAGCAGTTCCGCCTCGACCTTCGCCCGGGTGTACGCGTCGACCGGCTCTCGCGGATGGTCCTCCGGGGTGGGCACCAGCCGGGGCAGGCCGTACACGGCGGTGGAGGAGATGTGCACCACCCGCGGCACCTGTACCCGGCGGGCCGCGCCGAGGACCGCATGGGTGCCGTCCACGATGATCGACCGGATCATCTCGGCCGGATAGCTGGGCAGCGCGGCGGCGCAGTGCACCACGGCGGACGCGTCGGCGAGTACCCGGGCCAGCAGTGCGGCGTCGCGGACGTCGCCCTGACTGTGGGCCAGCCGCGGATGGGTGTGCGCGGCGGGCAGCAGGTCGACGCCGTGCACCCGGTGTCCCTCGGCGAGTAGCCGGCGGACCAGGTGCGAGCCGAGCATCCCGCAGGCGCCGGTCACCACGATGTGGTCGCTGGTCACCACCGGGACGTCACCCGCTCCCGGACGAAGCCGGCCAGCAGCCGCGGCAGGCCCCGGGAGAGCGTGGCGTCCAGGGCGCTCAGGAAGTACTCGACGTCGTCGGGGGTGGCCACCAGGCTCGGAGCGACCATGAGCGGGTTGTCCGCGTTGGGGCTGTAGTAGGTCATGATCCCGTGTTCGCGGAACAGGTGGGCGATCACCGACAGGGTGATGAGCTTGGTGCGGAACTGCGGGTCGTGGGTGAATCCGGGCATCATCTTGCCGGCCAGGTCGAGCAGGCCGGGCCCGCCGCCGAGGAACACGCCCCAGAGCGCGCCGGCACCGCTGACCCGGGCGATCACGTCGGGGTATGCCTTGGCCAGCCGGTCGAGGCCGGGCTGCAGCACCGCCTCCAGGGCGCGGGCCCGGGCCGGGTAGTCGTCGTCGACCACGACCGCGACGGCCTCCAGGGCGGTGGTGGTCTCCTCCCCGAAGCCGTAGTAGGTGGTGCTGTGCAGGATGACGTCGGCCAGCCGGTCGTACGCGCGGCGGAAGACCGGCTCGCGGGCCGTGTAGCCGGCGATGGACGCCTTGCCGCCGCCGAGCGACTTGGAGTAGGTGAGGATGTCCGGCACCAGCCCCTCGTGCCGCATGAAGTAGAAGAGGCTTCCGGTCTTGCCCCAGCCGGTGTAGACCTCGTCGAAGATCAGCACGATATCCCGCTCGCGGCAGAGCCGCTGCAGGGCCAGCAGGTCACCCCCGGTCCACCGACGCATCGTCGAGGCGCTGAACGGCTCGACGAGGATGGCGTACACGTCGCACCCGCCGTCCGAGGTGCGCGCGGCGTCGACGGCCGCCCGCACGGCGGCGAGGCCGCCGTACGGGTACACGACGATGCCGGGCAGGCCGGGGAAGCGGAACGCGTTCTCGGAGGAGCCGGTGAGGCTGCCCGCGCCGAGGGTCTTGCCGTGGAAGCTGATGTCCGCGCGCAGCACCGTGTTGCGCCGCCCGCCGTGGTACTTGTACGCCATCTTCACCGCCCCCTCGTTCGCCTCGGCCCCCGAGTTCGGGAAGTACGAGACGGACAGATCCGCGGGGAGCAGCGCAGCCACGTTGTGGCTCAGCGCCGCCACGTACGGGGAGAAGAACGCCTTGTGCACCTCCATCCGGTGGGCTTCGGCGTACCGCCGCCGGGCAGCCAGGATCCGCGGGTGGTTGTGCCCGTGGTTGAGCACGCCGACGCCGCCGGAGAAGTCCAGCACTCGACGGCCGTCCCGGAGGTGGATCCAGACGCCCTCGGCGCGGTCCACCAGCTCCCGTCCGAATCCGAAGGTTGTCATCAGCGAGACCTGGCTCCGACTGACATGGTCGCGGTACAGCTGATGCACCTGTCTGGTGCTGAGCTGTTCCGCCTCGTCGATACCGATCAGGTGGGGCATGCCGTGGCCTTTCCTCGAACGACCGGTGGGGGAGTGGCAGCGCTGGTCGAGACCGGCCGCCCGTCGCACGGGTGCCGCGACAGCGACGCCGCGCGATCTCAAGCTAACGAGATGTATCGATATCGTCATGCCGGATGTTTGGAGGACACCAGGCTGGCGTGTTGTCCCCCGGGTGGGGGACGACGGCGACCAGGGGGAGCGCCTCGGCTCCCATACGGATAGTGCGGTGACGGGTCAGCCGGCCTGCAGCCGGTCCTCGCGGACCCGCTCGGCGAGGTCGAGCTTGGTCCGACTGGGCCGGCCGAGGTCGTGGTACTTGGCCTTGACCCGGTCCAGGTAGGTGCGGGCCGTCTCCGGCTTGATGCCCAGGTGCCGCGCCGTGGCGGTGAGGGTCATCCCTGAGGCGTACGCGAGCAACACGCCGCGCTCTCGGGGGGACAGCCGGGGTCGCGCCGGACGGGTGTCACCCAGGCAGGCGAACGCCAGTTCGGAGGAGAAGACGGGTCGGCCGGCGGCCACCTCACGGATCGCGGCGGCCAGCGCCGGCAGGTCGTGGTCCTTGGTCATGTAGCCGCTGCAGCCGGCGGCGAAGGTTGCCACTACCTGGTCGGGGTGCGCCCAGACGCTGAGCACCAGCACCCGGCGCCCCGGTGACGCCAGCCGCCGGACGTTGTCGGCCGCGTCGCTGCCGTCGCGCAGCACCAGGTCCAGCAGCACCACGTCGACCGGCTCCGTCAGCTCGCGCAGCAGCCGCTCTACGGTGGCCGCCGCCCGCACCAGCCGCAGGTCGGCCACGCCCGACAGCCAGGCGCCCAGGCCCTCCAGGAGCATCCGGTCGTCGTCGACCGCCGCCACCCGGATTACCTGGTCCACGTCAGCTCCACGCAGGTCCCGGCGCCCGGCTCGCTCGAGACGCGGGCCCGGCCCCCCACCTCGGTCACGCGGTCGACGATGGAGTGCCGGAAACCGAAGCCGGACGGTACCGCCACCGGGTCGAAGCCGCGTCCACGATCGACGATCATCACGCGTAGCACCCGGCCGTCCCCGGTCACGGTGAGCCAGGCCTGATCAACCCCGGCGTGCTTCACGACGTTGTTCAGCGCCTCCCGTGCCGCAGCGCGGAGCGCCTCCACCACCTGCGGCGGTACGTCCGGCGGGACCGTCGTTCCCTGATATCGGACCCGCAGTCCCAGCAGGGACACCTCGCCGACCACCTCCCGCAGCGCCTCGCCGACCGTGCCGAACGCGGGGTCGCACCCGTCGGCGAGCAACCCGCGGATCACCTCGGCGTCGCGGGCGCAGCGCCGGCGTACCTCCGGCCGCCCCGGATCCACCACCCCGCGGGCGATCAACGTCAAGGTGGTGAGGACCGTGTCGTGCAGCGCCCGGTGGTGGGCGAGCCGGGTGACGTAGCGGGCGTGGTCGGCGGCGGCGTCGGTCTCGGCGGCCAGCCGATGGGCGTTGACGCGGTCGAGGTTGCGCCCGATCCGGCGCAGATAGCGCACGGCGAAGCCGGCGACCAGGGCGAAGCAGACCAGGCCGTTGATCGCGTGGACGAGCGCCGGTGCGGGAATGCCCGTTCCCGGGCTGTACCCGATGATCACAGCCGACTGGGCGAGGACCAGTGCGAACACGCCGGCCGCCACCGACCACGGCCGGGTCAGCGCCGCCCCGACCAGCGACCCGCTCGCCTGCACCATCAGGTTGCCCCAGTTCGGTACGGTGACGTCGGTCGTCAGGTTCGCGGTGACCACCATCAGCACCAGCCCGGAGAGCAGGACGTCGAGGTGGACCAGCGCCGCGGGGAACCAGCCGCGCTGCCGGGCGACCTGGAACAGCGCGAGGTTCCAGGCCACTACCGCCACGAGCAGCCCGAGGTTGGCCCACGTGCTCCGGTACGCGCCATAGGCGCAGGTGACGAGGGCCGGCGTCAGGCAGGTGGCCCGGTGCAGTGCCAACAGGACCATCATGAAGCGGTTCGCCCGGTCCTCTCCCGTGGCATCGACTATGGCCGCAGAGTGACCGCGCAATGACACGTCGATCATTCTGGCAGTCCCGGCCAGCGATGGTCATCACTGAATGGGGTTGCTGGAGTCTTTCGGCGGCCTGGATTGACCGGGCGGTGGGGGGAGTGACCGCTTCCGCTACTTGACGGTCCGGTCGAGGACCCGCATCACGCGGAGGCGCGGCCGGCCGCGCGCCGGCCGCTCCGGACCTACTGGCGTACCGCAGCGATGGCAGCGGTGTGCGGCATGCACGTGGTGTTGACCCAGCAGGCGTGGGAGCCTTGTCGGCTTCACAGACGGAGCTCGGCAGGTCGTGGCACCGACGAGCGCCACGGCAATCACCCGGCTGGACGCGGACCGGCCGCAGTCGAGACGACGCTCATGGCTGCCGATGCCGGGCTGTGGGAGCAGGTCGTCGCCATGGCCGCAGCGTTGACCGAGTTTCTGCACTTGCGTAGCTGCTGGGCCGGACTAGAAGCGGTATACCTGCGGGTGCGGGCGGCCGCCGAGGCCACGGGCAATCGCGACTGGATGGCGGCGGCGCTGTACAACCTGGCCCAGGCAGCCGAGAAGACCGGCTTTGACGGTTCGCGGACCGACTTACGGGCGAGCAACGATGGACAGCCGGACCCCCTTCTCTGTTTCCTCGATGAGCACGCGTTCGCCGTGGCTGTGGTCTGGCAGCATCGCGTCGTACAGTTCTTCGTTGCTGATCTCCACAGTGCCACCGGCCCTGCCGATGAGGACGTTGAGTACGGCGCGCAGGTTGACGTCGCTGAGGTAGCGCATGGGGGTTGTCTCCGTAAGTCCTGCTGCTCGGTTTGACATGAGGGCAGTTCAGTCCCGGCGATGGGGATGACGTCGCTCGTCAGGCACCGGTCGGCGCGGCGGCCGTTGCTCCAGGCGTGCGTTGGATCTCGCCAACGAGGGCAGCGATATCGACGAACGGTGCGGGTTGGTGGGCCACGCCTGGACCCAGGTCAACGCTGCGGCGAACAAGGAATCCGTGTGCTCCTTCCCGCGTGCCTGAGGTCGTGACAGGGCGGATCGTGCGGTGGGAGCCGGTCCGGCTGGGCGACGCGCGCCCCGCGCGGCGAGCCCCTCGGCCCGGAGGCTGGTCACCTGTTCCCGGGGGCCGTAGTGGCGCGGCGGCGTCCGCCAGGCCACCGGTCCCAGCAGGGCCACTCTCACCGAGCTGTCGACTCGCGGAGTTCGGCGGGGTCGAGACGCAGGGTCGCGAGCAGCCCGGCGTGCCGGGTGGTGTCGACCTGCTCCGGCAGTTCCCGCTCGACCCAGTCGGCCCTGGTGTGCTGGCCGCGCCGACGCAGCGCGGAGACGATCGTGTGCCGGGCGATTGTCATGATCTGCTCCTCGGTGGCGATGGTGGGAAGATTGCCGGTCCTTCGCTGCCTCGGCGGAGGTGCTGTCGGCGCGGGCGCCGGTTCCGTTGGCACAGACTGTCTGGCGGGTCCAGCGTCGGCTATGCGGGAAGCGACCGCGGCAAGGTTGCCGGGGGCGGTGCGGAGACGGCCGCCACTCCCTCCCAAGTGCGCCGGCCCGAGCTGTCGGCCGTCGCCTCCGACATCGTGCGCGGCGACGGTGAGCAGCTGCGGAGTATGGACCATGTTGCCGGCGGTGGCGGCGCGCGCCATCGCGGCCTCGGCCAGGTGGGCCGGGGTGTCCGGCGGGACGACCAGCAGGTCGACTCGATCCTCGTTGAGGCAGATGGCGGTCAGCAGGCTGGCGGGCTGACTGGTGAAGTAGCCCAACCGCAGCACCCTGCCGCCGATGGTCAGGCGGCGTGGGTTGCCGTCCCAGGTCTCGGTGTTGAGAAGCAGCCGGACGATCGGCCCGTGCAGCAGGTCGATGGCGAGGACGAGGCCGGGCAGCTCCGCGAGCGGATCTGTCGAGCGGGGCCACCAGCCGCCGTCGAGCAGCGTGCGCGCGGACCGGGTCGGTTCGAGCCGCAGGCGCGGCGTCGACGGCGGCGATGGGGGAGCGAGGGCGTTGGTCGATGGCGTCATGTTGGATCCTTATCGCCGTGACCGCGGCGTGGCGGGGGGTCTTGCACGAAAGTGGCGCCATCCGCCGGGCGGGTGCCGGTTCGCCGACCCGTACGGCCGGGTCCTCGCCAGTGGCGGGGCTGCAGCTGGGTGATGCGGGCGGTGCGGATCACCATGGCGACGATCGCGGGCGGCGCGCCGTGGCGCGGACGCCGATCCGGGTCGCGCCGGCGCGGGTCAACGGCACCCGGCCCGGTGGGAGGGGAGAGTGTTTCCCACACTCCGACGGCGGGAGGGTGGCCGGTCGGGCCGCTGCGGGTCGGGTGCTTCGGGTACGAACATGGCATCCCCTCGGGGGGAGCCGGCGTGGCGGGCACCTCAGGAGTGGGATGTCGTCGATTCCGGGATAGCCCCAGCCTACGCCTGTCCGGGCCGGTCAGATCGGTGACGCCGCAATAGGGGCCGAAGCTCATCCCGAACGGTCCGTGGTCGGCGCCCGCCCGACGACGCGCAGCCGCGCGAGGTGGCCGGGTTCCTCCAAGGCTGAGGAAAGCGGCGTCCTCCTTGGCGGTTGCGTCCCGCTCGCCCTCCAACCGCCCGTGCCTGGAGGGCATGGCCTGCGGCGGGCTGGGCGAAGGCTGCGTGGAGCCAGCGGTGGCCCGGTACTAGAAGGCGGGGGATGCTGCCTCGGGCGGGCGCCCGTGGGCGCGAATGATGTCCGCGGTGGCTACGCCGGCTAGGACGAGGTTTGCGAGGATGGCGACTCCCAGCGGCGGGACGTACAGCATCACCGGCGCGGCGACGGCCAGCACGAGCAGTGCGACCAGCCGGGATGGGGAGACCCGGCTGAATACCTCGTACTCGAATCGGGCTCGGCCGGCCAGGAACAACGCGGGTCCGCCGAGAATGACGGCGATGAGCCCGAGGGTGGTGTCGCCGCTGGGCTGGCGGATGACGGATTCGGCTCCGGCTGCGGCGACGACGATGCCGGCCACCATGATCAGGTGGGTGTAGGGCGCTGACCGCACGAGCCGGCCCGGGGCACGGGAGGACTCGATGGCGGCTTGGAGCAGGGCCCCGGCGCGTTGGCGGTAGATCTGCCACAGCAGCACGGTGGTGATGAACGTGAGCACGAACGCGACGGTCCGGTCGAGCGCGAATCCGCCGCCGGCGTATATCAGGGTCGGGAGCAGGATGAGGTCGCCGAGGGCGAGAGTGAAGAACTGTTGGTAGCGTTCGGCCAGGTGTTCGGCCGCTAGCCCGTACTGCGAGCCGGGTATCCGACCGAGCCGGGGTGTGGGGTAGCGGAGCCAGGCCGCCCCGTAATCCAGGGCGAGGGCCGCCGTCCACAGCGCGCCACGCGCGGTGCCTGCCACGGTGGCTCCGGCGAGCCATGGCACGGCCGAGACGGAGAACCAGAAGAGGAATCGCGCGGCGTGTCGACGTGCCTGGCGCCCCCGTAAGGCGGGCGCCAGGAAGAGATTGCGGCCAAGGTGGATCGCCACGTAGGCGCCCGCGAAGACCACGGCGTCGCGGGTGAAGGCCGCAGGCAGCGCGGCTGCCATCAGTAAGGTGCCGAACATGACCGAGATGGTCATGAGGTAGATCGGTGGCCGATGCGGTAGGTAGAGGTCGGTCGTGAGCGCGGTGACCGACCAGACCCACCAGAGTGCCATCAGCAGGACCAGGGTTTGAAAAGCGCCGGGCCAGGTCAGATCAGCGGCCAGCTTCTGCGAGGTCAGGGCGAGCGCGGCAACGAAGACCAGATCGAGGAACAGCTCCAACAGGGTCGCTCGTTGCGGTCCCTCGGCCTGGCGGGTCAGCCCCACCGCCCGGTCGTTCGTCACAGGCCGCCCGATCTGGCGAACGGTCGGCCAACGGCAATCGGCGGCTCGCCTCGATACTCGGCCGCCCGGCTGCCCCTAGACACGATCATAATCTGACAAGCCGCCCCCTTCGGGCCAATCGTATACGGGACTGAACCGCCGAGTACCCAGGAACGACAGCGCATTGCCGCCTCCGGGCGAAGCGGTCGTGCAGGCCGTCCTCGTCCTGCACGGCGTCGAGACCAACCGCTGCTCAGGGTGAAACGGCCCAGTGCGGCCGCGCCGAAGGGAGCACTGCCCTGGCGACGCGAGCAGCGGTGGCGATCAGGGCCCGCGGCAGCGGGGTAGGCGCCAGGAAGACGACGGCCAGGATCAGCGGCAGGACGCGTCGTGGCAGTTGGCCACGTTGGTGCACACCACGTTGCGCCCTGCCGGGCGACCAGGGCGTGGGCTTCGGGGAAGGGGAAATACCTCATGTGGTCCGGTTTGTGCCCTATCCGAGCGTGCTACGGTGAGTCCCGTTGCAGTTGTTTTCCGAATTTCGCCAGCGCGTGGCGGATATCCGATCCTCGGCGCTTGGTATTTCCGGTCATCTCCGGATGTGGGCGACCAACACCGCGACGTCGGGGCCCGCACGGTGTGGGTCCCGAATCCAGCCTTCCAAGGAGAAGACATGGCTGTCGGCACTGTGAAGTGGTTCAACGCGGACAAGGGCTTCGGGTTCATCACCCCCGACGGCGGTGGCGCGGACCTGTTCGCCCATTTCTCGGCGATCTCCTCGAACGGCTTCCGCAGCCTCGATGAGAACCAGCGGGTCGAGTTCGACATCACGCAGGGAGCCAAGGGCCCGCAGGCCGCGAACATCCGCGCCATCTGAACCACCGCCGGCGCGTGCCTACCGCCCCTCGATGGTCGGCACGCGCCGGCGTCGGCGCAGTACCCGCCGGGAGGCGCCCATGTTCATAGCGCCGCCGCAAACCGGCAGCGGAAGCCCGTACGCCCATCTCCTGCACCAGATCCGTGGCGCTGGACTGCTGGAGCGCCGCACCGGGTACTACGTCTGGAAGATCGCCATCACCGGTCTGCTGTTCGCGGCCGGCTGGACGGCCGTCGCGCTCATCGGGGACTCGTGGTGGGTGCTGATCGTCGCCGGTTTCCTCGCGTTCGTCTTCACCCAACTCGGGTTCCTCGGCCACGACGCCGGGCACCGGCAGATCTTCGCGTCCCGGCGGGCGAACTACGTGCTCGGGCTGCTGCACGGCAATCTGGCCATCGGGCTGAGCTACGGCTGGTGGGTGGACAAGCACAACCGGCACCACGCCCACCCGAATACAGACGGTGCCGACCCGGACCTTGAGATCAGGGCGCTCGCGTTCACCTCCCGCCAGGCCGGAGACCGCGGGCGCGTTGCCGCGTTCGCGTACCGCTACCAGGCATTCTTCTTCTTCCCGCTGCTTCTGCTGGAGGGCCTCAGCCTGCACGTGAACAGCGTGCGCGCCCTGCTGCGCCACGGCGGACGCCCCCGCGCGTGGGAGTCGGTGCTGCTCGCCAGCCACGTCATCGGTTACCTCGGCGCGGTCTTCCTGATACTTTCGCCGGTCCGCGGGGTCGTGTTCATCCTCGTCCAGCAGGGCCTGTTCGGGCTCTACCTCGGGTGCAGCTTCGCACCGAACCACAAAGGTATGGCGATCCTCGCCGCCGGTGACCGCACCGACTTCCTGCGCCGCCAGGTGCTCACTTCGCGGAACGTGCGCGGTCACTGGCTGACCGACTTCATGCTCGGCGGCCTGAACTACCAGATCGAGCACCACCTGTTCCCCAGCATGCCCCGGTCGAACCTGCGGCGCGCGCAGACGATCGTCGAGTCGTTCTGCCGCTGCCACGGCCTCACGTACTGTCAGACGGGCCTGTTCGAGTCGTACGCCCAGGCACTGCGCCACCTGCACGCGGTCGGACGTACGGCGGGCGCCTGAAAACGGTCGCCTGACCAGCAACCGCACCGCGCACATGTACTACGAGGCCGGCGCCCGGCTCACCGCCACCATCATGAACGGAGCATGTCTTGCCTACGCCGACCGGCGCCCTGCTCACGCCCTTCGTCGCGTTCCGCGCCGACGAGTTCGACGGACTGCACCTCGCGCATCTTCCGTTCGTACCGGAGATCCGCCTGCACCTGGCCGATGACGCGATCCTGTTGCGGGCCAGGTTGGAGGCGCGCGTCGGGCCGGGCCTCACGCCGTTCTGGGCGAACGCCTGGGCCGGCGGCCAGGCCCTCGCCCGGTACGTCCTGGACCATCCGCAGGTGGTGGCCGGCCGACGGGTGATCGACGTGGCGTCCGGGTCCGGCCTGGTCGCCATCGCCGCAGCCAAGGCGGGCGCCGCCGAGGTGACCGCCAACGACATCGACCCGTACGCACTGGCGGCCGTCGCGATGAACGCCACGGCCAACGCGGTCACGCTAGCGGTGAACGAGGGCGACCTGCTCGACGGCGACGGCGGCCCCGCCGACGTGATCCTCGCCGGCGACGCCTTCTACGACCCCGAACTGGCCGCGCGGATGCTGGGGTTCCTGCACCGCGCCGCCGACCGCGGCGCGCGTGTCCTTGTCGGTGATCCCGGCCGCGGGCACCTGCCCGACCGATGGCTGAAGGTACTGACCAGCTACCAGGTACGCGGCTTGGGCGCCGCCGAGGACGCCGAAATCACCGAGGTCTCGGTGCTCGGCCCCACCGGGTAGCGTTCAGCGGCCACCTCTGCGAGCGCCCGGCCGGGCCGGGGCGGAAACGCGCCGGCCGTTCACTCGAGCTTGGGTCCCGCATCTTCAGAGGCTGGGCGTGCCGGGCGCGTGAGCAGGTCCTGCAGGCCAGTCAGCGTCAGCACCGCCTCGGCGGGGCTGCCGGGTTCGGCGGCGACCCGCAGGCGGTCCAAGTCCGCCGCGAGGTGGTGCAGGAGTTGCACGCCCGCGCTGCTGAGATGACTGACCGCGCTGACGTCGATGATGAGGGGTAGGGCACCGCCCCGGTTGGCCTGCAGGATCGCGGCGTGCAGTCGGGAGGTGGTGACCATGTCCACCGGGCCGTGCACTTCGAGCGTCTTCCCGTCCGGGTTTTCGATGACGTGAATCGATATCTCATCGACCGTGGGGTTGCGGCGGCGAGTAGCCCTCGGATGCACGGCCCCGCTGGTCACGATGGTCGGGCGACCGAGGCGGTGGCGCATGCGGAGGCCGGTGCCGACGTCGGTGCGGACGACCTCCAGATGGTCGACGAGACCGCGGATCATCGCCAGTCCGCGACCGCGCCTCCCGGGATCGGGCACCGCTGGGCGCCATCGTCCCCGGTCGGCGCAGGTGAGGTGAACGACGCCGTCACCGTCCAGGACGGCGTCCACGGAGAAGGCCGCGGGCGAGTCGGATGAATCGGCGTGTTCGATGGCGTTGCCGGCTGCTTCTCCCACGGCGTGAATGAGGTCGCTTATGTCCTCGGCGCTGGTACCGATCGTGCTCAGCCAATCGATCAGCTGCCTGCGCAACGGGCGCAACGCGGTCGGCTCGGCGGGCAGGGTGAGATGCAGGGGTGTGACGGGTTCGGGCAGGAGGTAGGCGGCCAGGATCGTGATGTCGTCGCGGTAGCCGCCGTCGGCGAGCATGAGGCGTTCGGTGACGAGCGTGCAGATCCGGTCGGGCAGCCGGTCGGGAACGGAGGTGTTCTCGTGGAGAGTGTCGTGCCGGGCCGCTGAAGCGGCGGTGGCCAAGGAGTGGGCACCCTCGCGCAGGCTGCGGTGCGGCCGTTCGATCAGGCCGTCGGTGTAGAGCAGTACGACGTCCCCTGCGGCAAGCCGGGTGGTGTGGACGGTGGCCGGGTCGGACCGCGTACCAAGCGGACTCGCCGGGGTCAGGGGCATGAATGTGGTGTTGCCGGCGGCGTCGACCAGTAGCGGCGGAGGATGGGCGTGGCTGGCGACCTCCAGGGTGCCCGTCACCGGGTGGAGCACCGCGATGCACGTCGTGGCCGCGCGGGTGGCAGTGCTGTGGCCGGCGAAGTCATCAAGGACGGCCAGCGTCTGAGACAGGGTGCTGCCGGAGCGCAGCGCCTGCAGAGCGACGGCGCGTAGCTGACCCATTGCCGCCGCGGCGGCGGCGCCGTGCCCGACGACGTCGCCGACGGCCAGGGCGATGCGGTCGTCGGGCAGGGGAACGACGTCGAACCAGTCGC
This sequence comes from Micromonospora yasonensis, assembly GCF_026013475.1. Classification (GTDB taxonomy): domain Bacteria; phylum Actinomycetota; class Actinomycetes; order Mycobacteriales; family Micromonosporaceae; genus Micromonospora; species Micromonospora yasonensis. The sequence continues at coordinate 23,191 of NZ_JAPDPH010000033.1, read as the reverse complement.
CTCCGGCGACGAGGTCGCTACCGGCGACCAGGTAGTGGGCGGCGACCTGAACCCGGGGCAGGACGGGCAGGACCTTGGGCAGCAGGCTGCGTTGAAGTTCCAAGATCAGGCTGGCTGCGTGGCGGTAGCGCTGCTCGGAGGTGGTGGCGGCAGACTCGGCGGCGCGTCGGGCGGTCACCACGTCGGTGGCGTCGACCGCCTGCACGATGACACCGTGGATCGACCCGCCCGGGTCGCGCCAGGGGGCGATGTCGAAGGTGTAGAAAGTTTCCTCCAGCTTCCCGCCGCCGTGCCGGTCTGTCAGGATCCGCTGCTCGTAGCCCTGAGTGCGGGTGCCATGCAGGGCCTGGTCGAGGAGCTCGAAGATGTGTTGGCCGGCGAGCTCCGGCACCGCCTGCTTGAATGGCTCCCCGATCAGGTCACGGCGATTGCCGACGGCCGCGCGCACCTCCGGGTTCGCGGCCACAACCCGCAGGTCGGGCCCCTCGAAGACCCACACGAACCCGGGGAGCTGCTCGAACGCCTCAAGGACCTTCCGGGGATCGCCGGATGACCAGCGTTGATCCGCTTCTGCCACTGACCGTTGCCCCTCGTCTGGACCTGAACAGGCCGCACGATGTCATACCTACCCTGATCCCAGGTTCAATCCACCTGTGCGTCCGCATCTCGGCGGGAGCCACGTCGGTGGCCACACCGCGTGACGGGTGACCCGGCGAGCTTTGCCGAGCAGGACAAGGACGTCAAGATCACGACAGGCCTGCACGTCGACGCGGGCAGGCCCTGACATCGGTGCAGATCACGTCGGGCGCCCGCTGCCGTGACAGTGTTGCCCATCCCCGCCCCAAGGGGGACTCCGCCGCGCTGGCGGCACGAGCCTGTTCCCCGCGTCCGTGCTGTGATCGTTGGACAATGCAAGGGCGTAGTCGCAAAAGGTGCCGTGTTGATGCCGAGCCCATGCCGACGTCGAATTGGCACTGGACTTGGCAATTGTTCCTTGGCCAGCCGAGTTCCCTGTTTTCGTTCGCGCGCACGGCGTTGTACGTGTACTCTGACCGAGAGTCGCCAGGCGGGCTCACCGGTCGCGCGAAATCCGCAGGTTCTGCGGTCAGTATGGCGGCGAACTGGAGATCAACGCTCGCCGAGGAGTTCGGCGACGCGCGGTCCGGGGACCTGGCGGCTTTGACGTTTCACGGCCCGGCCTACCGGCGAGCAACGATGGATAGCCGGACCCCCTTCTCTGTTTCCTCGATGAGCACGCGTTCGCCGTGGCTGTGGTCTGGCAGCATCGCGTTGTACAGTTCTTCGTTGCTGATCTCCACAGTGCCACCGGCCCTGGTACGCCAAGCTTTGGAGGCCAAGCAGCGGGAGGCCATCGAGATCGTCCTGACCATGCAATCCGACGACGACCAGCCCATCTCTCGAGCCGACGCCCTCCGCGCTCTCACCCTGCTGCGACCCGTACGCCGGGCCGCTTAGGCGAAGAAACCACCGCGATGAGCAGATTCGACGACGTCCGCTCTGTCGAACTTTCGTTCGAATGAATACTCTCGCGAAGTGAGGATCAGCCATGGGTGACCGCAGCGCCATTGAATGGACAGAGGCGACGTGGAACCCTACGACGGGCTGTGACCGCGTCAGCCGTGGATGCGATAACTGCTACGCGTTGACGCTTGCCAAGCGGCTCAAGGCGATGGGGCAGCCACGGTACCAGCGAGACGGGGATCCGCGGACGAGTGGACCGGGGTTCGGGTTGACGCTCCACCCGGACAGCCTCAGCTTGCCGTTGACCTGGAGGCACCCCCGGCTCGTGTTCGTCAACTCAATAATGAGCCTTTTCCAAGCTGATCTTGCAGCTCAGGGCGGGTGCAGCGAGCCCGGAGATCGATGAGGGTGAGGCTCCAGGTAAGACAGCATTCGACCAAGATCCGATGCCCCGACCGGGAGCCTCGCCTGCGCTGTCTTACCCCTCCGCGATCCCGCTGTCCAGCCGAACCCTGAACCACCTGGCCGACCTCATCCGAGCGCACCGTAGCCAGCATCGATCCCGGTGGCGGCGTTTCGGTCCGGGCCGACAGGCGCTGCTCGCCCTGGCCCACCTGCGCAACGGTGACACCTACACCGGGCTCGCCGCCGGGTTCGCCGTCGGTGTCGCTACCGCCTCGCGCTATGTGCAGGAAGCGATCACGCTGCTCGCCGCGGTCGCCGAGGATCTGGCCACAGCGATGCGGCGCATCCGGCAACTGGCGTACGCGATCCTGGACGGCACGCTGATTCCGATCGACCGCGTGGCAGACCAGAAGCCGTACTATTCCGGCAAGCACAAGAGGCATGGCGTGAACGTGCAGGTCATCGCCGACGCCGCGGGCCGGCTCGTGTGGGCCTCACCGGCACTGCCGGGCTCGGCGCACGACCTCACCGCCGCCCGTATCCACGGCATCATCGACGCGCTGACCAGTGCGGACGTGATGACCTTCGCCGACAAGGGGCTATCAGGGCGCTCGGGGCAGCGTGCGCACGCCTTTCAAGCGGCGCCGCTTCCGGCCGAAGCTGTCGCGCGGCCAGAGGGCGGTCAACCGGGCGCACGCGAGAATCCGTGCTCGTGGTGAACGAGCCATCGCCACGCTCAAGACCTGGAAGGTCCTGGCCAAGCTGCGCTGCTGCCGGCGCCGCGCCACCGCGATCGTGCGGGCCATCCTCGTCCTGCACCACGTCGAAGCGAACCGCTACGCAGGATGAAAATGGCTCATTGTGTTGAACCTGCCCTACGGCAGGAGCGGCAGCCTTGCGCCTTACGGCTGGGTCCGCTCAGATTCGTCAATGTATCCGGCATGCGATCTAGACCTGGGACACAGGATTGAGAACACTACTGATTCTTGTTGGTTTGCTGGCCCTTGGCGTGGGTTCTGGCCCGCGGCGGCGGTGCCGGCGCTGGCGAAGGCCGGCCTGGGTATCCACGACGTCAAGAAGGTGCCGATTGAACCCGGCAGGATCAGACCACCTCTTGATCCAGCACAACCTCGACGCCGCCGCCATCTGGCGTCCACCAACGGGCCGGTAGCCGGAAGCTCCAGCGGTCACGAGCGGCCACGACGCGCACCCGGTCGACCGCCGCGGAGCGGCTGGGTGGCGCCGGCAAACAGGGGTGTCGCATGACCCCCGACGGACGACGCGGTGCTGCGACCAGCCGGACCGGAGGAGGCTGACGCGAGGTGCCAACCGCACCGCGGAGCAGCCCGGCGAGGCGCCGAAAGAATCCGTGATGTCGGTGCCAGGCCGCCGCGGACGCGCATCAAGAACCATTTTGTCATCTATTCACTGTCGAAATCAGGCTCACTAATCTGCCTCGCAGGCAGGGCAGACGCCCTGCCTGAATAGGAGGACGTGACTGATGAGCAGTTCCGACAACGGGTTGCCTGTCGACCGGCGGTCCTTGTTGGCCGGTGTCGCTGGCTTCCTCGGAGTGGCGACACTTCCCGCTACCGCAGCGCAGGCGGCATCGGCGGAGGTCGCGCCGGGGCGGCCGTGCCCGTCGAACTGGCCCGACCCCGAGCCGTACGGGCTCGCGGACAACCGACTGGACCTGTGGCCCCGCGAGGACAACTCCTTTATCCTCCCGCTCGAGCCACGTCCCCGGGACGAGGAGCGCGGCCAGGTCTGGATGCGGGACACCTACGTCAACTGCTTTGTCGTGGACGGTCGTCCGATCTACGTCGCAACGGGCACCACCCGGGTGCCAGGGCTCGACGCGGCCGGTCCGTGGAACGACGGCATCTTCGTGTGGGTGTCTCCGTCCCTGCAGGGACCGTGGAGGTTGGTCGACACCACCGGTATCCGGCCCGACGCCGAGCGAGGCAAGGTGTGGTCACCCGAGTTCGTCGGCGAGAACCGACCGGGACGGACGGTCGTCGCTCCCTGGCAGGAGTACTGGTACGACGACCAGTTCGGCAAGCGCGGCCAGGCCTGGGCGCCGGAGGTGCACTACTTCCGCGGCACGTGGTACATCGTCGCGTGCATGGGTGATCACTCCCGAAAGGTCGGTTCGTTCCTGCTCGTGAGTGAGGGCGGGGTCGAGGGCCCGTACCGGCTCATCGAGGGCAACCTCGAGAAGCCCTTCGGTGACTCCTTCATCGGGGGACCCAAGTTCATCCAGCCCGGTGCCTACCATCACATCGACGGTAGCCTCTACACCGAGGGCGACGACGCGTGGCTCGTGCTGCACAACGACCTGTATGCGAAGTTCCGGGATGACATGGAGGACATCATCCCGACCACGAACCTCCCAAAGTTCCAGCAGATGCCCTACTCACCCGAGCCGTATCTCGAAGGCGCGTACGTGTTCAAGTACGAGGGCAGGTACTACCTCCTCCAGGCCGCGTGGGACCGTGCGTCGATCAATCTCGACGGCAGCACGCGGTACGCCTACGATCCGCCCGGCCCGGGCCGCACGCAGTATCAGTACGACGCGATAGTCGCGGTCTCGGACAATTTTGAGGGACCGTATTCCAAGCGGTGGACCGCAGGTGTCGGAGCCGGCCACAACAACTTCTTCGTGGATCGCAGCGGCCAACTGTGGGCGACGTTCTTCCGTAATCCAAACTTCGGCTACTGGTCCGACCCGTCGCGCATCGCCGACGCCGCCGTGCCCGGTGTCGTGCGTGTCGAATGGAGCGGCCCGGCGGGCGGCCGCCTGTACGTCGAGCGCCGGAACCCGGGTCGGACGATAACCGCCTGACACACCCCTGCGGCGGCCGTTTCTCCTGCTCGGAAGCCGGCCGCCGCGCTGTGTCCACCCCTGGCCCGACAACCGGGCGGTGAAAGTGCCCCCGGGTGTCGAGCGCCCGGCCGACCGGAGTCACGCCAAATTGGATTGTGCCGGATCATTGCCGGAACAATGTGGCCTTCCTAACCTCGGCAGCGCAATGCAAACGCCTCTCGGGAGGAATGGAATGTTACGTCGACTGTTGTCGGTAATCGCTGTCGCAGCGGGACTCGTGTCGGGTGCGACGCCGTCGGCCGTGAGCGCGCAGGCCGGTGTTGTACCCGATACGACGCCCGACGGTTCCATGACCCGCGCACACGCCGCCGGCGGTGTTCTCGGTGCCAACTTCAACCAGAATCTCGACAGCCTCAACTACCGGGAACTGCAGGCCGCCCGGGCCACCTGGATCCGGGGATTCTTCACCATGCCGGACGCGGACCACGGCGACCCTGCGGACACGGCCACGCTCCGTACCGTGCTGGACGCCTCGCGGCGAGGCTACGGCACCGCACTCAGCCTAAAGTTCCCCTTGGCCGAGACGGAGATGCCGGCGGTGGGCACCGAAGCGATGACTGGCGAGCTGGCCCGCCTGAACAAGGTTCTGCCGGTCGTCATGGGACGGGTGGACATCCTGGTGATCGGTAACGAGCCGTTCATCGAGAGCCGCCCGCAGGATCGCACCGACGTCCTGAACGACTTCTACGAGGCCGTGGCCGAGCGGGTCATCGCCTACCGTCGGGCACACTGCGCGCCGGCCTGCAAGACCCGGCTCTACATGGGCGCGCTCAACCGACTCGACCTGCCGGACCGCCGCACACCAGCCACCGAACGCTGGATGCGGTTCGTCCGGGAGACACCCGACATCCAGGGCGTCGACATCCATCCGCACGTGCCGAGCCGGGAAGCGGCCCAACCGTTCCTCGACTACGTACTTCCTCGGCTGCGACCCGACCAGACCTTCCTGGCCACGGAGTTCTCCCTCGTCTGGTACTGGAAGGAGCACATGGGCGACCCGATCCCGGCCGGCTTCGCCGAGCGCTACGGATTCCCCGCCGACGCGAAGGTCTGGCAGGTGATCCAGGCAGCCATCACACACCCGTTCCCGCAACAGCAATGGGACGACTTCCTGTCCAGCAGCCCCTGGTTCGAGAGCCAGCGGCACTACCTGCGCGACCAGATGGAAACGTTCCGGGCCACCGGGCGGTTGGCCATGGCCAGCTACGGCTTCAGGCAGGACACCCTCATGGTGCAGAACTTCGGCCCGGACAAGGTGCCGTGGTTGCTCAACAGCGTGTTCGCGCCGTACACGGTGCAGTCGGCGCCCAACGGGCTGGCCGGGCGGGGCTACCCGTGGATCGACGACTTCCGCGACCTGCAGTTGGCTCCTGAGCACAGCCAGGGCGATTAGCGCGCAGTGCCCGGCCAAGCCAAACCATCGCACGCCGCAGCGCCGCTTCCGCCGACTCGTCGTGCCGTGGCTTTTTGCAACGACGAAGGAGATGCGTAGATGACAGCTTTTTCCACCCCCCGGCCACTCATCGGCATGGCCCTCGCGGCGCCGTTGTTCGTCGCCGGCATCGCGTTCCCCCACGCGGTTTCCGCAGCGGCAGCCTCGCCCCCGCCGGCGGCCGCCGATCAGGTCAGTACATACGCGAATCCGGTGAGCCAGCACGTTGTCGACACCTTCCCCGATCCGACCATGATTCGCGGCAAGGACGGCGCGTGGTACGCCTACGGCACCACCAACCCGATCTTCAACAGCAAGGGCGAGGCGGGCGAGCACATCCTGCCGATGCTCCGGTCGACCGACATGGTCTCGTGGCAGTACGCGGGAGACGCGATCGCCCCCGGCGCGACCCCCACCTGGTGGCCGGCGGGGACGCGACCCTGGGCCCCGGACATCAGATATGTCGACGGCACCTACCACCTGACCTACAGCCTCTCCGGCGGCGGAGTCGCACTGCTGACCAGCGACCATCCCACCGGGCCGTGGACCGACCACGGCCTGCTCGTCCCGGCGAACAACAGTGGCTGCCCCACGGGCAGCATCGACCAGGCGATGTTCACCGACTCCGACGGCACGCACTACCTCTACTGGGGCAGCTATGACACCATCTGCGTCTCGGCGATGACCCCGGACGCGACCGCGCTGACCGGCCCGGTGACCCAGGTGGCTCAGGGACGGCGTGCCGAGGGCGGCTTCGTCGTCAAGCGCGACGGCCACTACTACCTGTTCTTCTCCGACGCCGGCTGCTGCGACGGCGCGTTCAGCGGCTACACAGTCAAGGTGGGACGCGCCGACGACCCCCGAGGGCCGTTCGTCAACCAGGAGGGGCAGTCCCTCATGGATCGGCGGAGCAAGGGCGGCATCGTCGCCGCCGCCAACGGCAACGGGTTCGTCGGGCCGGGACACAACGCGATCCAGACCGACCTCTCCGGCCAGGACTGGCTCGTCTACCACGCGATTCCGGCCGACGGTCCGGACTTCCCGCCGGTGAGTGGCGGCGGCGGGCGGTTGGCCGCGCTGTCGAAGCGACCACTGATGATCGACCGCCTCGACTGGATCGAGGGGTGGCCGGTGCTCCGCGCCGGGGCCGGGCCGTCGAGCGGTGAGCAGTCGGCACCGGTAACCCAGGCCGCCGCGGGCAGCAGCTTCAACGACGGAATCCCGTCCGAGTGGGTTCCCGCGGGAGCCGGCGTGGGCCGGTGGACCGTCACGCAGGTGCCCGACGCGCAGGGTGTGCTGTCCCAGGCCGGCTCCCCGACGCAGCCGTCGCTGTTCGTCCAGGCTGCCCCCGTCTCCGGCGACCGGCGGATCGAGGGTGACCTGCGCCTGCCCCAGGCCGGTGGCACCGGTTCGGTCGGGCTGGTGATCTCCGACCGTGGCCCGCAGAATCGCGTCGTCGCGTGGCTCGACCGCGGCCGCTGGGCACTGGTGGTGTCGGTGACGGACCGCGGGAACACCACCGAGACCAGCACTCCGCTGCCCGCGTCCTTCGACCTGGGCAGCTGGCACACGGTTTCCGCCGAACTCAGGGGGACCAGCCTGAGCGTCGACGTCTCGGCGGACCGGCTGCGCGACCCCCAGGCGGTCGTGCGTGCCTCGCTCCCGGGCACCCCGGCACCCGGCCGAATCGGTGCGGGGTCGCTCAACGCGCCCGGGCAGGCGGACAACATCAGCGCGGCACCCCTCTACCAGCCGGTCACCGAGCGGGTGTCCGACCCGGTGCTGGGTGAGCTCAAGCCGGCCTACTCGGACGAGTTCAACGCAACAGGCCGCCCCGAGTCGTTCGATCCGTCATGGAGCTGGGTCCGCGGGACGTCGGCCGCTGCCAGCGAGAGTGGTGGCGCCCTCACGTGGTCCACCCAGAGCGCCGACCTGTACAACGCCAACAACACGGCATCGGTGCTGCTGCGCGACGCGCCTGAGGGCGACTTCGCGGTGGAGACGAAGCTGAGCTTCACCGGCACGAACCCCGCCCAGCAGGCGGGCGTCGTCCTGTACGAGAACGATGACCGCTACCTCAAGCTGGTCCACTCGGTGCTACCGATCAACCGTATTCCCGGTGCGGTGACGCACCAGACCGAGTTCGGTAAGGAGGGTGAGCGGCCTACCACCACACCTCCGATGCCGGTGTTCAACGGGCCGATGTTCGGCGGCCCGCCGGCCGGGACGACGTGGCTACGTCTGGCCTACCACTACGACGCCGCGCGCCAGGAGCACGACGTGCGAATGGCGTCCAGCACCGACGGGACGCACTGGGTGTGGGGTGGCACCTGGTCGCTTCCGATGCGGGGCAAGCTGCGGATCGGGCTCGTCTCGATGGGCGGTGCCGGGGCGGTCGCCAGCTTCGACTACGTGCGCACCTACGGGCTCGTTTCCCGCTGACCGGTCAGCAGCCGGAAGGGCCGGTACGCCAGTGGCGTACCGGCCTTTCCGTGCCAGGGCTGCCGGTCAGGTGACCGGTCCGAGGGCGACCGTGCGGAAGCCGGTGTTGCCCATGGACGAGTCGGGTGTGTTAGCGGAGCGGGCGGAGTTGCGATACCGGTTGCAGTAGGAGTCGTGGCAGAGGTAGGAGCCCCCGCGCAGCACCCGGGCGCTCCCGGACAGCGGCCCCTGCGGGTCACGCTCCGGAGAGTGCGTGTAGTAACCGGGGTCGTACCAGTCGGAACACCATTCCCAGACGTTGCCGACGGTCTGCCACAGGCCGAAGCCGTTCGGTGAGAACGTGCGGACCGGTGCCGTGGTCAGGTAGCCGTCGTCAAGGTCGTTGCGGGTCGGGAAGCGGCCCTGCCAGATGTTGCAGCGCCACCTGTCGTCGTCGAGGAGGCGATCTCCCCAGGGGTACCGGGCGCCGTCAAGGCCGCCGCGGGAGGCGTACTCCCACTCGGCCTCGGTGGGCAGCCGACGGCCGGCCCACCGGCAGTAGGCCATCGCGTCGTGCCAACTCACGTGGACGACCGGGTGGTCGTCCAGCCCGTCGAGGTCGGAGCACGAGCCGTGCGGACGCCGCCAGTCGGCCCCGCGTACGCCGAGCCACCACGGGGTGCCGGCCGCCGGGCCCATCACTTCCCCGGGGGCCGCCCGCAGGGCCAGGTGGAACACGGCGGAGAAGCCGTACCTCTCGGCCTCGGTGCGGTAGCCCGTGGCGGCCACGAAGCGCGCGAAGTCGGCGTTGGTGACCGGCGTGGTGTCGATGGCGAACGGTGAGAGGACGACCGGGTGGACCGGGCCCTCACCGTCACCGGGGTTGCCGTCGCCGCTCGCGTCGCCCATCCGGAACCGGCCCCCCGGCACGTCCACCTGTGCGGCCGTGTGCCGGCTGGTGGCCAACTCCGCGGTCGCAGCTGCGGTGGGGGACAGGGCGGTGACGCCCGGTTCGGGCTCGGGGGTCGCGACCGGGGGATCACCGGGGCCAGATGCCGCCCGGACTGCCCGTATGCCGGGTGCGCAGCAGGCGGAGCCGTGCTCCCGCGGATCGTCGTGCCGTTGGTCCATCGGCATTCCTATCAGCTCGCGACCGGGCCGTCCGGGCGGAGGCCCTCGGGCGCTGCGTGGCTCGGGTGCGGTTCGTCGCCGACGGCCGCCTGGGCCAGCCACATCCGCGCCTTGAGGTCCTCGCGTACCGCGCCGTAGGCCGGGTCGTCATAGACGTTGCGCACCTCGTCCGGATCCTCGAGCAGGTCGTAGAGCTCCCACTCAGGTGGATAGGTTCGGGATGAGCTGCCGGGGACGCCGAGGCCGTCGTTGTAGAAGTAGATGAGCTTGTGGCGGGCGGTACGGTAGCCGTAGTGGGCCGGTGTCCGGTGGTTGCTGTCGTCGTGTTCCCAGTACCGGTAGTACATCCCCTCCGCCGGGGGCTCGCCGCGGGTGCCGGTGAGGTCGGGCCAGAAGCTGCGGCCCTGCATCCGTTCGTGGTGCGGCACCCCGGCAGCGTCCAGGATCGACTGCGCGAAGTCGACGTTCGTGACGATCCCGTCGTGCACCTGGCCGGCGGCGACCGCCCGTGGACAGCTCAGCAGCAGGGGCATGCGCAGTGACTGTTCGTACATGAAGCGTTTGTCGAACCACCCGTGTTCACCGAGGAAGAAACCCTGGTCGGAGGAGTAGATCAGGACGGTGTCGTCGAACCGGCCCCGCTCCCGGAGCCAGTCGATGACCCGGCCCACGTTGTCGTCGACGGAGGCGACGCAGGCCAGGTAGTCCTCCATGTACCGCTGGTACTTCCACCGGGCCTGTTCCTCGTACGACATCCCGTCGGGGACCGGCTGTTTGAGGTCCTCCACCGTCAGGTGGTCCGCGATGCGCATGGCGGCCCGCCGCGCCGACGGCGTGCGCGTGGCGTAGTCGTCGGCGAAGGTGGCCGGCACCGGGATGTGGCCCGCGTACATTCCGGCGTGCGCCTCGTCGGGCTCCCACGAGCGGTGCGGTGCCTTGTGGCAGATCAGGACGCACCACGGGGCGTCCCCGTCCAGCGAGTCGAGCCACCGCAGGGACAGGTCGGTGATGAGGTCCGTGGCGTAGCCGCGCTCGGTACGCAGGCCCTCGGCGGACAGGAACCGGGGATCGAAGTACTCACCCTGTTCGATGAGCACGTCCCAGTAGTCGAAGTTCTGCGGGTCGTGCCCCGCGCCGTCGCCCAGGTGCCACTTGCCGACGATCGCGGTGCGGTAGCCGGCGTCGCGGAGCTGGGAGACGAAGGTCGGCTGGGCCGCGTCGATCGGCGTGACGAGGGTCTTCACGCCGTTCACGTGGCTGTACGTGCCGGTGAGTATCGTGGCGCGACTCGGCGAACACAGCGAGTTGGTGACGAAGCAGTTTTCGAAGCGGACCCCGTGCTCGCCTATCTCGTCGATCCGCGGCGTGCGGTTGACGGCCGACCCGTAGGCGCTGACCGCGTGCGCGGCGTGATCGTCGGTGAGGATCATGACGATGTCGGGCCGTCGGGGTCGACCGTTCAACGCAGCCGAGGTCACGCGTTCGACCCCTGGTAGGTCGCCTCGTCCAAGCCGCTCAGCGTCGGGTCGTAGCGGGTCTCCCCGACGTCGTACATGGACGTCATCCAGTGGTAGAACTTGTCGCCCCGTTCCTGTAGGAGCTGGTACAGCCGGTGCATCATCCGCGTCCGGATCTCCGCCATCTCTGGGTGTTCGTAGATGTTGAGCAACTCGTCCGGGTCGAGCTGCAGGTCGTACAGCTCGTTCACCGAGTCGGGGTTGACCACGAGCTTGTAGCGGTCGGTCCGCAGCATCCGCTGCGCATACGGGAAGTGGTGGCCGTGGAACTCGCACACGAGGTCCTCCTCCCAGCGTGCCTCACCGCCGCCGACCAGCGGCAGCAGGCTGCGCGAGTCGACCGCCGACTTCGGGTCGAGACCGGCGAGTTCGAGGATCGTCGCCGTGCAGTCCAGCAGGCTGACGAACTCGGTGCGGACCACACCGCCCGGCTCGCCGGGCACCCGGAGCAGGCCCGGGGTGCGGTAGATGTCCTCGTACATCGCCGGCCCCTTGTCGTGCAGCCGGTGCGCGCCAGTGAACTCTCCGTGGTCGCAGGTGAAGAACACCGAGGTGTCTTCGACGAGACCGAGGCGCTGCAGAGCGTCCAGCACGCGCCCGATCTGCCGGTCGATGAGCGCCACGTAACCGTGATACACGGCGATGAGTTTGCGGGTGGTCTCGATCGGCATGGTGTCGAAGGTCCAGTGCGCGCTGTAGTTCTTCTGCACCGGGGGTTTGCCGTGGAAGGTCTCGGCGACCGAGCGCGGCAGTTCGACGTCCGCGGGATCGACCAGGTCGAAGTACTCGTCCGGGAGGATGTACGGCAGGTGCGGGCCGAAGAAGTGCAGGGCGAGGAAAAAAGGCTGGTCGCGGTCCCGGGCGGCCTCCGCGTACCGTTCGAGGAGTTCGATGGTGCGGGTGGCCAGGTAGTGCTCGAAGGTCGCCTCCACCGGCTGGTGCAGGCGTGCGGCCAGCAGGTTGCCGGGGCCGCCGTTGGGCAGCGTGCCGCGGATCCGGTCAGAGATCTCGTAGGGCGGGAGGTCCCGCTCGGCGAGATAGGCCAGGTAGTCGGGGTGGTCCACGGGGTTGTGCCAGCCCGGCAGCTCGGGCCCGTCGAAGCCGAATTCGCGCGCCGTCTTCTCCGTGCCCACGTGCCACTTGCCGATGAGGCCGCAGTTGTAGCCCGCTTGCCGCAACGCCGCCGAGAAGGTGAACTGCCCGTCCGGCAGGTCCTCCATGTAGCCCACGTTGCGTTCATTGTTGGCGAGCAGTTTGTGACGGAAGGGCGCCTGACCGGTGAGCAGGCTGGCTCTGGCGGGAGTGCAGATCGCGGTAGGCGTGTACCACCGGTCGAACCGCGTTCCGGTCCTTGCCAGCTCGTCCAGGACCGGCGTCGCCCGGGGGCTGCCGTACACCCCGAGCGTGTCCGCCCGGTGCTGGTCGGTCATCAGGAAGAGGATGTTCTTCGGTCTGGTCACTTGGCTGCCGCCATGAACAGGTCGCCGGTGTAGTAGCTCTTCGGGTCCGACGGAGACTTCAGCTTGCCCGCCTGGACGAAGTAGTCGCTCATCCCGGTGAGCCACTTGTCGATGGTGCCGTCCTTGGTCATCGTGTCCAGCTCGTCGACTGAGAGGACCTTGACGTTGGCCGCGTCGGCCTTGACCTGGTCCACCGGAACATTGAGTATCTTCGCGGTCAGCGCGATGCTCCGGTCCATGTTCTCGGAGCGGTAGCGCATCGCGTCGCGCAGCACGGCGAGCACCTTCTCGGTCTTCGCCTTCTCGTTGGCGACGACCTGGTTACCCGCGACGAACGCGGTGGGGAAGGAGACCTCGGCGGCGAAGTCCTCGTTCTTCGCCAGCTCGACCACGTCCGGGACCTGCTTCTTGATGGTCGCGATGGCGGGATACCAGAAACCGGCGGCGTCGATCTTTTTGGCCGAGAACGCCGACACGATCGTGGAGGGGTCCATCGGCACGATCTTGACGTCCTGCTTCGTCACGCCCGCCTTTCGCAACGCGAGCGTGAGGATCATGTCGCCAGACGTGCCTTCTGGGACGCCGACGGTCTTGCCCTTGAGCTGTTGGATGGACGTCACGCCGGGCTGGGCGATGACCCGGTCGGCGTTGCCCAGGGTGTTGATCGCGACGACCTTGGCCTGACCGGAGGCGGGCAGCCACATGGCGCCGGGCCCGATGTAGCCGAAGTCGAGGTCGCCGGCACCGAGGGCCTGGATCTGTAGCGGGCCGTTCGTGAACACCTTGGTGTCGGCCTTGAGCCCGTGCTTCGCCCAGAGCTTCTGGTCATTGGCGATGGCGAGCAGGCTGGTGCCGTTGAAATCGCCGATGTAACCGAACGTGACCTCCTCCGCCTTCCCGCCGGGGCCGGAGTCACTTCCACAGCCGGAGAGCAGCGCGGCGACGATGGCACCGGCGGCGGCGCCGGCGAGGAGTCTGCGGGAGATTCTCATGATCAAAACGTCCTTCGGATCAGGCCGTCGTGAGTGACGGTGAGGGGGGTGACGAAGGGGTGGTGCCGTCCTGGTGGTAAACGGAGTGCCAGACCCGGTTGCGGAGCGCGGCGAACTCCGGACTCAACCGGAACTCCTCCGACCGTGGGTACGGGAGGTCGACGTCGATGACGTCGTAGATGCGTCCGGGCCGTGCCGCCATGACGACGACGCGATTGGCGAGGAACACGGCCTCGTCCACGTCGTGCGTGATGAACATGACCGTGCGTTGCTCCTTGCTCCACGTGTCGAGCAGTTGTTCCTGGAGCTTGACCCGGGTGAGGGCGTCGAGGGCGCCGAAGGGCTCGTCCATCAACAGGATCGACGGGTTCACCGCGTAGGCGCGGGCGATGGCACAGCGTTGCCGCATGCCGCCCGAGAGCATCTTCGGCAGGGCGTCGGCGAAATCCTCCAGGCCGACCATCCGGATGAAGTACTCGGCCCGCTCGCGGCGCTGTGCCCTCGGCACGCGGGCGGTCCTCAGGCCGAACTCCACGTTCTTGCGTACGGTCAGCCAGGGGAAGAGCGCGTACTGCTGGAAGATGACGCCGCGCTCGGGACCTGGCCCGGACACGGGTGTCCCGTCGACGATCGCTCGGCCCTCGGTCGGTTCCTCCAGCCCGGCGAGGATGTTGAGCAGGGTGCTCTTGCCGCAACCCGACGGCCCGACCACGGTGACGAACTCGTTGTCAGCGATGTCGAGAGACACCTGGTCGAGTGCGGTGAACGTCTGCCGGCCCAGCGAGAACGTCTTGGTGACCGCCTGTACCGAGATCTTGGCGGCCTGCGTGCCAGGACGTGGCGAATTCGAGGTCATCGGCGCTCCTGCCATCCGGTGAGCCTGCGTTCGGCCACGAGCAGCACGCGGTCCATCAGCAGGCCGAGGATCCCGATCGAGATCAGACCGACGAAGATCGTCGGGAGGTCGTAGTAGAGCTGGGCGTTCTGCATGCGGTAGCCCAGGCCCTGTTGCGCGGCGATCAGCTCGGCGGCGACCAGGGTGGCCCACGCCGACCCGAGGCCGACCCGCATGCCGACGAGGATGAACGGAGTGGAGGCGGGCACCACCACCCGGGCGAAGATCCCGGCGTCCCGCGTGCCGAGCACCCGCGCCGCGTTGATGAGCGTACGGTCGACGCTCACCACGCCCTGAAACGTGGAGATGACGCAGGCCAGGAAGGCCGCCAGGAAGATGACGAAGATCTTCGGCGCCTCGTCGATGCCCATCAGCACGATCGCGAGCGGGATGATGGCCAGCGGCGGGATGGTGCGGAAGAACTGGATCCACGGCTCGACCAGGCCCCGCACGACGCCGTACCACCCCATGAGGAAACCGATCGGGATGGCCGCCGCCGTACCGAGGACGAACCCGGCCAGCACCCGACCGAGACTGACCAGGATGTCGTTCTCCAGCGTGCCGTCGGCGAGCAGGTCCCAGGCCCGCGAGACGACCTCGGTCGGCTGTGGCACCTTCACGCCGAGGGCCGCGAGGGCCCACCAGACGCCGATGCCGAGCGCGATGGACACGGCGTTCAACGCCAGCGGCAGTCCGCGTGGACGGCCCCGGCGCGTCTGCGATGACGCGAGCCGGTTGTCACGTCCCGTGTGCGCAGCCGGTTCAGTGATGACGGCCATGGGACACCCTTTCGATCGTGGTCTGCGGGACGCGGATGCCGCCCCCGCTGCCAGCGCCGCCGGCCTTCGCGGGCTCGGGGTAGGCCGCCAGCAGCGGCGAACTGTGGAACAGCGCGGCCAGGGCGCCCAGCGCGCCGTCGTCGTCTGAGAGCTCCGCGGCACGGACGACCGGGATGCTGGCGGCGTCCGGCAGGAGCTCGTAGGTGATGGTGGCGCGGACCTGCTGGACGATGATGGGGGCGACGCGCACGATCTCGCCGCCGATGACGATCTCGGCAGGGTTCAGCGCCATCGCCGCCGTGCCGACGACCCGGCCGATGGCGGCGGCCGCCGCACGCAACACCTGCTCGACGATCGGGTGTGACCGTTCGACCGCCGCACGGAGCTCGTCGAGGTCGTCGACCGGGACGCCGCGGGCCCGGCAGTTCGCCAGGATCGCCGGTACCGACGCGACGGTCTCCAGGCAGCCGTTCTTGCCGCACCGGCACGACCCGCCGTGCACGTTGACCCTGACGTGGCCGAACTCGCCGGCGAGTCCGGTCGATCCCGTGACGAGGCGGCCGCCGACGACCACGCCACCACCCACTCCGTCGGAAACCCGTACGTAGATCAGGTCGTCGACGGTGCCGCTACCACTGATCGCCTCGGCGAGGGCGGCGAAGCGGGTGTTGTTGTCCACCAGCACGGAGGCGTCGAACCGGCTCGCGAAAGCGGCGCCGACGTCCTCGACGGTGTCGAGCAGGCCGGCTGCCGGAGCCTGCCGTGGTGCGGGGTGCGCGGCCGGCGGAACGGGATGCGGTCCGGGCACGCCGATACCGACGCCCTGAAGTGCGCCGTAGTGCACGTCCGTCTCGTCGGTGAGCCGGTCGATCAGCCGGAAGGCGGCGTCCAGCCGTTGCGGCCACGGCGCGTCGTCCTCATAGCGTTCGGAGCCGGACGCGATGATCTCGTGCGACGCGTCGGCAACCGCAACGCAGACCCGCCGGTGGCCGAAGTCGACCCCCATGAACTGCCCGGAGGCGGGGTCTAGGGCGAGCCGTTCGGCCGGGCGCCCGCTGCCCTCGCGCTTCGCCGCGTCGGTGTCCACCACCACGATGGCGCCGCGCTGCAGGAGGCTGGCGGTGATCTCGGAGAGCGTGGAGCGCGAGAGCCCGACGGCGCGGGCGATCTGGCTCCGGCTCAGCGCTCCCTGCTCCCGCAGGGTGCGTAACACGCGCTCCTCGTGCCTCAGCCGCACGAGGGCGTGCACTCCGTTTGATGTCGGCACGGTGACGACCGTTACAGTGGCGAATTATTCCGTCAACCTTCCGACAAAATTCGGCTGGAGTTTGTCAGGAGTCCCAACCCTCGCCGCTCGCTGGCGATACGCTCGTGGCCGGCCGGCCAGTCACTGCCCGGGCGCTGCCGGGCATGGCGGGGTTCCCGGCGGTGCGGCGCGTACGCCTGCCAGGTCGCCGGCCCTCGCCGCCGTGAGCAGCGCCGCGGTCCAGGCCGGCTGAGCCATCGCCGCCCGCGTCCACCGGCCGCAATCCACCGCCCCACCGGGACCGCCCCGGTGGGCCGCAGCGGATGCCGCCAGCATGCCGGCCGGTCCCGCCGCAACTGTGGGCTCTGGCGAGACTTCCCTGATCATGAGACCACAAGGCCAGCTGCGGCTGCGGGTCGTGTCGTGGTCGGAAAGGCCGTCATCCACGCCGTACGCGGCGGCGGTCACGTCGCCGCGAGCAGCGCCATGATGCCCTTCTCGGTGACGTTCGAGCCGGTGAGCTGACCGGCGATGGCGCCGTCGCGCAGCACCAGGACGCTTTCGCAGGAACCGACGAGTTCCTTGCGGCCACGGCGTATGAACAGCCCGGCCATCGACGTGGTTGCCCTACGACCCGCCGGCTGACCTGCACTGCCTCACCGTGGCATACAGGTCGAGCGACGACCAGAGGTTCCCGGGCAAGGATTCGATCCGGAGCATGCCCGGGACGCCGTGAAAGGCGGGCCGAGAGCACTTTCCGACCCGAGGACTTCTGGCTCGCCGGTCTGCTGGAGGGCGAGGGGTGGTTCATCAAGGTGAATGCCGGCCGTTCGGTTCGCGTTCTGGCCCTGAAGGTCGAGATGACGGACCTCGACGTGATCCAGCGAGCCGCGGCCCTGTGGGGGTGTGGCTATCGCCATGATCCCGGGGAGAAACATGATCCCGGGGAGAAAAGAGCACCACAAGTCCGTACACAAGGTGGTGCTACGGGGTTACCCGGCGGTCGACTACGCGTGGACGGTCGAGCTACGCCCGCAGGGTGCCGAGCATGGCGCGAACCATCGTCGGCGGGTGGAAGCCAGCGACGCCGCCTGCGCTCGCGTCGGCGACTCGGAATCCTGTGTGGGAAGACGTTGAGTCCGGCGTGTTAGCCGTACGGGCCGAGACGCGGTACCGGTTGCAGAAGCTGTCGTGGCACATGAAGGACCCACCACGGACCACACGCCGTTCAGGGTTGTCGCGGCCGTGAGCCGACCAGGTGTCGGCGCACCACTCCCAGACGTTGCCGACCATCTGGTGCGTCCCCACCAGGGGGTGTCGGTGACGACGCCGACGACACGGCTGCGCTGCTCGAGCGTGAGCAGCGGGACCGGGACGAACGACCAGCCCTCCCGCTCCGCGGTGGTCACGTAGCCGGTCAAGCGGACGAACGCGGCAAACTGTCGGTTGGTCACGGTGGTTTCGGCGAGCGCGAACGGCGCCACCGTGATCTCGCGGACGGGTCCCTCGCCGTCGCCCGGATGGGCCTCGGGGCCCTCGCTTCCGGCGAGGTAGCTGCCACCGGGCAGGTCGACGAGTGCCTTACGGAGCCTGCGGCGGGTGGCGTCGTCCGTCGTCCGGTCCATCAGCAGTGGGCCGGCCAGCGCGATACCTTGCACGGTGGCGCCGGAGGTCTTGTGGGCGGGGCCGCAGCACGGGCTCACCGGTACTGCGTCACCGGGTGTCATGCGGCAAGTGCCGCGCCCGGCAACCGGAGAAGCGCGGACATGCCGGCCACCCTGGCCGCTCCGATGATGCGGCGCCGGGATTTTCTGTGGAAATCGGTCATTTTCTGCCTTCTCTGGTGGGGTGTCGGTGAGCGTTCGCGAACCTATGAGTACGGCCGCCACGTCTCCTCTCGGTGCATCGGCCCTGCCGGATTGTCGCCGCCGTGGCGGCCACCGAAAGCGGCGGCAATGCCACCTCCCGAGCCGGCCCGACCGTCCTCGAAGCCGTCGGTACCGTCGGCGCTCATCGCAAGCACCCGTCCCTCGGAGGCCGGCATCCCTGGGCAAACGGCCCCCGCCGGCGATGTCGCAAGCGGACCCCGGGCCGCCCAGGTTGGCGCGGTAGCGCCGCCTCTCGGGGTCCGCCTCACCTCTCGGTTCCCACCTTCCGGACCAGTTCGAGATAGTGATCCCAGTCCCAGTTGGCTCCGGGGTCGGTGTGGGTGGCGCCGGGCACCTCGTTGTGACCGAGGATGTGGGTTCGGTCCAGTGGAATCGCATGGCGTGCGCACACGGCCGCGGTGAGCGCCGCGGACGAGGCGTACATCTCCTCGGTGAACCATGCGGTGGAATTGACCCAGCCCTCGTGTGTGATGCCGATGCTGCGGTTGTCGTAGTCGGGATTGCCGGTGTGCCAGGCGATGTCCTTCTCCCGGACGCACTGGCCGATGTGGCCGTCTGCCGAGCGGACCAGGTAGTGGGCCGAGGTTCGCCGGTCGGGATTCTGGAAGACGGCGACGGCGTCGTCGAAGTGCTCCTGCGTGACGTGGATGACCACGTAGTCGATCTGATGGTTGCGAGGGCGCCGCGCGGGGCGGTAGTTGGCGGGAGAGGCTGGTAGCCACTGCGCGCCGGGGTAGTCGACGACCGCGAGGGAAGGGCTGGTTCCGACCGCGGAAGCGGTTTTGACGGTGGCTGCGGTGGTGGCTGCCGTGGCCAGGGTGACGGCGGCGGCACCGCGCAGGAACGTACGGCGTGACAGGGGAGGTTGCCGGTTGCCGTCGCTGCGGCGGATCAGTTCGGTCATGCTCCGTGCGCCTTCGAGGTCCGGTACCAGTTGTGCTGGGCGAGCCTGGCGTTGTACTTCCCCTGCGGCAGGTCGTCGGTGAGCCGGACCGACCATCGCTGCAGTCGCTGCATGAGTTCGGCCTTGACGTCGCGCAGGCTCGGATCGTCGAAGCGGTTGTGCAGTTCCATCGGATCCTTCTCGAGGTCGTACAGCTCACCGGGGCCGGAGACGTGCTCGTAGAGCTTGTAGTGGTCGTGCCGGATCATCCGTGACGAGCCGCTCTGGGTCACGCTGTTCAGCTCGTCGTACCTGGTGCCTTCGTAGGGGAAGTGCAGCGGTGGCCGGGCGTCGTCGGGATAGGGCAGGCCGCCGTAGCCGCGCTCGGTGACGATGTCGGCGAACTCCGCAGCCGGGTAGTCGGCGCCGGTGAGCATCTGCCACAGGCTGCGGCCCTGGACTCCCAGGGGGATGGGGCGGCCGATCGCCTCGCACACGGTGGGCAGGATGTCGGCGATCGAGACGAAGTCCTTCTTGTTGTCCTGGGTTTCGACGCCGCAGCCGTGCACGATCATCGGAATGTGTGCCAGTGCCTCTGGCATTCCCGCACCCTTGCGCTGCAGGCCGTAGTCGGCGGCGTAGTCGCCGTGGTCGGCGAGGAAGATCAGCAGGGTGTTCTCCCACAGGCCCTGCTCCTTCAGGTGGCCGACGAGCCGGCGCAGCTGGTCGTCGATGAGGCGGAGCATGCCGCAGTAGGTGGCGCGGTAGCGGCGCCAGAGCTTGTCGTAGCCGGGACGCTTCTCCTCCACCAGGTCGCGTAGCCACTTGTAGGCGCCGCCTTTGGCCTCCGCGGCCTCGGGGCCAGCGAGCCGGTTGGGGATCTTGTCCTCGTCGAACAGCGAGAAGTACGGCTCCGGCACCTGGTAGGGGTTGTGCGGCTCGGGCGTGGAGACGAAGGAGAAGAACGGCTTGTCGGGGTCGCGGGCGTCTATCTGCTGGATGGCGTCGGAGACGATCCGGTACGGATACTGCAGCTCCACCGGGAACGGGGTGGGTGCACTCGTCGGGCCCATGTCGATGGACTTCAGCCAGTCGGTGAAGGCGCGCTGCTCGGTGGTGGTGTCCGGCGCCATCGTGTGCCCGTACTCGGAGAAGGCGTCGTAGTCCTCCGCCTTGTTGCGGTACATGTGCGTCTTGCCGGCGTAGAACAGCTGGTAGCCGGCGCCACGCAGCACGTCGAGCAGGTCGTCGCCGCGCGCGACATCCTCCGGGCTGGTGTTGGAGTTCTGCCGTATGCGGTGGGTGCTGGGCCATCTGCCGGTCAGCAGGCTGGTGCGCGCTGGGACGCAGGCCGGGGCGGTGGTGTACGCGCGGCGGAAGCGGGTGCCTTGGGCGGCGATGGAGTCGAGAAAGGGCATCGTGTCCAGGCCGAAGCCCACGCCTCTGGTGAAGTCGGCGCGGAGCTGATCGGTCATCACGAACACGATGTTCGGAGCGGTCGGGCAGGTCACAGGGTCCCCTTCCAGTAGGAGAAGGCGATCGGAGCAATCGGTTGGGGAGGCGGATCAGTCGGCCCGTGCGCTGCGTGGGCTGACGCCCCGCACGGGGAGATCAGGTCGCCTTGGGCTTTCACTCACTGATGGCATGGACTCGGCTCTGGCGCCGGACGTAGAGGCGATTGCCCTGGGGGCCGGTCCACTCCAGGCGGACGACGCCGGGCACCGCGGCGTCGTCGATGCGTGCCGGGTCGGCCCAGTAGCCGAAGTTCGGGTTGCGGAAGAAGGTCGCCCACAGTCCGCCGTCGGCGTCCTCGAAGATGTTGTTGTGGCCGGCGCCCACGCCGAGGGTCCAGCGGGGGGAGTACGGGCCTTCGAAGTGGTCGGCGACGGCGGCGATCGCGTCGTACTGGTACTGGGTCCGGCCGGGGCCGGGCGGGTCGTAGGCGTGGCGGGTGCTGCCGTCGGCGGCTGTCGAGGTGCGGTCCCACGCGGCGTGCAGGAGGTAGTACTTGCCGCCGTACTGGAAGACGTACGCGCCTTCCAGGTAGGGCTCAGGGGTGTAGGGCTGTTGCTGGAACGCCGGAAGGTCGGTCGTGGGGACGATGTCCTCCATGTCGTCGCGGAACTTGGCGTACACGTTGTTGTGCAGGACCAGCCACGCGTCGTCGCCCTCCGCGTAGAGACTGCCGTCGATGTGGAAACGCGCCCCGGGATCAATGTGCGGTGCGTCGGGGAGCGGGTCGCCGAAGGGCTTGTCGAGGTTGCCGTCGGCGAGGCGGTACGGTCCCTCGACGCCGCCCTGGCTCACCAGCAGGAATGAGCCGACCTTGTGGGCGCGGTCGCCCATGCACGCGACGATGTACCAGGTGCCGCGGAAGTAGTGCACCTCCGGCGCCCAGACGTTGCCGCGCTTGCCGAACTGGTCGTCGTACCAGTACTCCTGCCACGGGGCGACGACCGTGCGCCCGGGCCGGTTCTCGCCGGCGAACTCCGGCGACCAGACCTTGCCCTTCTCGGCGTCGGGCCGGATGCCGGCGGTGTCGGCCAGCCGCCACGGGCCGTGCAGGGACGGCGCCGTCCACAGGAAGATGCCGTCGTTCCACGGGGTGGCTGCGGTGAGCCCGGGTACGCGGCTGGTGCCGGTGGCGACGTAGAGGGGACGGCCGTCGACGACGAAGCAGTTGACGTAGGTGTCCCGTATCCAGACCCGGCCGAGCTCCTCGTCGCGGGGGCGCAGCTCGAGGGGGAGGACGAAGGAGTTGTCCTCCCGCAGCCACAGGTCCTTTCGGGTGTCCGCGAGGCCATACGGCTCGGGGTCGGGCCAGTTCGACGGGTAGCGCCCCGTCGGCGCGCCATCCGGGGAGTCAGGCGCTGCCTGTGCGGTAGCCGCGGGAAGGCCCGCCGCCGCTCCCAGGGCGGCGACACCGGCCAGCAGGGTCCGTCGGTGCAACCCGCTCTTGGTCATCAGTCACGCTCTCCTTCGTTGTCCGGGATGCCGATACCTGCCCGACGGGATTGGTGCCTGCTGTCTCTGGTGCGTGCCCTGTCGACGATTGGCACATGCCGCTGCTGGCGGCCAGGTCGAGGGGGCCGTCCATGGCTGCCATGGCGCAAAACAGCATGTGTAGGACTTTTTTTGCCGTCAACAGGCCGTACAAATACCTCCGGGTGTCCGGGCTTCGCCCTTTCGCCGCGGAGGCCTTTGCGCAGGTCCTGGGAGCAGTCGACCGACCGGCTGGCGTGTCACGATTGCGTAACGGGTGTCAACGCCGCCTGAATCCTGACCTGAGGTTCCCCCCGGGATTGTGGGCACTGAGCTTCCCCCGGTTTCCCGGACGGCTTCCGTGTGATGGTCAGGCCGCCGCTGCGGCCGGGGTGTGTTGTCGTTCGTAGTCGATCGGGGACAGGTTGCCAAGGCTCGAGTGGCGCCGGCGTGGGTTGTACCACGCCTAATGGCAACCGAGGACGCCCGTACCAGCCGATGGCCGTCGAGCCGGGGAATCGAGATCGGCGCCTCGTTGAGAATCGTGGCCGCTGCTGACGCCTGTAGAACCTGCGGGGCGTTGACCCTGGATATCGAGAGAGGCGCGTGGCGGCCGCGGTGATCGACGAGGATGATCGTTTCGTGGTTTGCCGGCGGGCTGAGCCTTGGTCAGTCGCAGGCCTGGAGCCTTGCGCGAGTTCGGGCGCCGCCGGTTGCGGGGCGAACGGCTCGTGAGATGTCGTCGGAGGTCGCGTCCGCGCGAGTGGTGTAAGAGACGGCCATCGCGGGT
>NZ_JAPDPH010000329.1 GCF_026013475.1 Micromonospora yasonensis | reverse complement strand
CGTTTCCCGACTACACCCCGCGGGTCGCGGCCGCGGCCAGCCCGGGCACCCGCCGCACCTATGGCGCCTACTGGAACCGCATGTCCGCCGCGCTCGGCCATCTGCGGCTTGACGAGGTGGCCGCCAGCGACATCGAAGCCCTCATGCGCGAGGTAACCGCCAATGCCCGGTCTCGACGCACCGGTCGTCAGGGGCGCCACGCGGGGGAGCATGTCGTCGCGGCCGCCCGTGCCGTCTACCGCCGGGCCATCGCCGACAGCTACCTCACCGCCACGGGCAGCCCGGCTCACCGGGTGGCCAAGCCGCGCCGGCTGCCCAGTCCCCGCCGCGCCCTTACCCCTGGCGAGTTGCAGGACATCAACGTGGTCGCACGTACCAGCGGAAACGACGCCATCCTCGACGCGTTGCTGCTGCGGCTGCACACCGAAACCGCCTGCCGCCGCGGCGGCGCCTCGCCCTGCGCCTGGTCGACCTGGACATCCGACACGCCCTGGTCCGCCTCACCGAGAAGGGCGGCACCCTGCGCTGGCAACCCATCACCCCGACCCTTGCCGAACGCCTCCTCGAGCACGCCCAGGCCCGGGGCGCGGTCCTGCCCACCGACCGGCTGCTGCGCTACCGCAACGGCCGTCCGATCAGCAGCCGCCGCTATGACCACCTGTGGAGACGCATCGGCGAACGTCTGCCCTGGGTCGCCGTGCAGGGGATCTCCACCCACTGGCTGCGCCACACCACCCTCACCTGGGTGGAACGCCACTTCGGCTATGGAGTAGCCCGCGGCTACCCCGGCCACACCGACCGCCGCGGACCCGCCACCACCTACATCAAAGCCAACCTCCACGCCGTCGCCGCAGCCCTCGCCGCCATGACCGGCCAGCCCCACCCGCACGCCGCCTTCACGCCTACACCCGATACGTAGGCGACGGTCGTGCCGCAGTCAGTGCATGGGGCCGTTACCCCCGGGCCCTGCGCCCGCAGCTCCCGATCGGTAACACTGCGTACAGGTGCGCACCACTTCGGCGAACCACTCCGCATCCGGATCTGCCGTTGCGACACTATGTCGCACTTTGCGAGTGGACTCGCAGTTAGGAGGGCCGACGTGATGTCGGTGGTGTAGTCCCGGGCGCGTGCTCGCTGCCTGGCCCTGCCCTTGGCGTGCGCTGCTGGTAACGGTGGGGTGCGAAGCCCGAGGGGAAAGCCGAAGGGGTCCTCGTCCCATCGAGAGGATCACGGGTGAGGGGCAGACCGGACGGGTGAATCGCGTGAACCCTTGTTGATGCCTCGTAAAACGGAGCTCCGCGCGGTGGGATGTTGGTGGCGGGGTGCAGGGACGTAGCCGCTGGAATGCGGCAGGCGCTGGCTGGGCACGGCATCCGGTCAGGAGAGCACCGCTGGTCCCCGGGGTATAGAGGGCACCCACCCCGGTCGTAACTCGTGAGTGTGGAACGTGGAAACCCCGACGGGGTCCGCCCGCTGGTTTGTGGGGGCGGTAAGCCGACCGTGAGGAAGGCCCAGCTCCCCGGCGGGAACAGGATGACCCGAGAAGCGAATTCATCACCAACCTCGACGTGTCCACACCGCAGCAGGCTGCCAGGGTGGAGTACTGGTACCGGCACCATCGGAAGACAGAATCCGCGACGCCAAACACGGCGCCGCGCTGCGCCACCTGCCGTCGGGTAACCGCGAGGCCAACACCATCTGGATGTGGGGCGCGCTGCTGGCTGTCAACATGTCCGCATGGCTTCAGGCCCTCGGCGGATTCGACAACGCCGACGGCACCGGCCGCGCCCACCTGCACACACTGCGCCACCGACTGCTGCACACTCCCGCACGGCTGATACACCACGCCCGCACGCTGACCCTGCGGCCCGCGCCAGGTCATGGCGTCCTCGCCGAGGTCATCGCCCGGCTGCGACGCCTGCCCTTGCCGGCCTGACTACCGCCGCACCTACGGCCCGAACCAGCATGGAGACACCGCGAACCCGGCGCGCAGCACCCGGTCCGCGGCATACCCCCCTTCATCACGCGTGAATGCAAATGTTCGGATCATTCACTCTGCGTTGGTGTCCTACCGATTGGCTGTGGGATCGACGACTGATGTCAGTCGAATTCCCACTCACCATGAAGGAGTTCCATCATGCAGGTAACTCGCCTGCGAAGGCGTGCCGAGAAGGGCATGCTGCGCGGCCGGCGTGGTCGGCTCATTGCAGCGGCCGGTGTCTCCAGCGCACTCGTCTTCACCGGCACCGGTATCGGTTACGCGCAGACCACGATGTTCGGGCGCGACCAGGTGGGCCAGACTACCGCGAACGGCCTCGTCGCGCCGTCGGACCAGTACCTCGCTCCCATCGGTGAGCGGCTGGTCATCAACCCCGGCAAGATCATGTCGTCGTCAGTCAGCCCGGACGGCACGCACATGGCCGCGTCGGTGACCGACGGCGGCGTCGCCATGGTGATCGTCGACCTCAAGGAGTGGAAGGTTCAGCAGACCGTCGGCAACAACGCTGCGGCCAACCTCCGGATCCCGGGCAACGATGTGGGCCAGGAGGGCCCGACGTACTCGCCCGACGGCTCGTCGCTGTGGCTCGGCCAGGCTGACGGCTACACCAAGTTCACGGTCAACGCCGACGGCACGCTCGCCAACCCGGTCAAGGTCACGATCCCGGCCGTCGACGGCAAGCGCGCCCTCGTCGGCGAGGCTGTGTTCTCGGCCGACGGCAAGACCGTGTACGGCGCGGTGAACGGCCAGAACCGCGTCGTGGCGATCGACGCGGCGACCGGTGCGCTCACCCAGGGCTGGAACGTGGGCATCGCGCCGCGCGACATGCTGCTGCTCGGTGGCAAGCTCTACATCAGCAACGAGGGTGGCCGGCAGGCGCAGCCCGGCGAGTTCACCCTGAACTCCTACGGCACCCAGGTGCCGGCCGACCCGACGACGGCCGCGAGCACCACCGGTACGGTCAGCGTGATCGACGTCGCTGACGCGGCCGCCACGCCGAGCAGCATCGACGTGGGCCTGCACCCGACGGCGCTCTACGCGAAGAACGGCGCCCTGTTCGTCACCAACACGGTCAGCGACACCGTGTCTGTGATCGACACGGCTATCGACCAGGTGGTCCAGACCATCGCCACCCAGCCGTGGGCGGAGTCCCAGGTGGGCTACGCCCCGAACGCCGTGACGCTCACCGACGACGGCCACCTGCTGGTCACTCTCGGTCGCGCGAACGCGATCGCAGTGTACAAGTTCACCAACGCCCTGGAGCCGGTCAGCTACGTCGGCCTGCTCCCCGCTGACTTCTTCCCGGCCGAGATCACCACGGTCAACGGCGAGGTCGTCGTCTCGAACACCCGCGGCATCGGCGCCCGTCGGTCGAGCACCAACCGACACGGCACCCACGACACCACCTCGAGCCTGACGCACTTCACCCTCCCCAGCGACGAGGTGATCAAGGGCTCCACCGGGAAGGTCTTCACGCAGAACGGGTGGCACGGCAGCTCGGTCGCCAAGGCCGACGAGGTCGCCAAGCCGCACCCGGTGCCGGTCCCGGTAAAACTTGGTGACCCGTCGACGATCAAGTACGTGTTCCTGATCATCAAGGAGAACCGCACCTACGACGGAGTCTTCGGTGACATCGAAGAGGGCAACGGCGATCCGGCGTTCACGACGTACGGCGAGAACGTGACGCCGAACCAGCACGCGATGGCTCGTCAGTTCGCCCTGTACGACAACGCCTACGACATCGCCACCAACTCCGCCGAGGGACACAACTGGCTGATGCAGGCCGACGACCCGGAGTACACCGAGTCCTCGGCCGGTGAGTACGAGCGCAGCTACGGCACCTCCGACGACGCCCTCGGCCACACCCGTGCAGGCTTCCTCTGGACGGGCGCCCAGGCCGCCGGCAAGACCGTGCGCAACTTCGGTCAGTACACCTCGAGCATGCAGAGGCCCGCGAGTGCCAGCTGGCAGAACCTGTACTGCGACACGCTGAACATGCGGGCGACCGGCGCCGACAGCGCGTACAAGTTCGCGGTCGGGTCGGTGATCCCGTCGCTGCAGGCCACGGTGGTGCCGGAGTTCCCGGCGTACAACCTGACCATCCCCGACATCTACCGGGCCGAGATCTGGAAGCGGGACTTCGAGAAGAACGGTCCGGCGAACCTCAACATGATCCGCGTGGGCAACGACCACACCGGTGGTACAGCGAGCGGCCCGGCCCAGGTCGCGGACAACGACCTGGCCACCGGCCGGGTGGTCGAGGCCATCTCGCACAGCCCGTACTGGATGAAGTCGGCGATCTTCGTCATCGAGGACGACACACAGTCCGGCGCCGACCACGTCGACGGCCACCGCGGCCCGATCCAGGTCATCAGCCCCTGGGCCAACCACGGCATCGTGGACAGCCACTACTACACCCAGATCACGATGGTCCGCACCATCGAGCAGATCCTCGGGATCCAGCCGATGAACCAGAAGGACTCCGCGGCCTCGCCGATGCGCCAGGCCTTCTCGGGCACTGCTGACCCAACGCCGTTCACCGCGGTGCCCAACCGCACGTCGCTCACCGACGGTGTGAAGACGCTGCCCTCGTGCGGTGCCGACGTCCCGGCGCCGGCGAACCCGGCGGCGGCCCCGGTGCCGTCCACCGCGGTCCCCGCGGACAAGCAGGCGCTCGCGGCGCAATGGGACGACTGGAAGGCCAAGCAGCACCTGGCCGGACCGGAAGCCCAGGCCGACCGGACCAACCCCAGCCAGCTCAACCACTTCGACTGGTACGAGGCGCACGGCTGGAAGAAGCCCTACCCGGGTGAGGACAAGTTCTACGCTCCCGACGACGTTCCGGGCGCGTACATCCCCGCAGCCGAGGTCGATTGAGGCGGAACAAGCAGCACTGAGCAGCGCTAGGCAGCACTGAATGGCGGAAGCCCCCGACCGGAGCATCGGTCGGGGGCTTTCGGCCTCTCAAGGCAATCGGGCGGAGACGCATACGTCCCGTACGTCGACTGGTACAACCCGTCGGAGCTAGTCGTCTCGTCAGTCGCACTTCAACCTCGCGACCTTTCCACGACTTGTATAGACAAGTTAGGGTGTGGCGCATGGATCGCCAAGCGCGTTACGCCCGCTGGGACGGCGTGGGCAAGCCGTTCACCGTCTGCACGACCCCGGTCCCGAGTCTCCTGCGTCCTCGGGAGGTGCTGGTCGCCGTCGACCTGGCCACGGTCTGCGGCAGCGATCTGCACACGGTACGCGGGCGTCGTCCTTCGCCGGCCCCCAGCGTGCTGGGCCACGAGCAGGTGGGAACTGTGGTCGCGGTCGGGACCGACGCGCCAGTCGCACCCGGGCAGCGGGTGGTCTGGTCGGTCACCGCGTCGTGCGGGCGGTGCGCGCGTTGCCTGCGTGGATTGCCGCAGAAGTGTGTCGAGCTGCGCAAGTACGGTCACGAGCCGCTCGACGAGGCGC
Organism: Micromonospora yasonensis; assembly: GCF_026013475.1. Taxonomy (GTDB): domain Bacteria; phylum Actinomycetota; class Actinomycetes; order Mycobacteriales; family Micromonosporaceae; genus Micromonospora; species Micromonospora yasonensis. The sequence continues at coordinate 189 of NZ_JAPDPH010000329.1, read as the reverse complement.
GCCCGCTGGTCGGCGGGTTCGCCACCCATTGCCTGCTCATGCCCGGGACGGAGATTGTTCCGGTGCCCGAAGAGGTGCCGGACCGGGTTGCGAGTCCGGCCGCCTGCGCCACTGCCACTGTCGCTGCGGTCGTCGCGGCGGGGGGGCGGGGCGGGGCGGGGCGGGGGGGGGGGGGGGGCGGGGGGGGGG
>NZ_JAPDPH010000328.1 GCF_026013475.1 Micromonospora yasonensis | reverse complement strand
CGGCCTGCCGGCCGGCCTGGGCGCGGCGGCCGGCATGCGCGCCCTGGCCGGGCTGTTCGGCGTACCGCTGCCGGCGGGCGGGCTGGTGCTGACCGGCCGTACCGTCGTGGTGGCCCTCGCCGTCGGCGTGCTGGTGATGGTCGGCGCGGCGCTCGGACCGGCCCGGCGGGCCGGCGCGGTGCCGCCGGTCGCGGCCCTGCGCGCCACGGCCACCGCCCGCGCCGGCCGGGTCCGTACCCTGGTCGGCGGCCTGGCGCTGGCCGCCGGCACGGCGGGGACCGCCGCGGTGGTCGCCGGGGTCGCGCTGGTCGCCCTGCTGGCCGCCGCCGCGCCGGCCGCCGTCCTCGGCCTCACCCTGATCGGCCCCGCGCTCACCCCGCCGGTGGTACGCCTGCTCGGCCGCCCCCTCGCCGCGCTCGGGATCACCGGCCGGCTGGCGGGCGACTCGGCGGCCCGTACCCCGCGCCGCACCGCGGCGACCGCCCTCGCGCTCGGCCTCGGCATCGCCCTGGTCGCCTTCACGGCCGTGCTCGGCGCCTCGGTGCGCGACGGGGTCCGCCAGTCATACGCCGAGGTGATCACCGCCGACCACATGGTGGAGAGCGGCCGCAACGAGATGCTCGGCGGACTCTCCCCCACCGTGGCGGAGCACATCGGCCGGCTGCCCGAGGTGGCCGTCGCCTCCCGCCTCCGGTACGGGCACTGGCGCGACGGCGACACCGTGCGCGCGCTGACCGCGGTCGACCCGGCGACCCTGCCCCGGGTGACCCGGCTGCACTTCGTCGCGGGCGGACTGGACGCGCTGGACACCGGCGGGATCGTGCTGGCCGAGCACGTGGCCCGGGAGCGGGGCCTGGCCGTCGGCGACCCGCTGCCGATGACCTTCTCCCGGGTCGGCACCCGGGAGCTGCGGGTGGTCGGCCTGCTGCGGGACCGGGACGCCCGGGCGCTCGCCACCGACTACCTGGTCTCGCTGACCGGGTACGCCCAGCTCTACACCGAGGACGTGGACGCCTCCGTGCTGATCCGTACCGCCGCCGGGGTGGACCGGGCCACCGCGGAGCGGGCGGTCCGGGCGGCGCTGGCCGACCACCCGACCGCCGAACTGCGCGACCAGGCCGCCGCGGTGGCCGCCCGCACCGCATCGATCGACCAGATCCTCGGCCTGGTCACCGCGCTGCTGATGCTGGCCGTGCTGATCGCCCTGCTCGGCATCACCAACACCCTCGCCCTGTCGATCACCGAGCGGACCGGCGAGCTGGGCCTGCTCCGCGCGGTCGGGATGACCCGCCGGCAGCTCGGCTGGCTGGTCCGCGGTGAGGCAGTGCTGGTCGCCGCGCTCGCGGCGGTGCTCGGCCTGCCGCTGGGCGTCGGCCTCGCCGCCGCCACCGTGGCCGCGCTGGGCCGCGACGCCCCGATGCCGCTGGCCATGCCGGCGGGCCGGCTCGCGCTGGTGCTCGCGGTCACCCTCGCCGCCGGCCTGCTGGCCGGGCTGCTGCCGGCGCGGCGCGCCGCCCGGCTGAACGTCCTCGCCGCCATCGCCACGCCCTGATTCCCGGTGGTGCCGGCCTACCGCCGGCACCACCCATCCGGTAAGGAGTAACCATGACTCAAGCCATTACCATCCGCCGTGCCGGACCGGCCGACGCCGCCACCGTGCACACCCTGGTCACCGAGATCGCCACCCACGAGGGCGACGCGGAACACGTCACCGTCACCGCCGCCCGGTGGGCCGAACTGCTCGACCGGGACGACGTGACCGTGCTGCTCGCCGAGCGGTCCGGGGAGCCGCTCGGCTACGTCTCGGCCCACCGGCGGCTGCACCTGTGGTCCGGCCGGGACATCCTCGCGCTGGACGACCTCTGGGTCCGGGCGGCGGCCCGCAACGCCGGGGTGGGCCGCACGCTGATGCTGGCGCTGGCCCGCACCGCGGCCGACGAGGGGCTCGTCATCCGCTGGGAGGTCAAGCCGCAGAACGAGGCCGCGCAGCGGTTCTACCGGCGGCTCGGGGCGAGGCTGCGGACCAAGATGGTGGTCGGCTGGCCGGCCGACAGCTACCGGCCGCTGCTCGCCGAGAGCTGAGCCGCGCGGTTCAGCTCGCCGGGCAGCGGGTGCCGGGGGTGGGCAGCGTCAGGTCGACGAGGTACCGGTCCACGACGGCGGTCGTGCACTCGTTGCGCAGGTACGTGCCGTGGCCCCAGCCCTCGTACGTGACCAGGCGCCCGTGTCGGCCCAGTTGCCGGGCGACGTTGGTGGCCCAGGCGTAGCCGGTGCGGGGGTCGTGTCGGGCGTTGAGCAGCAGCAGCGGTGTGCGGGTGTGTACGCGTAGGTCGTGCGGGGGGTTCCGGACCGGGGACCGCCATCCCAGGCAGGTCTGCACGGCCAGCAGGCCGGCGCCGTACCGGACGGCCGGCGCGACGGCTTCGGCTTCCCGGACCAGGCCGGCGTACTCGTCGTAGTCGCGCACCGTGGCCGGCCAGTCCGCGCAGAAGGCCGCGACCGCGATCGGGAGATTCACCTCCGGCGGCGACATACCGGCGTCCATGTCACGCACGGCCGCGGCCAGTTGCGGCCAGCGCGGGCCGGCGAGCATGCCGAGGGCTACGGCGGAAACGTCGAAGGCGGTCCGGGGGGCGTACTCGCCACGGTCCGCGCGGGCCAGCACCCCGGCCCAGACCGACCGCACATTCCGGTCGTGGAGGACACACTCGGCCGACCTGTCACACCAGGACACGAACTCGTCGAAGGCGTCCTGCAGTGCGGCCGCCTGGGAACGCACGAAGGACCGCACGTCGAGGCTGTGGTCGAACACGCCTTCCAGCACGACGGCCCGCACCCGGCCGGGGTACTGCTCGGCATACTGCTGGCCCAGCAGTGTCCCGTACGAGCTGCCATGGAAGGTCAGCCGCCGTTCTCTCAGCGCACGCCGCAACGCCTCCAGGTCGTGCACGGTGCTGAGTGTGTCGGCGTTGTCGAACACCGGGCTGGTCGGGCGGCACCGGTTCCACAGCGCCCGGTTGTAGGCCACCGCAGCGTCGAAGTCGGCCTGGCTGGTCAGCGGGATGGGCGGCTTGCGCAGGGTCGGGTCGGGCGTGCAGACGGGCGCGGCGGTGCGGGCCACCGTACGCGGGTCGAAGCTGACCAGGTCGAACCGGTCGAGCAACTCGTCGCTGAACCGGTCCCCCTTGCGGATGCGTTCCACCCCGGAATCCCCGGGGCCCCCCGGCCCGAACACCAGCGTGCCCACCCGCTGGTCCGACACGCGCGCGGGCCGGCGCGCCACGGCGAGCTCGAACGTTTGGCCGTTCGGCCGCGCCCAGTCCACCGGCAGCCGGAGCCGGGCGCACTGCACGCGCGGGTCGGGCGGGACGTTCGGCAGGTCGTCGGGGCACGCGCCCCAGGCGAGATTCGGCGGCGTGGGAGCGGCCTGTGCCGTCGCAGGCAGTCCGACGAGGACGGTGAGCACAGCGACAACGGCGGCCACGGTACGTCGGGACACGAAACCTCCTGGGTTGGGACGCCCGTCCATCCTGGACCCGCACCTCACCCGAGCCATATGCGGAAGCACCCGGATATCGCCCTCGGGTCTCTCCCCGAATCCGCCCTCAGGGTCGGCCCGCCGAGGGCTGAGCCACCTCGTCCGGCTCGATCCGGCCAGGAACGGTCAGGACCTGCGGTTGGCCCAGCGTCGGTTCTCCAGGAAGCCGCCCCGCTCGCTGCTGTGGAAGTACGCCCACACCGGGCTCGCCGCGTAGGGGCCGATCTCCTCGAAAACCGCCCTCGCCTCGGCACGCCGGCCGCCGAGTGAGTAGGCGAGGGCCAGCCAGTTGCGGCAGACCATCGCCTGTGCATGTCGCGGCGGTCCTGCCGCGCGCCACTTCCCCGCGCAGGCGTCGATCTCCTGCGACACCTCCGGGCGGCGGAAGTACCGCCGGGACATGATGATCCCGTACAGCCAGGGTTGGCCCCCCATCAGGTACCGCTGCATGGCGTACTCAAGATGGGCGAAGACCGGCAGCAGGGTGACGCCGGCGCCGGGCGGCGCCGCATCGGCGCATTCCCGGGCGGCGGTAAACATCTTCTCGTGCGAGCCGCCCCACTTCGCGCAGTAGAAGCTGACCGCCGCCAGGTTGATCGAGAAGTTGTGACGGTCCCGAAGTCGGCCTTCCGCGAGCGCCGCGCCGAAGTCAGCCCACCGCTGGGGACCGGCGGCGAGCATCGAATCGAGCAGCACAGCCCAGGGCACCGGATCGCGCGGCGCCAACTGGACGGCCCGCCGGCTGACTACCTCCGCCTGCGCTGACAGCTCGGCGAACTGACGCAGCCGCTTCCTCGACGTTTCGACCGCGGGTGCCGAGCCACGCGCTCGAGCCGCCCGCGAGTACAGCGTCTCCGCCTGCAGCGTGACGACCGTGGGATCGTCCGGAGCAGCCGTCAGCCACGCGTCGAGCCAGGCACCGTCGCGCGCAGCCGCCCTGCTCAGGACGTCGATCCGCCGGCCACGCCGTTCCCAGTCGACGCCCGCCGCACGGACGATGTCCCGCGCGGCCGTCCAATCGCCCGACACCGCCTTGTCGCGGGCGGCGCGTAGCTCCAGGTCGTCGAGGGCGGGATCGAGGTCGGCCGCCGGAGGCCGCGGACCCCGGCGAAACGCGATTCGGACCATCGCAAGATCGTAGAGGGCTGCCACGATTGCCGGGGGCCGCAGAAATCGCGGTGCGTAGGGTGTGAGCGTGGTTGATCGGCGTCAGATCATGAACTTCCGCGTCCGGGCCCAGCAGCTCGACCGAGCCGAGGGCACGCTCGCGGACACCGCCGTGCTCGACATCGGGGCGCAGGACACCGGCCCGGACGGCGGCCGGTGGGCGCTGGCCGTACGCGGGGTCGACGTGGCGAAGTTGTCCGGCGACGATCTGGTCCTGCTCTGGACCGTGCGCGGCGCTCCCCACCTCTACCGCCGCGCCGACCTGCCGGAGGTGGCCGCCGCGGTCGAACCGTTCTCCGACGCCGACGCGGGCAAGCGCATCTTCGACGCCGCCAAGCCGTTGAAGGCGGCCGGCATCGGCAACCTGGCCGCCCTCGACGAGGTGGCCACCCAGATGCGAGCCATCGTCGGCAAGCCAACCGTCAAGGGGGACGTCTCCGGCCGCCTGGCCGAGGTGATGGCCGAGCCCTACCTGCGGTTCTGCCGACCATGCAACACTACCCACCTGTACGAGATGCCGTTCCGGCTGGCCGCCGTACGGGCCGGGCTGGAACTGCAACTCGACACGTCGCCACCGGTCCTGCAACGCATCCCCAGGTTCACGAAGGCGGCCGTCCCGGGCGACAGGTTCGACCTCATCCGCGCGTACCTCCGGCTGCTCGGCCCGGCCACCCCCAAACACGTCGCCGGCTACCTCGATGCCCCGGTGAAGGAGGTGAAGGCACACTGGCCGGACGATGTGATCGAGGTGATGGTCGACGGCGAGGCGCGCTCGCTCCTGGCCGCCGACGAACCGGCGCTGGAGTCGGCCGACGCCACGGCCACCCGCCTGCTCGGTCCGTTCGATCTCTTCCTTCAGGCGAAAGACCGGGAAACCCTGGTGCCGGACCCGGCCCACGCCAGGGAGTTGTGGCCGGTGCTGGGTCGCCCCGGCGCCGTACTGGTCGACGGTGATCTGGTCGGCACCTGGCGTCCCCGCAAGTCCG
>NZ_JAPDPH010000327.1 GCF_026013475.1 Micromonospora yasonensis | reverse complement strand
CGTCGTACCCTGGCGGGTGTCCATCGAGGTCTGCAGCGCGCGCCGCATCTGCTCGCGCGCGTCGTCGGTGGTGGTCTCGGTCTGCGGCTTGCGCTTGGTCGCCATGGGAGTTCCCTTCCAGGGTGCGGACCACCGACGCGGCGGCCCGACGGGCGGGCGACAACTCCAGCTCGGCGCGTCTGATGCCGCGCCATTACGTACAGCCGTCACTGGAGCCATCGGCTGGGCGCCGGGCAGCGGTCCGGGATCACCGGAGCGGCTCGCCTGGCAGCGTGAGCCCGGGTCGGTCTGACCCTGGAGGGAGGCGGCACCGGGTGTGGCGCCACCGCCCGTGACCAGCGCTGAAGAGCGCCGGTCCCGAGACTAAGTTAACGTTCATTTTCCAGCTGCTGCCCACTGTTCCCGCGATACGGACACGGGCGGTGCACTCCCTGCGCTCAGCCGGTCAGCAGGGCGCCGTCGAGCTCGGCGCGGATCCGGTCCACCACCTCGTCGACGCTGCCCCGCCCGGTGAATCCGGCCGCGAACCGGTGGCCGCCGCCGCCGAGCGCCACCGCCACCGCGCTGACGTCCACCGCGCCCTTGCTGCGCAGCGAGACCGCCCACTCGGCCGGGGACACCTGCTTCAGCACGCAGCTCACGTCCGCCTCGGCCGTGCAGCGCACCGAGTCGATCAGCGCCTCCAGCACGTACGCCGGCTGGTCGTGCCGGGCCAGGTCCTCCTGGGTGGCGTACGTCCAGACCAGCCCGCGCCCGGCGGCGGCCGCCGGCTCCAGCCGGGCGCGGACCAGCACCTCGCCGAAGAGCCGGACCGCGCCGAACGGCCGGGTGTCGAAGATCCGCCGGGAGATGTCGCCGGGGTGGATGCCGGTGGCCAGCAGCCGGGCCGCCATCTCGTGCACCGCCGGGGTGGTGGCCTCGAAGCGGAACGAGCCGGTGTCGGTGCTCAGCGCGACGTACAGGCAGGTCGCGATCTCCGCGTCCAGCGGCACGCCGAGCCGGTCCAGCAGCCCCTCGGCGACCACTGAGGTGGCCGCCGCGTGCGGGTCGACCAGGTGGATGCCGCCGAACCGGGTGTTCGAGGCGTGGTGGTCCAGCACCAGCGCCGCGCCGGCCTTGTCCAGCCGGTCGACCAGGTCACCCAGCCGGGACTCGCTCGCCGCGTCGAAGCAGATCACCAGATCCGGATCCGGGTACGCGTCGTCCTGCGGGACCAGCAGGTCCAGCCCGGGCAGCCAGCGGAACGGCTCGGGCACCCCCGGCGGCCCGGGGAAGGTCGCCTGGAGCTGCCGTACGCCGAACCGGCGCAGGCCCAGCCCGAAGCCGAGCATGCTGCCCAGCGCGTCGCCGTCCGGGTTGACGTGGCAGATCAGCAGCACCCGCGCGTCGGCGGAAAGCCCGCGTACCGCCGCGGCGGCGGCCGCCCAGTCGGTGTCGGTCGGGCCGGCACCGGCCGGCGCGCCGCCCTCGGCGGGAGCCGTCACGGGCGGTCGCCGCCGCGCGGTTCGTCCTCGTCCCCGGTCTCGTCGTCGGCGTCCTCGTCCAGCCGGTACGGCTGGGCCTCGCCCGCGTACTGCGCGTTGGCGGCCAGCCGCTGCACTTCGGCGTCGGCGGTACGGGCCGCCGCGAGCAGGTCGTCGATGTGCTTGACCTGGTCCTGCACGTCGTCGAGGACGAAGGTGAGGGTCGGCGAGTGACGCAGCCCGAGCGCCTTGCCGACGGTGCTGCGCAGCATGCCCTTGGCGCTCTCCAGCGCGGCGGCGGTGCTGGCCTGGGCCGCCGAGTCGCCGAGCACGGTGTAGAAGACGGTGGCGTCGCGCAGGTCGGCGGTGATCCGGGCGTCGGTGATGGTGATCATCCCGAGCCGGGGGTCCTTGATCTGGCTACGCACCACCGACGCGACCAGTTCACGGATGCGCTCCGCGTGCCGGCGTACCTTGGCCGGATCCGTCATGTCCCCCACCTCCAGGATGACCCTGCTCCCTACGACGACTCCGGCTCGGCGCGTCTGATGCCGCGCCGCGACCTGAATCCGTCGCTGGAGCCGCCGGCCGGAGCCGACGGCGCGGGGCGCCGCCGGGTCCGACCGCCCAACATTCCTGAACACTACCCGCGCGGCCGTCACCAACGCGGCGGGGCCGCCGGGGTGCAAGGAAGGGCCCCCGGTTAACGCTTTCTGCGGGTAAAGGGCCCCCTCTTAACAGCCCGCTCAGTCCTCCGCGCCGTACAGGCGGCGGCGGACCGAGAGGAGCTCGGCCTCGGGCCGGGCGGCCACCAGGCGCTCGCACGCGTCGAGGACCTCCCGCACGTGCGCCGGCTCGGCGGCCACCACGGCCACCCCGATCTGCGCCCGGCCGTGCAGGTCGAGCGCCCCGACCTCGGCGGCGGACACCTCGAACCGGCGCAGCGCGGCGACGATCGGCCGGACGTACGACCGCTTGGCCTTCAGGGACCGGGAGTCCCCCGGCAGCAACAGGTCGAAGTGCGCGGTTCCCGTATACACGGCGAGCAACGGTACGGCACAGCCGCGCCCCGGTCACCCGTTTTCGCCAGGGGCGACCGCCACCAGCACGTCCCGCTCGATCGCCTGGTCCACCCGGTGCGCCAGGCCCAGGTAGCCCGGCCCGTCCACCACCCGCAGGCCCGCCCCGGCCAGCACCGCCTCGGCGGCGGCCCGGGGAGCGACGTGGGTGTTCCAGGACAGCCCCAGCGCCCCGCCGGGGCGCAGCAACTCCCGCCAGACCGGCACGGCGGCGGTGAGCAGGTCCAGCGGGCTGCGGGACAGCCCCTGCGCGGTGCGGCTGCCGTGGGCCACGCCGTACGGGGCGTCGGTCACGATCACGTCGGCGCAGCCGGGGCGGAGCGCCTCCCGGGCGCGGGTGGTGTCGGTGTGCAGCACGGTAACCCGCTGGGTGGCCCCGGCCCGGTGCTCGTCGCGGGAGGGGGCGAGCACCGCCTCGAAGCGCCGGGCGACCAGCTTGCGGTCCCGGCGGACCGGCACCGTCTCGGCGGTGTGCTTGAGCCGCTTGCGCCGCAGCCAGGTACGCAGGAACGCCGCGTACGCGTCGACGTCCTTGCCGTCGTGCTCGACGCCGATGCCGTCGTAGCCGTACATCAACGCCTGGTTGAGGGTGGTGCCCCGACCGCAGAGCGGGTCGAGGACCACCAGCTGCCGGTCCAGCATCGCGCCGGCCGAGGCGGAGGCGAGCAGGGTGGCGTTGAGCAGCAGCCGGGTGAACTGCTCGTTGGTCTTGCCGGCGTACTTGGGGATGGTGATCAGGTCGGAGTCGTACCGGGCGAGGGGGGACAGCGGCACCGGGCGCAGCAGGTCGTCATCGACCCGTTCGAACAGCGCGTACGCCGCCGACAGGTTGGCCAGGTAGGCCAGGTCCCGGCCGCCCAGCCCGGGCTCCGGGGCGGCGAAGGTCAGGTATTCCACCCCGCCGATCCGCGCCACCGTGGCGTCCACCGGCGCCGCGTCGAGCACTCCCGAGCCGGCGAAGATCTCCAACTCGGCGCGGGCCAGCCGGCCGGCGGCGTCGGCGTAGACCCGGTTGGCGGAGGGGGCGAGAAGCAGCGCGTACCTGAGCACGCCGGAGATTGTCGCAGCCTGCGAAGGCGGCGACGGCCGGGGCCCGTGGGCCCCGGCCGCCGCCGGTCGTTCACGCCGCTCAGGCGCGCGGCTTCTCCCGCATCTCGAAGGTCTCGATGATGTCGCCGACCTGGACGTTGTTGAAACCGCCCAGCGTCAGACCACACTCGAAGCCCTCGCGGACCTCCGTCGCGTCGTCCTTGAACCGCTTGAGGGAGCTGATCGTGAGGTTGTCCGCCACAACCGCCCCGTCCCGCAGCAGCCGCGCCTTGGCGTTGCGGCGGATGAGGCCGGACCGGACGATGCAACCGGAGATGTTGCCGATCTTGGACGAGCGGAAGACGTCGCGGATCTCCGCGGTCCCCAGCTCGACCTCCTCGTACTCCGGCTTGAGCAGCCCCTTGAGCGCGGCGTCGATCTCCTCGATGGCCTGGTAGATGACGGTGTAGTACCGGATCTCCACGCCCTCGCGGTCGGCGATCTCGCGGACCTTGTTCGCGGCCCGCACGTTGAAGCCGATGATCGTGACCGCCTCGGACGAGGCGCTCGCGAGCATGACGTCGCTCTCGGTGATCGCACCCACGCCCCGGTGGATGATCCGAAGCTGGACCTCCTCCGGGATGTCGAGGTTGAACAGCGCGTCCTCGAGGGCCTCCACCGAACCGGAGACGTCGCCCTTGAGCACCAGGTTGAGCGAGGTCTTCTCGCCCTCCTTGAGCTGCTCCATGAGCGTCTCGAGGGTCGCCCGGCCACGGGAGTTGGCGAATGCCGCCGCCCGCCGCCGCGCCTGCCGCTGCTCGGCGATCTGCCGCACGGTCCGGTCGTCCTCGGCGGCCAGGAAGGTGTCACCCGCTCCCGGCACCGTGGTCAGACCCAGCACCATGACCGGACGCGCCGGGCCGGCCTCGTCGACCGGCTTGCCGTTCTCGTCCAGCATGGCCCGGACCCGGCCGTGCGCCCCACCGGCGACGATCGAGTCGCCGGCCCGCAGGGTGCCCTTCTGCACCAGCACGGTCGCCACCGCACCGCGGCCCTTGTCCAGGTGCGCCTCGATCGCGACACCCTGCGCCGGCCCGTCGATCGGAGCGGTCAGCTCCAGCGACGCGTCGGCGGTCAGCAGCACGGCCTCGAGCAGCTCCTCGATGCCGATGCCGGGCTTGGCCGCCACGTTGACGAACATGGTGTCGCCGCCGTACTCCTCGGCGACCAGGCCGTACTCGGTCAGCTGCTGGCGGACCTTGTCCGGGTTCGCCTCCGGCTTGTCGACCTTGTTGACCGCGACCACGATCGGCACGTCCGCCGCCTTGGCGTGGTTGAGCGCCTCGATGGTCTGCGGCATCACGCCGTCGTCGGCCGCCACCACCAGGATCACGATGTCCGTGACCTGGGCACCACGGGCACGCATGGCGGTGAACGCCTCGTGACCCGGGGTGTCGATGAAGGTCACCGCGCGATCCACGCCGTCGTGCGGGACGTGGACCTGGTACGCGCCGATGTGCTGGGTGATGCCGCCCGCCTCGCCGGCCACGACGTTCGCCTTGCGGATCGCGTCGAGCAGCTTGGTCTTACCGTGGTCGACGTGACCCATGACGGTCACCACCGGCGCACGGCTGACCAGGCGGTCCTCCGACACCTCCGCGTCGAGGTCGATGTTGAACTGCGCGAGCAGCTCGCGGTCCTCGTCCTCCGGGCTGACGATCTGCACGTCGAAGCCGAGGTGCTCACCCAGCAGCAGCAGGGTGTCGTCGGAGCACGACTGGGTCGCGGTCACCATCTCGCCCAGGTTGAACATCTCCTGGACCAGCGAACCCGGGTTGGCGTTGATCTTGTCGGCGAAGTCCGACAGCGAGGCGCCACGGGACAACCGGACGACCTGACCCTGACCCCGGGGAGCACCCGAGGACATGGTCGGGGCCGACAGGTTGTCGAACTCCTGTCTGCGCTGCTTCTTGGACTTGCGACCACGGGTCGGCCGGCCACCCGGACGCCCGAAGGCACCCGCGGCGCCGCCGCCACGGCCACGACCGCCACCACCCGGACGACCACCACCGCCGGCCGGGGCGCCCGGACGGAAACCACCGCCGGGAGCACCGCCGCCGCCGCCACCGGGGCCGCCACGGTAGCCACCGCCACCGCCGC
>NZ_JAPDPH010000326.1 GCF_026013475.1 Micromonospora yasonensis | reverse complement strand
TCCCGCGCCCGGGCCGGGTGGCCCGTCGCCGGTCGGTGGCGCAACGGTACTTACCCGAGGCGCCGATCCCCCAACCGCACGCTCAGAGGAAGAGCACGCACATGACGTACGCGGCCGGCGCGGCGAGCGCGAACCCGCCCAGCGGGCCCTGCATGTGCCGGGCGACCCACATGGTCGGCGGCTCGCCCGCCATCAGCCGGCCGGCCTCGGCGTACCCGACGGCGAGGTCGGCCAGCACGGCGGTGGCCGCGGTGACCAGGCCGACCAGGGCGGCGCTGGTCGGGGTGAAGCCGACCAGGTAGCTGCCGAGCACCGCGCTGGTCAGCGTGCCGAGCATGGCGCCGGCGACCACCCCGGCGGCACCCCGGGGCACCTGCGGGGCGAGCCGGGGCCAGGGCGCCACCGCGTCGGTCAGCCGGGCCACCAGCAGGGCGACGCCGGTGGCGGTGAGGCAGACCGTCATCGCCTGGGTGCCCTTCGGGATGCGGCTGAGCACGATCAGCGTGGCGAACGCGACCACCCCGACCACGATCAGCAGGGTGCTGCCGAGCGAGTCGGTGACCCGGACCCGGTCCACCCGCCGGACGAGCTGGCCGAGCACGCCGAGCACGAAGCCGGCGGCCGCGGCGTACCCGATCGGGGCCAGCGCGGCGATCTCGGACCGCACCGCCGCGACGTCGGCGATGCCGGCCGCCCCGGCACTGACCAGCGCGACCACCAGCAGCGCGGGCGGGCGCATGGCCATCGTCCAGGCGAGCACGAAGAGCAGCTGGACGCCGAAGATGATGAGCGCGAACGGCAGCCGGTGCCCCGGGCCGGCGGTCTGCGCGCCGAGCACCAGGCCGACGCCGAGCAGCGCGGCGAAGCCGGCGACGGTGAGCGCCAGCGGGCGGCGGACCGGGACCGGCGGCACCTCCTCCTCGGGCGCCTCGTCGGTCTCGTCGTCCGGACGCCGCCCCGGGCCGCCCTTGCGGAGCCGGCGCGGGCCCTTCCGCTCCGGCCGCTCCTCGCCGTCGTCGCCCGGCCCGGTACGCGGACCCGGCGGGTAGCCACGGGACGGGCCGGTCGGCCCCGGACGCGCGTCGTCGGCCCACGGGTCGCGGCCGGTGTCGGGCGAGGTGGAGGGATACACGCCCCGATCGTGCCAGACCAGTCCGCCCGGACGGAGGTCACGGTTTCGGCAACGTTAAAACCTGAGCCGCGATCAGGGGCAGATCGGACAAACAGGAAACGGCACGGAGGTGACGGCTGGGCGATCCGTTACGCTCAAGCCGTTACCCGCCCGTCAGCGACGCCGGGACCCACGCAAGTTCTCAGCGCCACCCCTACCAGGAGTGCCGCTGGTCGCGCGCGGCCGAAGGGCCGCCGGGACGGAGGTGATCGTGTGGAGCTCCTGCTGCTGGTGACCGCGCGTGCAGGTGAACCATCGGCGGTGCTGCCGGCGCTCGACCTGCTGCCGCACTCGGTCCGCACCGCGCCGCGCGACGTGCGCACCCTGGTCTCCGGCCCGAGCCCGGACGCCGTGCTGGTGGACGCCCGCTCCGAGCTGAGCGAGGCCCGCGCGACCTGTCGGATGCTGCACGCCACCGGGCTCGGCGTACCGCTGGTCGCGGTGGTCACCGAGGCCGGCCTGATCGCGCTGAACGCCGACTGGGGCGTGGACGACGTCATCCTGGCCGGAGCGGGGCCGGCCGAGGTGGAGGCCCGGCTGCGGCTCGCGGTCGGCCGACTGAGCAACGCGACGGCCGGCGCCGGCGGCTCGATCCGGGCCGGCGAGCTGACCATCGACCCGGACACCTACGCGGCCAAGCTCAAGGGGCGCCCGCTCGACCTCACCTACAAGGAGTTCGAACTGCTGAAGTTCCTGGCCCAGCACCCGGGCCGGGTGTTCACCCGGGACCAACTGCTCCGCGAGGTCTGGGGGTACGACTACTTCGGCGGCACCCGCACCGTCGACGTGCACGTCCGGCGGTTGCGGGCGAAGCTCGGCTCGGAGTACGAGTCGATGATCGGCACGGTGCGCCAGGTCGGCTACAAGTTCGTGGTGCCGCCGTCCCGCTCGCTGCCGGAGTCGGAGCCCGCCTCGCTGCCGGTCTGACCGGCCGGAACCGGAGCCCGCCCGGCCGCCCGGCGGGCTGGAACGCGCACCCGCCCCTCTTCCGAGGAAGCGTTTCCGGATTGCCCTTTTTGCCCTTCTGGCCAGATTTATTCTGACTGCCGGATTGGTCAGGGGCAGAGGGGGCGACGGTGCGTGCAATGACCACGGGGGCGATGACGGCTGCGCGACCCGATCCGAACGGGCGGGGCCGCTGATGTCGCGGCCGACCCTCCGGGCGGCCGGACTGGTGACGCTGGTGATCGCCGCGCTGCTCGGCTCGGCGTACGCGCTCGGACGCAGCCTGATGCCGGAGCAGCCGCAGCACAGCAGCGGCGTGGCGGCCAGCGTGAACCGGCCGCACTACGCCGACCAGCCGCCCAGCCAGGACTTCCCCGCGCCGCCGCCGGACAGCCCCAGCCCCTCGGCGAGCGGCTCGGCGCAGCCGGCCGGCGGCGGCGACGGCCCGTACGGCAGCGTGATGTCCACCGGCTCGTCGCGGGTCGCGCTCACCTTCGACGACGGCCCGGACCCGCAGTACACGCCGCAGGTGCTCGCCCTGCTCAAGGAGTACGGCGTGAAGGCCACCTTCTGCGTGGTCGGGGAGAACGCGCAGAGCCACCCGGACCTGATCCAGGCGATCGTGGCCGACGGGCACACCCTCTGCAACCATTCCTGGAACCACGACGTCAACCTGGGCAAACGGTCGCCGGACGCGATCCGGGCCGACCTGGTCCGTACCAGCGACGCCATCCACGCCGCCGTGCCGGACGCGCGGATCGCGTACTTCCGGCAGCCCGGCGGCGCCTGGACCTCCGCCGTGGTGTCGACCTGCGAGGAGCTGGGCATGACCCCGCTGCACTGGGCGGTCGACCCGCAGGACTGGACGACCCCGGGCGCCCCCAAGATCATCAACACGGTCATGACCCAGGTCGGACCGGGTTCGATCGTGCTGATGCACGACGCCGGGGGCAACCGCTCCGGCACCGTCCGGGCGCTGCAGGACCTGCTGCCCGAGCTGTTGGACCGCTACCAGTTGGAGGCGCTACCCGTCGGCACCACGTGATCATCGCCACCGGACGGTCCCGGCGTCCGGCGTGATCGACGGCCGGCCGGCCGCTACGGTGACGGGATGAGCGAGCGCCAGCGAGCGAATCATCAGCTCAGCGCGGAAGCGCCTCATGCCGACGCCGAGCGCAGCGAGGCGGCGGCATGAGCAGCAGCGAGCCGACCGCCGACCGAGTCGCCCGCGCCGACCGGCTGGCGCCGGTCGAGGTGGCCGAGGTGCTGGCGCTGGCCCGGACCGCCGGGGACGCCGACGGGGCCGACCCGCTCGACGAGCACGTGCTGCTGCGGCTCCGGGACCCGGAGGCGCCCGCCGTGCACCTCACCGCCCGGGCCACCGACAACACCCTCACCGGGTACGCGCATCTCGACACCACCGACCCGGCGAACGGCATCGGGGTGGAGCTGGTGGTGCACCCGGCGTACCGACGGCGGGGCACCGGCCGGGCGCTGGCCCGGGGCGTGCTGGCCACGGCCTCCGGGCCGCTGCGCGCCTGGGCGCACGGTGACCACCCGTCGGCCGCCGCGCTCGCGGTCGACCTGGGCTTCGCCCGCGCCCGGGTGCTCTGGCAGCTGCGCCGACCGCTGGCCGCCCCGCTGCCCGAGCCGGCCCTGCCCGAGGGCGTGGAGCTGCGCGCGTTCCGCCCGGGCGAGGACGACGAGGCCTGGCTCGCGGTCAACAACGCGGCCTTCGCCCAGCATCCCGAGCAGGGCCGGTGGACCCTCGACGACCTGCGGGTACGCCTCGCCGAGCCGTGGTTCGACCCGGCCGGTTTCCTGCTCGCGATCGATTCGGCGACCGGCCGGCTGCTCGGCTTCCACTGGACCAAGGTGCACGAGCGGCCGGGCTCGGCCCGGATCGGCGAGGTCTACGTGCTGGGGGTGGACCCGACCGCGCACCGGGGCGGGCTCGGCCGGGTGCTCACCACCGCCGGGCTGGCCTACCTGCGGGACCGCCGCGGGCTGGACCGGGTGATGCTGTACGTCGACGAGTCCAACGTGCCGGCGGTGGCGCTCTACGAGCGACTCGGCTTCGCCCGCTGGTCGGCCCACGTCAACTACCAGCTCGGCTGATCCGGCGGAGCGTCCCGGCATCCTGGAGCAGCGGTCACGGCGGCGTCACGCCATGGACTCGGCCGGATAACAGCTGCCCGGATAAATCGCATTAATAGGGATAGCGGGTCGCGAGTTCACGTAACGGACAACCCTTCCTCAGCCTATGGCCATCCCGCCGGCCGCACCTGTTCATTTTCCGTTCACTTCCGACCGGCGAACCGTCTACCTGGCACTTCTAACTTTCGTGTCAGCCGGTCAGTGCCGGCACCCGGGCCCCGACCCGGGCGACCTGACCAAAAGACGTGAAGGGAAACCCCTCAAGTGAAGCTCCAGCGGCACGGCGCCATCGCCTGCCTCGCTCTTACCGCGGTGCTCGGTCTCAGCGCGTGCGGTTCGGACAACAACGAGCCGACCGGCACCTCCGCCTCCGGCTCCGCCGCCGCCGACTGCGGCAAGGGCACGCTGAACGCGCAGGGCTCCTCCGCGCAGAAGAACGCGATGGCCGAGTGGATCAAGGCGTACCAGCAGAAGTGCGCCGGCACCACGATCAACTACGAGCCCACCGGTTCGGGCGCCGGCATCCAGGCCTTCATCGCCGGCACCGCCGACTTCGCCGGCTCCGACTCCGCGCTCAAGCCGGAGGAGCAGCCGCAGGCCGACGCCAAGTGCACCGGCGGCCAGGCCCTCAACCTGCCGATGGTGATCGGCCCGGTCGCGGTCGTCTACAACGTCAGCGGCGCGGACAACCTCCAGTTCAGCCCGGCCACCCTGGCGAAGATCTTCGCCGGCAAGGTGACCAAGTGGGACGACCCGGCGATCAAGGCCGACAACCCGGACGCCAAGCTGCCGGCGACCGCGATCCAGGCGGTGCACCGCTCCGACGAGTCCGGCACCACCGACAACTTCACCAAGTACCTGTCCAAGACCGCCGAGACCGACTGGACCTTCGGCAACGCCAAGGCCTGGAAGGCCCCGGGCGGCGTCGGCGCGGCCAAGTCCGACGGTGTGGCCAGCAAGGTCAAGAGCACCGACGGCACCATCAGCTACGTCGAGCTGTCGTACGCCGAGAACGCCGGCCTGAAGAAGGCCAAGGTCAAGAACGGTGCCGGTGAGTTCACCGAGCTGACCGCCGAGTCGGCCGGCAAGACCATCGCCGGGGCCAAGTTCGAGGGCCAGGGCAACGACCTCAAGATGTCGATCGACTACAACACCAAGGAGGCCGGGGCCTACCCGATCGTCCTGGCGACGTACGAGATCGTCTGCAGCAAGGGCCTCGCGGCCGACAAGCTGCCGCTGGTCAAGGGCCTGCTGGGCTACGCCGCCAGCAGCGAGGGCCAGCAGGACCTGGTCGAGCTGGGCTACGCCCCGCTGCCCGAGACCGTCCGCACCAAGGTCGAGACCGCGGTCAAGAGCCTCTCCTGACGCACTGACCGACACCACCTCCTCTATGCGAAGCGAGCGAGCAGATGGGTGACACCCCTCACCGCTCGGCGCACGCCGGCACCGGCGGGACCACCGTGGCCA
>NZ_JAPDPH010000325.1 GCF_026013475.1 Micromonospora yasonensis | reverse complement strand
CAACGCGGACAGTAGCGGTCCTCGAAGCCGCCGGACGGCGCGCGCTCCGGCGTGCTGACCTGCCTCTGCATGAGCAAGGCGGCGTTACGGGTTTGTGATCGACGAGATGACCGGCCGAAAGAGGGAAAGGGCAGCCTGTTCGCCGGCCAGGCTGTGATCGTGTGCCCCGGCCTGGGGCGCCCGGCGACAGGCCACCTCTCCCTTGGCCCGGTGAGAACCGCAAGGCCGCCTTCCCGCGCCACAGCTGGGCTCGGACGCACGTGGTCAAGGGCAGGGCAGGACGGCCGATGGCGGGGCGGGTTCGTTCGAGTGCGCTGGACAACCGCAGGGCCGGCAGGGTGACAGGACCCCTCGCTCGGGGGCGTGGAGCCATGCCACCGCGGGTGCCGGTAGGTCGAGGGTGACCGCCGTTCCGGGTGCTGGCGCACTCGGCGCGCCTATGACCGATCTTTGACGCCGCCTTTCGGGCGTCGCTTCGCCCATCGTGGTTCACCGCCCGGTCACGGCACCACTTCGTCCGGCAGCGCTGCCGCCGGTAATGCTGAGCAGGCGGCAAGTTCCAGTCGTGCTCCGTGACGTTGCTGTACGCGCACCGGACAGGCGGGTACATCGCTTCCTGAGCATCGTCTACGTCGCGGGCACGGCGCCTGGACCGCGTCCGGCGGAGCGTTCGACATGCGGCGGGCCGTCGCGCCGGTAGGGGTTGATGTGCTCGTCATTTCGTCGTGGCCGGCTGGGATCACCAGGTTCACGTTCGGGGCTCCGGGTCCGGCCGAGCAGCGTGGTGGCGAGGGGCGGCAACCGGCCGACCGGCCGCGAGGGCGGGTGGGCGAGGTGACGCGGGCGACGCCGAGCTGCGGGCGGGCGGGGAGTTGTTGCTGATCATCTGAGAGTGGGTGGTGTTCGACGATCGCTCTGGTGCGACGGAAAGTCAACGGCTTGCGCCGGCCACCTTCACGGCGGCGTCTGGCGAACGTCGTTGTCGTCCTGGCGGCCGCGCCCGTTGCCGCTTACAAGATCCGGCCCGGTCCACGGAACGGCAGCCTGATCATTGGTCACCACGTGGGACCTTCTCGCCTGCCGTCGTGGGGAAGTCGGCGGCCTCCTGGGGGAGGAGGTGGAAGGAGACTCCCTCCTTTGGGAGGGAGTCTGGAACTGTCACCGCCGATGACGAGGGCCGGTCACCGGCGGTGTGCTGCGCTGACAGCCGCATCCGGCCGTTGCGCGGGGCGCGATGGTCGTCAGGGGGTGGTGAAGGCGCGGTGAAGCCCCAGACGAAGGGGGCACGGAAGCCCCAGAACGAGTCGCCGATGGCCGCTCGCCGACGATCTCTCCGCATCCTTCGCCTGCCAGCCGTAGAGCGCCGCCCTTGTGTAGGCGGTCATCGACGAGATCGACGCCGACCTCCCGGACCCAGTCGACCCGCGTGGGCCCGAATCCGGCCTTGCGGCCGCCGCGCGGAAACTCCCACGCCCTCAAACCGGCTCCTGTCAGCTCTGGCGAACGCCCCGGGCGTCCAACAACGATCTGACACGGCTCCGGCAAGGCGGTCGCCGGGCTGACAGAGCAGCTCAGCAGCCATACGCCCGTCGAGCAGCTTGGGGGAGGCCGGCCGCCGACGTTAGGCGTTTCCGTCACGCTCGGTGTCCGGCGGTAGCGTCAGGGCCGAGCCGATGCTCTGACCTTCGGCGGCATCGCCGGTCAAGACCAGTGAGACCGGCGTGCGAGGCGACGGCCTCCAACCAGGGCTGTCAGGTCAGCCCCTCTGCTGTTAGAGGTCTGTCAGATCAGGGGGGCGTTCGCCAGAGCTCACAGAGCCCGTTTTGAGGGTGTGAACGCACGTCGCGGCGCGGAGGCCGCATCCGGCGCAGCCGGGGTCGGGTGAAGTCCAGCGGCCGGAACAGGGCGTAGGCGATCTCCGGCGCGGTCAGCCGTGGTCGGCAGCCAGCCGCGCAGGACGTGGTCGCGGACGGTCAGTGTGGATTAGGCACGAAGCAGATGGTCGGACTGGACCTTGGGTCTCCTGCCCGAGTGAGGGAGAGACCGGAGGGTCTTTGTCGGCAGGGACGGATCGATCACCGGCGGCGTGTGCTGCAGCGACAGCGGCACCCGGGGGTCCGTTCCGGGTCCAGGTTCAAGGGCGACCCAGCCATGGGGGCCGACACCGACGCGACACGGACCCCGATACGGGTTACCGGGCCGCTCGGCCTCACTCCCGGCCGGCGAGGAACGCCTTGTGGGCCGGCTTGACGGCCAGGCGCAGGAGGTAGGCGGGCACCGGGTGTCCGCCGACGTGCTGGCGCGACGCCGCTGCCAGGCGGCGACGGCACCAAGGGCGATCTTCACGGGCCCATCTATGAACCGTCGTTTGTGTGCCCTGGCGAACGCCTGCCGAACTCACAGCCACTCACAGCGGCCTGCCGCGCCGCGCACGTCGGCGGTCAGTGGGATTACCCATCGGTGCTCTGAGCAGGCCTGTGAGTGGGAGCGGACGCGGAACCCGTCACCCAACGAGGCATCCCCCGAGGCAAGAACGGCCTCGCTAACACCGGGCCCCTCGCGGCGCTCACAGCCGCCTACAGCGGCTCACTGGAACTCACAGCGGCTCACACGCCCACCAGCCTGGTCGGCGGCGGCAGGAACGACACGGGCGGTGGCGCCGCCGGTCGGGTGCTGTATGTCGCCACGCTCGCCAACCCACCCGCGGCGCGAGCCGTGGCGCCTACGTCTGTCTCCGGCTGCTGTGGCACGGCGGCGGACGTGCCGTCGTCAGCGCCTTCCTACGCAGTGGAGCACCGAGCGGCACCGAGGCGGGCGTGACCGGACACGTGGTTTCGCCGCCACACTGTCAGAGAACCCGGTCGATTGACGCGGGCGTGATGACAGGACAACGCCGGCCATGGCGCCGCCGTCCCAGCTCGCCGGCCGCGTGTCCGGACACGTACGCGATGTCAACGAAGAGCGCCGATTGACACCGTGGTCGTTGACACGGCAACGGCGGTCGCGCGGAGGTGTCCGCGGCACGGGCCGCCGGCGATCGTGACACGCGCCGGCGCGCCCTGACCTCGTGTCCGAAACACCACCCATGGCATCGGCGCCCGTCGTTGACATTTTGTCCGGCAGGGCCGTTGAGCAGGGCGGTGACATGCTTGCGGACACCTGCAACGAGCGCCGGACGCAGTGCGGTGGCCACTCTGGACCTGTTCTTCGCCGACATGGCCATCGCGGACGTGGCACTCGACCTGGCCACGCGACGCGGACGCCACCTCGCCGTTGGCACCGGCGGCCATGGGCCGTGTCAGGGCACCGTGGCCATGTCCGGCGTCACTGACATTCTGTCCATCCCGCTGGCGCGAGCGGAGTGATATGTCCGGCGATGACATGTTCGGCGGCCACCGCTGGCCATGTCATCGACGGATACCTCTGTCAGTGCGTGCCGGCGGTGCTCCGTCGGCGGGAACGGTTGGGCTGGCGCGGGAGGGACCCAGCGACGCGAGACGCGAGAGGCAACTCCGCCGTTGTGAGCCGCTGTGAGTGGGGCAGGCGTTCGCCAGAGCACACAAACGCGGGTTTAAGAGTGTCAGCGCGTCGCGGGCGCGACGCGACCACCAGATGAGCGAGTGCCCGGCCGTATCAGCAAGGGCTTTCACCTCGTCGGCCCACACCGGGTCTCGGGTCGGCCGGACCCTGACCGATCCGGTTGCCGGCGATCCGCCGGCGCCGGGTCGCCGTGTGGCGCGCCGCCGGCCCCGGCCGGCGTCCGCTGCCGTGTCGGCGTCGGGTCGGGCCTGCGGCCTCACCATGTCCGCCCGTATCCAGCCGGGCGACCTCTCTCTTGATCACCGGAAGGACCACTTCGCGATGACCACCCCTGAACACCACTCCAATGACGTACCTCCTGCCGGCCCGTCCTCCGACGGCTCCGACGGCACATGGACCGTGCAGCGGATCCGCGCCCTGGGCCCGGTCACCGACCTGGCCACCGCGGCGCGGATCTTCGGGCTGTCACGGTCTGTCGCCTACGACCTGGCCAAGCGCGGCCAGTTCCCAGTCGCGGTGTTGCGTTTCGGCAGCCGCTACCGGGTGCCGGTCGCTGCCATCCTCCACGCCCTGCACCTGCCCGCCGCCGATGACCCCGGGCCCTCGACCCCACCAGCCGACGGCGACTTGATCGCGGGCGGAAGGCACGCGTGGATCACCCCGCACCGAATCCGCAGCCACCGGCTGCCGCACACCCCGACCGAAGGGAACACCTGATCATGGCGGAAGGATCCGTCTTCAAACGCTGCTCCTGCCGCGACAGCGACGGCCGTAAACTCGGCAACCGCTGCCCCCAACTCCGCCGCACGGGCGGGGCGTGGAGTCCCACCCACGGCCGGTGGGCCTACCAACTCGAACTACCCACCCACCCCGGCCAGCCGCGTCGGCAACTACGCCGCAGCATCTTCGACTCCCGCGACGCCGCCACCACCGACCGCGACCAGGCCAAGGCCTTGCTCGCCCTCGCGGGCGACGACGCGGCGGTCGCCGCCGAGATCGCCGACCTGCTCCTCGCGGTCGCCTCCGGCGCCCCGCTACCGGACCGCGACACCATCGCCCGACGGGTCCGGGCCGGACTGCCCGCCACCGCCGCGACGACCGTCGGCGAGTACCTCCACTCGTGGCTGGCGGCACGGCGCGGCATCGAACCCGCCACCGTCCTGACCTACGCGTCACACATCCGCATCCACCTGGTCCCGCACCTCGGCGACATCCCCCTGGTCAAGTTGCGGGTGGAACACATCGAGGCGATGTTCACCGCCATCGCCGACCGCAACACCGCCATCGAGATCGCCCGACAAAGCGACGACCCCGCCATCCGCGACAGCGCCCGCGGCGGGCGGCCTACAAGGCCGTCCACCATGCACCGCATCCGCGCCACCCTGCGCAAGGCCCTCAACGACGCCATCCGCAGAAGCAACAACCGGCTCATCGACTTCAACCCCGCCGCCCACGTCGAACTACCCTCCGCGACCCGGCCCAAAGCCAGAGTGTGGACCGCCAACGCCGTACAGAAATGGCGCGACACCGGCGAACGGCCCAGCCCCGTCATGGTGTGGACCCCGCAGCAAGCCGGGGAGTTCCTCGACTACGCCGAGGACCACGACATCGTCCTCTACCCGCTGTTCGTGCTCATCATCCACCGCGGCCTACGCCGCGGCGAGGCCATCGGCCTCACCGACACCGCCGTCGACCTCGACAACGCCCTGATCAGCGTCACCCAACAGTTGACCACCCACGGCTACACACCCGTGATCAAGAAGGTCAAATCCGAATCCGGCAACCGAGTGATGGCCGTCGACAGCTTCACCCACGCGGCGCTGCGCGCGCACCACGCCCGCCGCGCCGGATGGAAACTGGCCTGCGGCGCCGCGTGGCCAGACACCGGACTGTTCTTCGTCCAACCCGACGGGCAGCCCTGGCACCCCCAGGCCGTCACCGACCGGTTCGAAGCCCTCGTCCGCGACTCCGGACTACCCCCGATCCGGCTGCACGACCTCCGCCACTGCGCTGCCACCTACCTCAAAGCAGCCGGCGCCGACCTCAAAGACATCCAGGAACTCCTCGGCCACTCATCCCTCGCCATGACCGACACCTACACCTCCGTCATCGCCGAACTCGACATCGAACGCGCCAAAGCCGAAGCCGCCGCCAAACTCGTCCCCCGCCGCCAACGACGCGGACGAGCCGCGTAACCCGCGTACACAACTCGCCTTCG
>NZ_JAPDPH010000324.1 GCF_026013475.1 Micromonospora yasonensis | reverse complement strand
CCTACTCCTGCGGGTCGATGGTCGTGAACGGGAGGCGGAGCCGGAGCTGACCGGCGATCGGGGCGTTGTGTTCCCGGATGTCCCTCAGCTCCTCGTCGGTGAGGGCGCGGCCATAGATGCGGAACTCGTCCACGGTGCCCCGGAACGGGTTGTTGAGCCCATCGACTCGCCGGCCGAGGAAGATGCTGTGGATGCCGAACTCCTTGCCGGTGGTCACCGAACCGCGGGGAGCGGGCAGATCGGCGACGGTGGCGCCGTCGATGAGGACCCTGACCCGGGTCGCCGTGCGTTGCATGGCGACGTGGTGCCAGAGCCCGTCGTTGTACGCGCCCGCGATCGTGATGTTCGCGTCGCCCTGGCCGGTGCCGACGACCCCCCGGATGCGGTTGCTCGCCGGCTCGGCCCGCAGCCAGATCTGCGCGGCTCCCGTACCCACCTGGTGGAACCACCAGATCACAATGTTGCCGGTGGTCTCGCTGTACCGGAACCAGGTCATGATCGTGAACGGATCGTCCCCGAGGTCGACGTCCGGGTTGTACGGCACCTCCACGTGGTCGTCGACGCCGTCGAGCGCGAGCCCGGTGCCGTACCGCCCCTCGGTCAGCGTCGCGCCGCCGCGCACATAGGCCGTGTTGTCGTAGCGCGGTGAGGCGTCCGGCGTCGTCGGTCCCGGCTCCGGTGGCGGGGGCAGGTCCGGCGGCGAACCGTTGGGAGTGTCGAGGTACGCCTCGTTGAACCTGACGAACTCGATCACCTCGTACAGGGCGGCCTCGCCGCCTTCGTACAGCACCCCGGCGACGGGGCCCGCGACCGGGTCGGTCCCGATCTTGACCAGGTCGGAGTACCCGCCCGGACCCCAGCTGATGACCTTGCCGTCCTGCCAGGGCTCCCAGGTCCGGGCCTCGTCGTACGAGGACCGGATCGTCAGGGCCTCGCGCTTGCCGGGATTGGCGGGTCCGGAGAACAGGATGCGATCCCGGGCGTCACCGTCGTCGGTGGCGGTGAGGCGTAGCAACGCTGCCTGCACGACCGGCATCGTCAACTCGGGCACCATCTGGAACGGCGCGTCGTAGCTCTCGCCGCCGTCGCTGGAGATCGCGTACGCCCGGGTGCCCTCAGCCGTGCCCGCTTCCCGCACGTTGACGTAGACCCGCCCGTCGGTCAGCTCCACCAGCGTCGACTCGTTGACGAAGATGTCGTCGGCGGCACCACCCGCGCTGGCACCGAGACGCCAGGTCACGCCGCCGTCGTCGCTGTACCCGAGGTGGATACCGGCGATGCGGCGCCCGTCGGGCGCGAAGGACTCGTGGTTGGCGCTCATCACCAGCCGCCCGGCGTGCGGGCCGCGTGTGAGCTGGATGGCGTGCACCGGACCGGTGGCGTACCAGGCGGTCCACTCCGGCAGCATCAGCTCGCTCATTTCCCGCGGCGCGCTCCAGGTCCCTCCGTGGTCGTCGCTGAGCTGCAGGTACGGCTTGCGGCCACCGCTTCCGGTGCCCGGATTGTGAGTGGTGAACAGCACGACCCGACCGGTCCGCTCGTCCACGATCGGCATGGGGTTGCCGTGCGTGTCGCCGTCGCCGCGCGAGACGACCTGCAGCGGACCCCACGTACGACCGCCGTCGTGAGACCGCTTCAGCACCAGGTCGATGTCACCCCGGTCGTCACAGTTGTTGATCCGGCCTTCGGCGAACGCCAGCAGGTCCCCGTTGGTGGCCCTCACGATCGCCGGGATCCGGAAGCAGAAATACCCGTCGGTGTGTGCCGTGTAGACCGCCTGCTCTTCGTGATAAGGCTCGGCGGCGTGCGCGGCGCCGCTGGTGAGCAGGGCGGCAGCAACGGCCGCGATCACCATGGTGGACAACAGTCGACCGTGTGTGAGCCTGCGTCTTTGTCTCGTCATGAAAGCGATACCTCCACTGGTCGCCCCTGGGGCGGATCGCGTCGAGCAGCAGGTGGATCCGGGAGTGGGCTGTCGTACCTGTTGCGCCCGCGGATCGTCCGCAGCTTCGTCCGCACCGGCCACCTCTCGTCACAACGCTGCCGGACATCCTACGTCCTACGATCGGCGTCGCAACCCCTCCGAGCGGCTATTGGCCAGCTTGGTCGACATGTCCCTCCCGAGGCTCGTAAACCCAGCAGCGGTTCGGCATCACCCCCTGAACGACGGTGCGACGCGCACAACCCCTTCATTTCCCGCATGCCACCGGTTAGGGCTATCTGCCTGCATCGATTTGACTCAGCGATCGTCGTGCTACTGACGAGCAAGCGGAGTCGCGGCCGGACGACGGTTGACCGCGACAGGGGCGAAGAGCAAACTCGTTGACGATCGGGAGGAGATCCCATGTCCTACGTACGGAGAATGACGCAAACCGCCGGCACCGTGCTCGCGCTGGTGCTCGGGCCTGACCAGCCCAGCCTCCGCAGCCGGCCCGGACGCCCAGCCGACGACGGCGCCAGATGACTGGGTCGGCACCTGGTCCGCCGCGGCCTCCGGCACCGTGCCCAACCTCCCCACCGGATACGCGGACCGGACCATCCGCAACATCGTGCACACCAGCGTTGGTGGCTCAGGCGTGCGCGTCTCGCTGACCAACGTCCTCGGCACGGCGGCCGTGCGGATGGACGTGGTGACAGTCGCAGTCGCGGATGCCCCCGACGCGCCCGACGCCGTCGCGGGCTCGATGCGAGCCCTCACCTTCGGCGGCGCCCCATCGGTGACCATCCCGGCCGGCGGCGAGGTGCTCAGCGACCCGGTGCCCCTCGCCGTGCCGGAAGATGGCGACCTCCTGGTCAGCGCGTACACCCCGGTGCCGTCCGGGCCGGTGACCTATCACCAGGTGGCCAACCAGGCCT
The DNA here is from genome assembly GCF_026013475.1 of Micromonospora yasonensis. Lineage (GTDB taxonomy): Bacteria > Actinomycetota > Actinomycetes > Mycobacteriales > Micromonosporaceae > Micromonospora > Micromonospora yasonensis. The sequence goes on along the minus strand of NZ_JAPDPH010000324.1, from coordinate 3,006 downwards.
CGTACCTGTCGCAAAACGGTGATCACGCGGCCGACGAATCCGGCGCGGCGTTCACCGAGCGGATCACCTTCTGGCCGTACGTGAGCGGCGTGGACGTCCTGGGACAGGCCGAGGGCTCAGTGGTCACGCTCGGCGACTCGATCACCGATGGGAACAACTCGACCCGGAACGCCAACCACCGCTGGCCGGACTACCTGGCCGACCGGCTGATCGCCGAGCCTGGCCCGACACGGCTCGGCGTGCTCAACGCCGGCATCAGCTCGAACCGGTTGCTCAACAGCACCTGGAATCCCAACGCGCTGTCCAGGTTGGATCGCGACGTGCTCACCGCGACCGGCGTGCGCTCCGTGATCGTCCTGCTGGGCATCAACGACATCGGCGGCCAGCCGCAACACCACGAGCCGTCAGAGATCATCGCGGCGCTGGGCCAGATAGCGGCTCAGGTCAGAGCGAAGGGGCTACGAGTCACCGGCGGCACGCTCACCCCGTTCGGCGGGTCGAGCAACTACACCGAGGAACTGGAAGGCGTGCGCCAGGCGGTCAACGAATTCATCCGCCACGGCGGCGCGTTCGACGCGGTGGCCGACTTCGACATCGCGCTGCGGGACCCCGCGGCGCCGAACCGGTTACAGGCAGAGTACGACTCCGGTGACCACCTACATCCGAAGGACGCCGGCTACCAGGCGATGGCGGCGGTCGTTGACCTGGACAAGCTCGACACCCGCCCGCCCGGCCACTGGATCGGCACCTGGCAGACAGCCATGGCGCGGACGACGCCCGCCGCCGACCAGGGCATGCCGAACCACTCGATCCGCAACGTGGTGCACACCAGCGTGGGTGGCGATGCGGCTCGCGTACGCCTGTCCAACGCGCTCGGCACAGCGCCGGTCCTGATGGGACGAGCGACGCTGGCGGTGGCGACCAGGCCGGACGCACCGGACGCAGTCGCCGGCACGATGCGCGAGCTGACCTTCGGCGGCGTGCCGTCGGTAACCATCCCGGCTGGCGGTGAAGTGCTCAGCGATCCGGTTTCCCTTGCCGTGCCGGCAGACGGGGACCTGCTGGTGACCGTCTACACCCCGGCCCCGTCCGGCCCGGTGACCGAGCACCCACGCTCGTACCAGACGTCGTTCATCACCGCGGACGGCGACCACGCGGCGGACGGGCAGGGCACCGCGTTCACCCAGCCGACCACTGCTTGGTATTACGTGACAGGCGTGGACGTCCGGTCGTCCGCCGCGCACGGCGCGGTGGTGACCTTCGGCGACTCCATCACCGACGGGGACAAGTCGACCAACAATGCGAACCTGCGGTGGCCCGACGTCCTAGCCGACCGGCTCGCCGCCGAGCCGGGACCGACCAAACTCGGCGTGGTCAACAGCGGCATCAGCGGCAACCGGATCCTGGACAGCAGCACCGGAACCGGGATCGGCGGCCCGAACGCCTTCGCCCGCCTGTCCCGGGACATGCTGACCACGTCCGGCGCGCGCACGGTCATCGTGCTCGAGGGCGTCAACGACATCCTCAACCTCGGGCACCCCGACGCGGAGACCCTGAAACTCGCCCTGCGGCAGATCGCCGCCCAGGCACACGCACAGGACCTGCGGATCGTCGTCGGAACCATCACCCCGATGAAGGGATGGCGGTCCTACACCGAGGAACGAAACAACGTGCGGCAGGCCGTGAACGAGTTCATCCGCACGAGTGACGACTTCGACGCCGTCGTCGACTTCGACGCCGCGGTGCGTGACTCCGCCGATCCGCAACGGATCAACCCGTCGTACGACTCGGGCGACCACCTGCACCCGTCGGACGCGGGCTACCGCGCGATGGCCGAGGCCATCGACCTCGACACACTCCGCTGAGCGCTGGCTGCGTGCCGCCCACCCGGTCGGCACGCAGCCACCCGAGGGCGCGGTCACGCCGGTGGTACCCGATGACGCGCTGCTGCCGCCCGTCAAGGCAGCCACAGCACTCGGCCCCGACGACTTCCGCAGGCTGCGCCGACTCGCCGACCGCCTCGGCGACGACTTCATCGCCGGCATCGTCCTCTACACCGGAACCTCCACGCTGCCGTCCGGCGACAGACTCCGCGCCTGCCAGGCAGTGCGTTGTGGCAGGTTTCCGCTCCGACAGCAGACTGACCTCGCTCTCTTCGCAGGTCGCTCCCGCACCCACCCGAGGCGCGGTCTGCACAGGGCTGATGTTCCTTTCTGCTGATGTTCAGCGTTCGTGGTCACAGCGCCGGTGAGGCTCCGCCTCAAGGTGCGGTGGTTGGGCTGGTCGGGCCGCTATCGCTGGGCGGATCCTGGCATTTCTAGTGCCTCGTCTTTGAGCGTTGATCGTGTAATCCGCACATGCTTGGCTTCGGTGGTCGCCGCCAGACGACCGCCGCGTGCTGTTGCCCCGGAGCCCTGATCCAGCGCGCTTCTGCGCCGAAGGGGCAAGGGTTACGGAAGTCCGACATGCGCGCTGCCGAACCGCCAGATAATGCGGGAGTTAGCCTGCGGTTCATCGCTAGGGGCGGCCGGCGGGCTGATCGACATGTGGTCGGGAGGGAGCAGCAGTCGGATGAGCACGATGCACGCCGTGAGAGCTCACACCAGAGGCGGGCCGGAGCAGCTCGTGTACGAGGAGGCGCCGCGGCCTGAGCCGGGGCCTGGTGAGGTGTTGGTGGCCGTGAAGGCTGCTTCCATGACACCCACTGAGCTCACCTGGCCGCAGACTTGGACGTACAGCTCGGACGGGTCAGGGCCGGAGCGCACTCCGATCATCCCGTCGCATGAGTTCTCGGGAGTCGTCGCGGCGTCCGGGACGGGGGTGGAGAGCCCCGCCGAGGGGGAGGCCGTCTACGGGTTGATCCCTTTCACCCGCGATGGCGCGGCCGCCGAGTACGTCGCCCTGCCCGCGGCGGTCCTGGCGGCCAAACCCGCCACCGTTGACCACGACCACGCCGCAGCGCTGCCACTGGCCGCGCTGAGTGCCTGGCAGGCACTGGTGGAGCAC
>NZ_JAPDPH010000323.1 GCF_026013475.1 Micromonospora yasonensis | reverse complement strand
AAGTGGCTGGTGATGATATGGGTGTCCACGGCCAGCCGGAGGGTGCGGAAGCCGGCGTCGAGGGGTTGCTCCCAGACCGGCTTCTCCCAGGTGATCAGCGGGTCGGCACCCCAGATGTCGTTCACCAGCACGTCCAGCCGGCCCTGCTCGGCGTCGATCCGCTCGACCAGTCGGCGTACCTGCGCGGGGTCGAGGTGGTCGACCGCCACGGCGATGCCGGTGCCGCCGGCCGTGGTGACCAGCTCGGCGGTCTCCTCGATGGTCTCCGGCCGGTCCATCTCCGAGCGGCGGTCCCGGGTGGAGCGGCCGGTGGCGTAGACGGTGGCTCCGGCGGCGCCGAGCTGCACCGCGATCTGCCGGCCGGCGCCCCGGGTCGCCCCGGCGACGAGCGCGATCTTTCCTGTCAGCGGTTTCGTCATGGCACCCACGGTGACACCGATACCTGACAGCCGAAGTCGGGTTTTCCGGGTGATCCGGATCCGCCATCATGACCACATGCACCTGCTGCTCTCCGGGATCGTCGGCTCGGTCGCGTACGGGCTGGCCGGCCCCGGCTCGGACGTGGACCGGATCGGCGTCTTCGCCGCGCCCACGGTGGCCTTCCACGGCCTGCACCCGCCCCGAGAGTCGGTGGTCACCACCGACCCGGACGTGACCTTCCACGAGGCCGGCAAGTACTGCCGCCTGGCGTTGAGCGGCAACCCGACGGCCACCGAGCTGATGTGGCTGCCCGAGGACTGCTACGAGACCCGGACCGAACCCGGTGAGCGGCTGATCGCGATTCGCTCGGCCTTCCTCAGCGCGCCCCGGGTCCGGGACGCCTACCTCGGCTACGCCACGCAGCAGTTCCGCAAGCTCACCACCCGGGACTCGTCCCAGCTGGGCGGCCGGCGACGCTCGGCGAAGCACGCCCGGCACCTGGCCCGGCTGCTGCACCAGGGGCGGGTGCTCTATGCCACCGGCGTGCTGGAGATCCGGCTGGCCGATCCGGAGTGGTTCCGGGCCTTCGGCGACCGGGTCGCGGCTGGCGCGCTGGACGAGGCCGAGGCGCTGGTCGCGGCGGCGGAGCGGGACTTCGACCGGATCCGTACGCCACTGCCGGACCGGCCGGACGAGGAGACCGTGGAGCGCTGGCTCCTCGACGTCCGGGCCGCCCACCTGCCGCCGGAGCTGCTCCCACGCTGACTGCTGGCAGCCAGCCCCGCTGCCGACAGCTCACCCGGCCAGGGTAACCGGCGATCCTGCGGCACAAGGGGTGCTGGCACCACCATGTCCGGGGTCATGCCACCCCTGCCTGGCCGGGCCGGAACGCGTTCGATCAAGGCATGCCAGACATGATCCACACACCGGAGGTCGTTCCGGCCAGGTCCGATCCGCCCGTCGCCCGCCGCGTACAGCGCATCCTGCTCACCGCTGCCGCCGTAACGGGCGTGATCGGCGTGGCCGCCACCCTCACCGGGCCGACGGCCGAGGTTCGCGCGGCGGCCTCCGGCAGCGCGCCCGCGGTCGTACAGACCGAAAGCGGTCCGGTGCGGGGCCTGGTCACCGACGGCTACCGATCCTTCCAGGCGATCCCCTACGCGGCCCCGCCGGTCGGTGAGCTGCGCTGGAGCGGCCCGCAGCCACCTCAGCCTTGGACCGGCGTCCGGGACGCCACCCAACCTGGCAACGCCTGCCCCCAGCCGGCGGGCATCCCGATGGGCCGCCCGAGCACCACCGAGGACTGCCTGTTCGTCAACGTGACCACCCCACGGCACAGCAGCAAGCCGCTCCCCGTGATGGTGTGGCTGCACGGCGGCAGCCTCACCTACGGCGCCGGAGACATCTACCGCCCCATCTCGCTCGTGACCCAGGGCGACGTCATCGTCGTGTCGGTCAACTACCGGCTCGGCGCGCTCGGCTTCCTCGCCCACCCCGCCTTCGACGCCGACGCCAACCAATCGGGCAACTTCGGCCTGCAGGACCAGCAGGCCGCCCTGCGGTGGGTACGCCGCAACGCCGCGGCCTTCGGCGGCGACCCGCACAACGTCACCCTGTTCGGCCAGTCCGCCGGCAGCTTCAGCGGCTGCGCCCACCTGGCCTCACCCGCCTCGGCGGGCCTGTTCGACAAGGTGATCATGCAAAGCGGTCCGTGCACGAGCGGTTGGACTCCGGCCACCACGTCGGCGCCGCGGCCGAGGACCGTGGCCGAGCAGGAGGGCTTGGCGCTGGCCGAGTCGCTGGGCTGCCCCGACCTGGCCGCCGCCGCGACCTGCCTGCGCGCCAAGCCGGCCGACGAGTTGCTGGCGGCGACGGCATCCCTGCCCGATCTGGGTCCCGTGCTGGGTGGTCCCATTCTGCCCATCGACCCCGCCGAGGCGCTCGCCACCGGCCGCTTCCACCACGTGCCGGTGATCCACGGCTACAACCGCGACGAGGAACGCCTGCGCGTGTGGGGCATGGAGGTGTCCGGGGCCAACTGTGCCCCCGGCGTGCCGGCACTGCCCGACCATCCGAACGAGTGCCCGCTGACCGAAGCCGACTACCGCGAGCAGCTCAACCAGGAGTTCGGCGCCGACGCCGACGCCGTGGCGGCACGCTATTCAACCAGCGCGTACGGGTCGCCGAGCGAGGCTCTCGGCGCGGCCCTCACCGACGCGATCTGGGTCCGATCCACGCTCGACACTGCAGCGGCGCTTGCCCGGCACACCCCGACCTACGTCTACGAGTTCGCCGACGACCAGGCGCCGTTCTTCACCGGTGCGCACCAGCCCAGCTTCCCGCTCGGCTCCTTCCACACCGCCGAACTGCCGTACCTGTTCACCGTCGGATACGCCCAGCCACTCACCGACGAGCAGACCCGGCTGGGAACGCAGATGATCGACTACTGGACCCGGTTCGCCCACACCGGTGACCCGAACGGCTCCGGATCACCGACCTGGTCCCGCTACAGCAGCCAGCGGGTGCTGGCGCTGGCCCCCGGCACGATCCGCACCGTCGACTCGGCCACCGGACACCACTACGCCTTCTGGCGATCCCTCAATCGCTGACCACCCAGGACACCACGGGCTGGGGCACGTCGCCCCGGCCCGTGGGCCCCGGGTCAGGCGCGCGCCCGACTGGCCTCAGTCCATTAGCCGCACGCGGACCCGGCGGTTGGCCCGGCCCTTGCTCTCCACCTTGACCACCTGGATCTTGCCGATCTGGGCGGTGGAGGCGACGTGGGTGCCCCCGTCGGCCTGCACGTCCAGCCCGACGATGTCGACGATCCGGACCTCCTGCTCGTCCGGCGGGATCAGGTTGGACTGGGTACGGATGATGTCCGGCAGGGCCAGCGCATCGGCCCGGGGCAGCACCCGGACGGCCACCGCCCGGTCCGCGGCCACCTCGGCGTTGACCAGCTCCTCGATCCGGCCCTTGAAGTCCGGCGGCACCTCGGGCAGGTTGAAGTCCATCCGGGCCTCGCCGGGCTCCATGTTGCCGCCGGTGACCAGCGCGCCGAAGTCGCGGAAGACCACCCCGCAGAGCACGTGCAGCCCGGAGTGGGTACGCATCAGCATGGTCCGCCGGTCGTCCTCGACCGCGCCGGTGACGGCGGTGCCGACCGGCGGCACCGGGTCACCCTCGGCCGGGACGAGCCAGAGGTCGTCACCCTTGCGGGTGCCCACGATCCGGGTCTGTGCGCCCTGCCAGAGCAGCACCCCGTGGTCCGGCGGCTGCCCACCGCCGCCCGGGTAGAAGGCCGACCGGTCCAGCACGATGCCCTGCTCGGGATCGGCCGCCAGCACCGTGCACGCCCACTCCCGCAGGGTGGGGTCGGCGAGGTCGAGGCGGTGCGTACGGCCGTGGTGTGTGACGCCCATGGACGGGCACGTTACCCGTTGAGGAACGTCGAGATCCGCTCCCGCAGGTCGGCGCGTTCCGTCCAGAGCACGCCCGGCCGGTCGTACACGTGCAGGGTGGCGTGCGGCAGCGCGGCGGCCAACTGCTCGGCGACCGCCACCGGGTGCAGGTCGTCGCCGACGCAGGCGATGACCAGCGCCGGCGCGGTGACCGCGGCGAGCGCCCGGGCGTCGCGGAGCGGGGCCTGTTCCGGCAGGCTGGCCAACCCGGGCGCGAGCCCGTCCCGGAGCAGCTGGTCCAGCCGCTGCCGCAGGTACGCCCAGCCGGCCGGGGTGTTGCGGACCGACGGCGGCAGCTCCAGCGAGACCACGTCGGCCAGGGCGGAGGCGTCCCCGTCCGCCACCGCCTCCAGCAGGTCCGTCAGCCGGGCCCGGGCCACCTCGCCGCGCGGCTTGTCGAGCACGGCGGGAAGGAAGAAGACCAGCTTCTCGAAACGTTCCGGGCTCTCCACGAGCAGCCGGCACAGCGCCCCCGCGCCGAGGCTGGCCCCGAACGCCCGGGTGGCCCCGCCGAGGTCGGCGATCGCCCGCAGGTCCCGGGCGAGGTCCAGGTAGCTCCACGGGCCGGGCGGCGAGTCGGAGCGGCCGTGCCCGCGGAACTGGAAGAAGATCTTGCGGCCGGTGACCGCGCTGCCGAACGGGCGGGTGGTGGCGATGCCGTTGCCCAGCCCGTGCGCGAACACCGTCACCGGGTCACCGGTGCCGGTGACCAGCCGCTCCAGCCGTACGCAGTGCGGGGTGGTGACCAGCTCGGTCTCCGGCTCGGGCAGGGCCGGCCGGCCGGTGCGCGGCGCCCCGGGGCCGGGGCCCCAGGTGCGGGGGCCGCCGTCCGGCGGCGGGGGCCAGCGGAAATTCCTCACCAGAAGCCCCGGCCGTCGTGCAGGTCGCGCAGCCCGACCCGGACGTCCAGCAGGTAGATCAGGGCCGCCGCGATACCGACCAGCCCGAAGATGCTGAGCGCCCCGCCGAACCCGAAGAACGGCAGCGTGAGGAGCATGCAGACGGCCAGGATGGCGATCCAGCCGCCCTTGGGCAGGGTGCCGATCGCGGGGAACGCGTCGGAGCGCTGGGTGATCGCGTGCACCAACGCCACTCCCTCGATGACCAGGGCGAAGACGAGCAGGATCAGCTCGATCACGGTACGGACTTCGAACGCGAAGATCGGCGCGGCAGTGGCCATGCCGGCAAGCTTATGCCGAGACCCCGGAAACGTCCGACAAGACGTTGTCCGGGGTCTCGGTCCAGGATCGACTCACTCGGCGGTCGGGCGGGTCCGCTTCGTGGTCTTCGGCAGCTTGGCCGACGGGGTGGCGGGCTTCGCGGCAGTGGCCTTGGCGGCGGTGGCCTTGGTGGCCCGGGTCCGCCTCACAGCGGCCGGCTTGCTCTCCACGGCCTCGGCCACCTCGGCCGGGGACGGTGCCTCGGCCGGCTTCACGGCCTCGGCGGCCGGGGCGGCTCCGGTCGCCTCGATGTCGGCGTTCACCGTGTCGGCTGCCTCCAGCACTCCGGCGCCGACGACCCGCTCGCCGCGGGCGACCAGCTCGCCGTACGCGGCCAGGGCGCGGGCCTGGGCGGCCTGCGCGCCGCTGAGCACGGCGGCGGCGTTGCGGGTCGCGGCCCCGCGGAGCTTGTCCACGGTGGCCGCCTCCCGGAGCTTGTCCAGGTCGAAGTCGGCCGCGACCGCCTTCTCCCGCAGCTCGGCCGCGGTCAGGTTGGCGGTCTTCAGCGCGGCGGTCGCCTTCTGGCGCAGCTCGACGCCGGTGACGACGGCCTTGCCGGTCAGGTCGGCGACGACCTGGGTGCCGAGGTCGCTGACCACGGTGGGGAGCTTGCGCAGCTGCTGGAGGGCGAGTTCGCCGGCGCCGGCGGCGGCGTAGATCGGGGCCGGGATGCGGTTGGTCTTCGGCTGGGTCATGACTGCTCCTCCTCGGCCGCACCGGCGGCCTCGCGGGCCGCCCGGCGGGCGGACTTCGTCTCGGGTACGGCGGGGGGGGGGGGGGGGGGGGGGGGGGGGGGGGGGGGGGGGGGAGGGGGGGGGGGAGGGGGGGGGGGGGGGGGGGGT
>NZ_JAPDPH010000322.1 GCF_026013475.1 Micromonospora yasonensis | reverse complement strand
CACCCTCCTTGTCGTTGGTGAAGGCTTTCCGCTGTCCGTCGCAACCTTCGGTGCGAGCGCGGGCCGGGCAGCGCGCGGCGAACCGGGCACATCGGTTGGCCCTTCCGTCGTCGGCGCGTGCTGGATCCGCAGGTCAACCGGCGGGATCCCGAAGAGCGCACTTCTTGATCCCTTCGTAATACGCGGGCAGCATGGTGGCCCTTGACACGCCGTATGACCGACAGCACTATAACAACCTAGCGCTTGCTCGGTTGCCGGTTGTCCCGGTCGGTTGTCCGGCTCGATCGGCGTCGGCGTGGGCCATCGCTGGTGGCCGCAGCGCTCCGCGGCGCAGAGTGTGGCCGCGATGAGAAGGACGACCAAGAGTCAGTGACAGCCATATCGAGTGAGGCAGGCGAGAAGTGGCCATAACCAGAGGAGCGACGGCGCGGTTGGTCGCCAGCCTGGCCGTCCTCGCCCTTGCGGCGGCGGGTTGCGGGGGCAAGGGCGGTAGCGACAAGCCGACCGACGGCACCGCGAAGGGCGAACCCATCATCATCGGGATGGACGAGGACAGCACCGGCCCCGGCGCCTCCTACAGCACCATCGCCGGCAAGACCATCCGGCTGGCGGTCCAGGACATCAACGACAAGGGCGGCGTCCTCGGCCGTCCGCTGCGGCTCGTTATCGAGAACGACGAGAGCGACCCGACAAAGGTCCCGGCCGTCCTGCAGAAGCTGCACAGCCAGGGCGCGAAGGCGCTCTTCCTGCAGAGCGGCAGCGCCGCCGTCATGCAGGCGAAGTCCACCCTGACCCAGCTCGGCCTGCCGGCGATCGCGCCTACCGGCGTAACCGCGACGCTGGTCGAGCCGCCGAACAACGAGCTGATCTACATGCTCGCGAACACGACCACCGACTGGGCGCAGGTCTACTGCGGGGCGTTCAAGGCAGCCAACATCAACAAGATCGGCATCCTGACGGATGACACGACCACCATCGCCGCGTTGAACAAGTCGCTGTTGGCCGGAATCTCCTGCGTGACGACCGTGGCTACCGAGAAGGGCGCGGCCAACGCCTCGGACCTCTCGGCCCAGGTCGCCCGGCTGAAGAACGCCAATCCGGACGCGGTGCTGGTCACCAGCGTCGGTGGCGCGTTCGAGGTGCTCGCCCAGAACACCTTGGCGGCCCAGATGAAGGGGAAGCCGCGCTTCTCGCTCGCGTCGATCGGCAACCAGCCGTCCTCCTGGAAGCTGGCCAACCCGGGCGCCCTCGAGGGGCTGATCTTCATGGGCTCGATCAATCAGGAGAACCCGCGCACCAAGGCCCTGGTCGACTTCCTCAGGCAGAAGAACGGCGACAACTACCAGGTCACCGCGTACGACGCCCAGGGCTGGGACTCCGTGCAGCTCCTCAAGCTCGCCATCGAGAAGGCCGGCGGGCCGGACGACCCCAAGAAGCTCAACGAGGCGATCCAGAGCATCACCGGTTACCAGGCGACCTTCGGGCAGGGCAGCTTCACGCTCTCCTTCTCTGCCAGCAAGCACCTCGGCGCGGACGGGGCATGTGGCCTCTCCCTGATCGAGTTCGGGGCGGACAACAAGCCCAAGGGGCCGTGGGCGACGTTCCAGCCCCCGTGCTCGAACTGACCCCACGAGGAGGCGGGCGAGCTGACGCGGCTCGCCCGCTCGCGGTAGGCGCTCACGAGGAGTTTCGATGACAGACCTCCAGCTCTGGCTCTCCGCCGTGGAAATGGGGTGTTTCTTCGGCATGCTGGCCTTGGCCTACTACCTGATCCACGTCGGGGCCGGCTTCTTCAACTTCGCCATCGGCCCGTACGCGATGATGGGCGGCCTCTGCACCAGCTGGCTGGTCATCACCTACGACCTCGGGGTGTGGCCGGCCGCCGCGACGGCCGTGGCGGTGACCATCGGGCTGGCCGCCCTCACCGAGCTGGGCGTCGTACGTCCGGTACAGAAGCGCAGCGGCGGCGGTGAACTGCCGGCGCTGGTCGCCGTGGCGGCGGTGCTCTTCGCCATCCAGCAGCTCGCCGGCTACGTCTTCGGATACCCGACCCTGCCCGGGCAGAGCCTGGCGACCTTCGACCCGGTGACGGTCGGGGAGGTCACCGTCCAGCCGAGCTCACTGCTGATGATCGGGGTGGCGCTGCTCTCCTTCGCGCTGTCGGCCGTCTGGATCCGGTCGACCCGGACCGGCCGGCTGCTGCGGGCGGTCGGTGACAGCAACCGCGCGGCGGCACTGCTCGGCCTGCCAGTCAACCGGATCCGGCTGATCGCGTTCGTGCTTGCCGGTTTCGTCGCCGCGCTGGCCGGCATTCTCTTCGCCCCGAAGGCCGGCGTGAACTCGCTGTCCGGGCTGGCCTGGTCGCTGTCCGGATTCCTCGCCGTGGTAGTGGGCGGTACCGGCTCCGTCTGGGCGCCGCTCTTCGGCGGCATGCTGCTCGGGCTGGTCGAGGTGTTCCTTCCGTACTACTTCGGCGGCCAGGCGCACGTGTACGGGATGCTCTTCATCGCCCTGCTGTTCTTCGCCTTCAAGCCACAGGGACTGTTCGTGCGGACGGTGCGCGCATGACCACTCAGACCTCCCAGCCCGCCGCCGTGGCCGCCGGCCGGGACATCCGACGAGTTCCCGGCATCGGCGGTCTCGCCCTCGGTTGCGCCGCCGCCGTGCTGATTCTGCTCTGGGTCGGCTCTGACGGCTACAAGCAGACACTTGTCACCTCCGCGGCGACCTACGCCCTGATCGCCCTCGGGATGTACGTGCCGTACCTGATGGCCGGGTCCCTGTCGATGGCGTACAGCGCCTACGCCGGGATCGGGGGGTACGCGGTCGGGCTGGTCTCCGCGAAGACCGGGTTGCCGCTCGCGGTGGCGTGGCTCGTCGGCCCGATCGTGGCGGCGCTGCTCGCCGTGCTGCTCGGGCTCGTCACCCGGCGGCTGTCCGGGTTCTTCCTCGCGGCGGTGACCCTGCTGTTCGGCATGGCGTTCACCGCGTTCCTCATCGACGCGGAGGCCCTCTCCGGCGGCTCGGGCGGGCTGGGCAACCTGCGGCCGCTCAACCTGTTCGGCTGGACGCCGAGTCACTATCAAATGGTGCTCGGCTCGGCGGTCGTCGTCTGCGTCATCGCGTTCCTGCTGGATCGGCTGCGGCTCTCGCCGTGGGGCGTGATCGTGCGGACCATGCGGGACGCCCCGCGGGCTGTGGAGGCGGCCGGCGTCCGGGTCCCCGTGCTGAACCTCGTGGCGCTGGCGCTCGGCGCGGCGATCGCGGCCGTCGGCGGCGGACTCTTCACCTACTCGGCCGGCAGCATCACGCCTGACACGTTCACCCTGAACATCGTCTTCCTCGCCATCTTCATGCCGCTGATCGGTGGGGCGGGCACGCCGTGGGGCGCGGTCGCGGGGGCAGTGATCGCGGTCGAGTTGACGCTCAACTTCCCGGCGATCGAGACCAGCGGCACGCTGCTGCTCGCGCTCGGGGTACTGGTGATCATGTTGGTCGCGCCGCGCGGCGTGGTCGGCTACGCCGACAAGCTGCGCACGCGGGGCTGGGCGCTGCTGCGGAAGGAGCCGGACCGTGGCTGAGGAGATCCTGCTGGTCGGGCGCGGCCTGACCAAGCGGTACGGCGGAGTCACCGCCCTGTCGGAGGTCGACTTCGAACTGCGGGCCGGGGAGGTTCTCGGACTGGTCGGCCCGAACGGCGCCGGCAAGACCACGCTGGTCGATCTGATCTCCGGGGCCCAGGCGGCCACCGCTGGCGAGCTGACGCTGCGCGGATCGAAGCTCACCGGGCCGGCGTCACGGCGTGCCCGGGCCGGGCTGGGCCGTACCTTCCAGTACCCCCAGCTCGCGCTGGAACTGGACGTCCGGGCCAATCTGCTGCTGGGGCGGGCCGCCCGACGGCACGCCACGCTCTGGCAGATGATCACCGGAGCGTTCGTCGGGGCGCTGCGGCCCACAGGGGCAGCTGATGGGGCCGCCGTGCGGGCGATCGCGAACGAACTGGGCATCCGCGATCTGGACCGGGAGGCCGGTGACCTCACCCTCGGCGAGCAGCGGCTGGTCGAGGTCGGCCGGGCGCTCGGGCAGGACCCGCTGGTGCTGTTGCTGGACGAGCCGTTCGCCGGCTCCGACGCGCGCGGCGTCGCGGGCATCGCCGAGGTGATCCACACCGTGCGGCGGCGGGGCCACGCCGTGATCCTGGTCGACCACAACGTTGACCTCGTCGCCCGCCTGGTGGACCGGATCATGCTGCTCGACCGGGGCCGGGTGGTCTTCGACGGCGATCCGCGCGACTGCCTGGCCAGCCCGCAGATGCAGAGCGTCTACTTCGGATCGGACGCCGACGACGATGACGCCGGGGACGGCTCCCCGAAGGCGGAGGTGCAGGATGTCCGGTCATGAGCTGAAGATCGAGGGGCTGAGCGTCCGATACGGGCATGCCAGCGCGTTGACCGAGGTCAGCATCACCGCACGGGGCGGCGCCGTCACCGCGATCGTCGGTCCGAACGGCGCCGGGAAGAGCAGCCTGCTGCTCGCCGCGTACGGCTCGGTGCCCGCGAGCGGGAAGGTGTACCTCGACGGCGAGGAGATCAGCCGGCTGCGGCCCGCCGCCCGGGCCCGGGCCGGGATCGGCGTCGTCCCGCAGGGGCGGCAGCTCTTCCCGCACCTGAATGTCGCGGACAACCTGCGCGTGATGGCCGAACTGCTCCGGCTGCCCAACTCCGCGGTGGACGAGGCGGTGGACCGGTTCCCGATCCTGCGGACCCGGCTGCGCAGCCTGGTCGGCGTGCTCTCCGGCGGTGAGCAGCAGATGCTCGTGGTCTCCCGGGCGTTGATGGGTTCGCCCCGGGTGCTGCTGCTCGACGAGATGATGACCGGTCTCGCTCCGCTGATCGTCCGCGAGCTGGCCGCGACGGTTTCCGGGCTCGCCCGGGAGGGCGTCGCGGTGCTGCTGGCCGAGCCCGCGCTGGGCGTGCTGCGGCGCGTCGTCGATCGGGGCTACGTGCTGGTGCGCGGCGAGATCGTGGCGGAGGTGAACGACGGCGGCGCAGCGCTGGACGACGCGTACAGCGCGGCCATCGGTGTCGAGCGCCCCAAGGAGTTGCGTCCGGCGGGCTGACCGGAGCGCCACTGGTGGACCGCCAGGGGCAAGCCGTGGGAGGGCTGTGGTGATGGGTGCGGACAACGCAGAGTCCGGCTGGCTGGCAAACAAGGCGATCGTGGTCACTGGCGCGGGCCGCGGACTCGGTGAGGCGTACGCCCGTCTCGCCGCCGCCGAGGGTGCCTCGGTGGTGGTGAACGATGTCGACGTGGACGCCGCAACGAGGGTGGCGTCCGAGATCGGGGCCGTCTGCGACGATTCCGACATCGCCTCCTGGGAGGGCGCCGGCCGGCTGGTCAAGGCGTGCCGGAATGCGTTCGGCCGCATCGACGGGCTGGTCAACAACGCCGGCATCTTCCGGTTGGCCGATCCGCGCGAACAGGATCCGGTGGAGTTCCGCAGGGTGATCGAGGTCAACCTGCTCGGCACCGCCTACTGCGGGCTGCACGCCATCCGCGCCATGCTGGACCAGCCGGGCGGCGGTTCACTGGTGAACGTCACCTCCGGCTCGCACACCGGTTCGGCGGCGATGGGGGCGTACGGTGCGAGCAAGGGCGGCGTCGCGTCGCTCACCTACTGCTGGGCCGCGGACCTTGCCGGCACGCCCGTCCGCGTCAACGCCGTGTCGCCGAACGCGCACACCCGGATGGCGGACACCTTCGAGCGCTACCTCGGTGAGCGGGCCCGGGGGCAGAACGTGGGCAAGAGTCCGTCCAGCAACGCGCCGGCCGTGGTCTACCTGCTCTCGGACGCGGCCGCGGGGATCTCCGGGCAGGTCGTGCGGGTGGACGGCGAGGAACTCTCGCTCATGACCCACCCCGGGGTGGCCCTCCCGGCCGTTCGGATCCCGGAATGGACGGTGGCAGCGGTGGCCGAGGCTTTCGACGAGGGCCTCGCGCACCGCCAGCAGGCGGTCGGGTTGCCATCCACCCCGGACGTGGCCGGTGGTCCGGTGGCAGGGGAGGGAGCATCGTGA
>NZ_JAPDPH010000321.1 GCF_026013475.1 Micromonospora yasonensis | reverse complement strand
TGACGTGAGCAAGGGCGTGCTGGTGGCGTGCTGGCGCTCCGGCGCCCGGACCGTGGCGGAGCTGTCGGCGTCGACCCGGGCCGCCACCGGCTGCGGCGGCTGCCGGGACGCGGTCACCGGCATCGCCGACTGGCTCGCCGAGGCGGACCCGGTGGCGGCGCGATGAGCGCGCCGGACCGCCAGCCGGGCGCGGCCCGCCGACACGCCCGTCGGGCCACCCCGATGACAGTGACGCGATCGACCGCGTGGAGGTGAGGCGATGAGTGGCGGCAGGCTGGTGGTTGTCGGCAACGGCATGGTCGGGCAGCGCTTCGTCGAGGCGTTGCGGGCCCGGGACCACGACCGGCGCTGGCAGGTGACGGTGCTGGCCGAGGAGCGGCGGCCGGCGTACGACCGGGTGCGGCTGTCGGCCTTCTTCGACGGGGTGAGCGCCGAGGAGCTCACCCTGCACACCCCCGACGACGGGGTCGAGCTGCGGCTGGGCGAGCCGGCCCTCGGCGTCGACCGGGACCGGCGGGTGGTGCGCACCGCGGCCGGGGAGCACCCGTACGACGCACTGGTGCTGGCCACCGGCTCGTACGCCTTCGTGCCCCCGGTGGACGGCACCGACCTGCCGGGGGTCTTCGTCTACCGGACGCTGGACGACCTGGCGGCGATCCGGGCGCACGCGGCGGGCCGGCGGGCCGGGGCGGTGATCGGGGGCGGCCTGCTCGGTCTGGAGGCGGCGAACGCGCTGCGCCTGCTCGGGCTGGCCACCAGCGTGGTCGAGTTCGCGCCCCGGCTGATGCCGGTGCAGCTGGACGAGGCGGGCGGGGCGATGCTCCGCCGGTACGTCGAGGAGCTGGGCGTGACCCCGTACCTCGGGGTGGCCACCAGCGCGCTGCGGGCCGGCCCGGACGGGACGGTCGGCGCGCTGGAACTCTCCGACGGCCGCACGGTCGACGCGGACCTGGTCGTGGTGGCCGCCGGCATCCGGCCCCGGGACGAACTGGCCCGGGCGGCCGGGCTGCCGCTCGGCCCGCGCGGCGGTGTGCTGGTCGACACCACCTGCCGGAGCGCGGACGAGCGGATCTGGGCGGTCGGCGAGTGCGCCGCCGTGGACGGCACCTGCCACGGCCTGGTCGCGCCCGGGTACGCGACCGCCGAGGTGGTGGCCGACCGGCTGCTCGGCGGGGCGGCCACCTTCCCGGGCGCGGACACCGCCACGAAGCTCAAGCTGCTCGGAGTGGACGTGGCCTCGTTCGGCGACCCGCACGGCACCACCCCGGGCTGCCTCGACGTGACCTTCACCGACCCGGCCACCCGGTCGTACGCGAAGCTGGTCCTGTCCGACGACGCGAAGACGCTGCTCGGCGGCGTGCTGGTCGGCGACTCGAGCGCGTACCCGACCCTTCGGGCGAGCGTCGGCGGGCCGCTGCCCGGTCCCCCGCTGGCGCTGCTCGCCCCGGCCGGCGCGGGTACCGGCGCCGGCGCGCTGCCGTCCGCCGCCCAGGTCTGCTCCTGCAACGCGGTGACCCGGGAGCAGATCGACGCGGCGATCGCCGGCGGCGCGGTGGACGTGCCGGCGGTGAAGGCGTGCACCCGGGCCGGCACGAGCTGTGGCTCCTGCGTACCGATGCTCAAGCAACTGCTGGACGCGGCCGGGGTGCGGCAGTCCACCGCGCTCTGCGAGCACTTCGACGCCGGCCGGCAGGAGCTGTTCGACCTCGTCCGGGTCCGCGGCATCCGGACCTTCTCCCAGCTCATCGCCGAGCACGGGCGGGGGCGCGGCTGCGACATCTGCAAGCCGGTGGTGGCCTCGATCCTCGCCTCGCTCGGCACCGGGCACGTGCTCGACGGCGAGCAGGCGTCCCTCCAGGACACCAACGACCACTTCCTGGCCAACCTGCAACGCGACGGCAGCTACTCGGTGGTGCCCCGGATTCCCGGCGGGGAGATCACCCCGGAGAAGCTGATCGTGATCGGCGAGGTGGCCCGGGACTTCCGGCTCTACACCAAGATCACCGGTGGGCAGCGGATCGACCTGTTCGGGGCCCGAATCGAGCAGCTCCCGCAGATCTGGCGGCGGCTGGTCGACGCCGGGTTCGAGTCCGGCCACGCGTACGGCAAGGCGCTGCGCACGGTGAAGTCCTGCGTCGGCGAGACCTGGTGCCGGTACGGGGTGCAGGACTCGGTCGGGCTGGCCGTCGCGCTGGAGCTGCGCTATCGGGGACTGCGCGCCCCGCACAAGCTCAAGTCGGCGGTCTCCGGCTGTGCCCGGGAGTGCGCCGAGGCGCGCGGCAAGGACTTCGGCATCATCGCCACCGAGACCGGCTGGAACCTCTACGTCGGCGGCAACGGCGGCTTCCGCCCCCGGCACGCCGACCTGTTCGCCACCGATCTGAGCACCGCGGCACTGGTCACGCTGATCGACCGGTTCCTGATGTACTACATCCGCACCGCCGACCGGTTGCAGCGCACCGCCGCCTGGATCGAGGCGATGGACGGCGGCCTCGACCACCTGCGGGCGGTGCTGCTGGACGACTCTCTCGGGCTCTGCGCCGAGCTCGACGCGGCGATGGCCCGGCACGTGGCGTCGTACTCCGACGAGTGGCGGGACGTGCTGGAGGATCCGGAGCGGTTGCGCCGGTTCACCTCCTTCGTCAACGCCCCGGACGTGCCCGACCCGTCCATCACCTTCGCGGTCGAGCGCGGCCAGCCGGTGCCCGCCCGGGGGGCGCCGCCGGCCGCCGGCGCCGACCGCCGCCGCCAGCCGGTCGCGCTCGGCCTTCCGGAGGTACGCCGATGAGCCCCTCGCTGACTCTCGACTGGACGCCGGTCTGCGCGCTCGACCGGCTCGACCCCGACCGGGGCGTGGCCGCCCTGGTGGACGGCGTGCAGGTCGCGGTCTTCCGGGCCGGCGGCGAGCTGTACGCGGTGGACAACCTCGACCCGGTCGGCGGCGTGTACGTGATGTCCCGGGGGATCGTGGGCAGCCGGGCCGGCACGCCGACGCTCGCCTCACCCCTGCACAAGCAGGTCTACGACCTGCGTACCGGGCGGTGCCTCGACCTGCCGGGGGTGGCGCTGCGCCGGCACGAGGCGCGCTGCCGGGACGGGTTGGTCGAGGTGCGGCTGCGACAGGAGGAGTGATGCGGGAGGAACTGGCCGGCTTCACCATCGGGGTCACCGCCGACCGGCGGCGCGACGAGTTGGCCGCGCTGCTGCAGCGGCGCGGCGCGCGGGTGGTGCTCGCCCCGGCGCTGCGGATCGTGCCGCTCGCCGACGACACCGACCTGCGCGCGGCCACCCGGGCCTGCCTCGACCGTCCGCCGGACGTCCTGATGGCCAACACCGGCATCGGGATGCGCGGCTGGCTGGAGGCGGCCGAGGGGTGGGGGCTGGCCGAGCCCCTGCGCGACGTGTTCTCCCGGTCGTACGTGGTGGCCCGGGGCCCGAAGGCGACCGGCGCGATCCGGGCCGCCGGCCTGCGGGAGCACTGGTCCCCCGCCTCGGAGAGCTGCGACGAGGTGATCGACCACCTGGTCCGGCGGGGCGTGGCCGGCCAGGTGGTGGCCATGCAACTGCACGGCGAGCGGCAGCCGGAGTGCACCGAGGCACTGGAGGCGGCCGGGGCCACGGTGATCGAGGTGCCGGTCTACCGCTGGGCGCCGCCCACCGACCCGGCCCCGCTGCACCGGCTGATCGACCTGGTGGCGGGCCGGCTGGTCGACGCGGTCACGTTCACCTCCGCGCCGGCGGCGGAGGCGCTGCTGCGGGCGGCCGGGGACCGTACCGAGACGGTGCTGGCGGCGCTGCGTGGCGACGTGCTGGCCAGTTGCGTCGGCGCGGTCACCGCCGAGCCGTTGCTACGGCGCGGGGTGCCGGTGAGCGCGCCGGACCGGGCCCGGCTCGGCGCGCTGGTCCGGACGATCGTCGACGAGCTGCCCCGGCGGACCATGACCGTGCAGGCCGGCGGGCACCTGCTCACCCTGCGCGGGCACGCCGCGGTGATCGACGGGGAGCTGCGGCCGCTCGCCCCGGCCCCGATGGCGGTGCTGCGGGCGCTCGCCGCGTCGCCCGGGAAGGTGCTGTCCCGCACGGCGCTGCTGCGTACCCTGCCCCGGGGCGCGGACGAGCACGCGGTGGAGATGGCGGTCGCCCGGCTGCGGGTCGGGCTGACGGCCCCGCACGTGGTGCAGACCGTGGTCAAGCGCGGCTACCGGCTCCGGGTCGACTGAACGGAGGGGGCCCCTGTTTACCGCAGGGGCCCCCTCTCGACGGCGGGTACCGGCGCCGGTGCCGGCGCGCCTAGGCGGTCAGCCGACCGAGGCCGGGTAGCCGTGCTCGGCCTGAAGGCGGAGCATGGCGTGCTCGACGACCGTCACCAGCACCTGCTTGACCGAGTCCCGCTGCCGGGCGTCGCACATCACCATCGGCACGTCCGGCGAGATGGCCAGCGCCTCGCGGACCTCCTCGGCCTCGTAGTGCGACGCGCCGTCGAACCGGTTCAGCGCCACCACGTACGGCAGGTTCCGGTTCTCGAAGTAGTCCAGCGGGGCGAAGGCATCGGTGATCCGCCGGGTGTCCACCAGGACGGCGGCACCCACCGCACCCCGGATGATCTCGTCCCACATGAACCAGAAACGGGTCTGACCCGGCGTACCGAACAGGTAGAGGATCAGGTCCTCGGCCATGGTGATCCGGCCGAAGTCCATGGCGACCGTGGTGGTCTCCTTGCCCGGCACCTTCGACGGATCGTCGATGCCGACGCCCGCCGCGGTCATCAGCGCCTCGGTGGTCAGCGGCTGGATCTCCGAGATCGCGCCGACCAGGGTCGTCTTGCCCACGCCGAAGCCGCCCGCGATGACGATCTTCGCGGAGATGATCTCCCGGCTGCGGTTCGCCCCCGAGGGGTCATAGTTCGCGAAGTCCACTCAGCACCCTTCCAAGCAGGTTCATCCGCGCCGCGAAGCCCGTCGCGGGAGCGGCAGTGTGTAGCGTCAGCAGGCCCTCGGCCACCATGTCGGCGACCAGCACCCGGGTGACGCCCAGCGGCATCCGGGTGTACGCGGCGATCTCCGCCAGCGACTGCGCCCGGCCCTCGCAGACCGTGGCGATGCGGTATTTGTCGTGCCCCGCGAACCGCGCTTCGGTGCACTGGCTGGCGCTGCAGGACAGCACCGCCTCCAGCGCGATGTTCTGCAGCGGCTCCGTGCGGCCGCGAGTGACCGCGTACGGTCGCACCAGCGCACCACGCGGGTCCCGCCGTGGTTCCATCTCGCGATCACCTCCCTCCGTACGGAGCCGGACGGCTCCGGATCACCCCGTGCACATCGAACGCCCGGTCAGGACCGGACGGCGTCCCTCGGTAGCGGGGACAGGGCCTGGCCGACCCGCTCCACCAGCAGCGCCATCTCGTAGCCCACCTGGCCGACGTCGCAGCTGCGGGCCGCCAGCACCGCCATCGACGAGCCGTCGCTGATGGACATGAGGAAGAGGTAGCCACTGTCCATCTCGATCACCGTCTGGAGCACCCCACCCGCGCTGAACATGCGGGCGGCGCCTTCGGTGAGGCTCACCACGCCGGAGGTGATCGCGGCGAGCTGGTCGGCGCGATCCGTGGGCAGGTCGCGGGAGGAGGCCAGCAGCAGCCCGTCCGCGGACACCGCCACCACGTGGGCGATGCCCGCCACACTGTCGGCGAAGTTGGTGAGCAGCCAACCCATGTCCTGCATGGCCGCTGGCCTGTTCATCGGTTCGTCTCCTTGGTCGAGGTGCTGTTCAGGTCCGCGCCGGCCGTCCGTCCCCGCTGCACACCGCGGTGGTAGGCCGACAGCAGGCCGCGTACTTCGTCCGGCGTCCGCCGGGTGTGGGACCGCCCGCTCTTCGGCTCGATGCCACCGGGCACGAGCTGGGCCTGCGGCACCCGCTTGGGCAGGCCGGAGCGGGTGGTGCCACCGTTGCTGGGCTCCGCGGCCCGGCTGGCCCGCGACCAGCCCTCGTCGGCCGCCGTCCGCCAGGCGTCCGCGCCGGCCGCCGGGGCCGGCACCGGCGGGGGGGCGGCGGGCGGGGGGCGGGCCCCCCGCGGGGGGGGGGGTGGGGGGGGGGGGGGGGGGGGG
>NZ_JAPDPH010000320.1 GCF_026013475.1 Micromonospora yasonensis | reverse complement strand
GCCGGCGCGCCGGCCAGCCGTTCCCGCCAGTGCGCCAGCTGGGCGGCCAGTGCCGCCTCGCCGTCCGGCCGGCGCCGCGCGGTGACGTGGTCGACGAAGCGCACCAGCAGCGCCGGCACCTCGGCCGGTACGCCGCCGGCGAACTCGCCGTACCAGCGGATCAGCTCGTCCCGGAACAGCCCGGCCGACCAGGCGTCGAAGACGATGTGGTGCACGGTCACCAGCAGCAGGTGCTCGTCGTCGCCGAGGGCCAGCAGGCGGACCGCGAGCAGCGGGCCGGCGGTCAGGTCGAACCGGACGGCGGCGTGCTCGACGGTCTCCCGCGCCGCGGCTTCCCGGCGGGCCGGCTCGGGCAGCGCCGCCAGGTCGGTCACCGGCAGCGGCACCTCCAGGGCGTCCCGGACCCGTTGGGTGACCGCGCCGTCGGCTTCGGTGAACACGATCCGTAGCGCGTCGTGCCGGGCCACCACCGCGTTGACCGCCCGGTGCAGGGCGGCGACGTCGAGCGGGCCGCTGATCCGCTCGGCGAAGGGCACGTTGTAGACCGGGGTGCCCGGGTCGAGCCGGTCGAGGAACCAGAGCTGCTCCTGGGTGGCCGAGAGCGGCCGGGGCGCGCCCGGTTCGGGGCGGCGCTCCCGGGCCCGGCGCAGCCGCAGGGCCAGCAGTTCCCGCTGCTCGGGCGTGAGATCGGCGAGGTCCGGGTGCAGGTTCTGCGTCATGGGGTGGCCCCTTCGGCGTACGCGTGGGCGGCCCTGCCGCCGCCGGCCAGCAGGCGGTGCAGCGGGGGAGGGGTGTCGTGCAGGTAGAGGTGACCGCCGGGGACGACGGTGAGGGTGAGCCCGGCCGTGGTGCAGGCGGCCCAGCCGGCCGCCGCCTCCGGGCCGACCACCGGGTCGTCGGTCGCCACCACCACGTCCACCGGCAGCGGCAGTGCGACGACCTCCGCCGGCCGGTACGTGGCGACCGCGGCCAGGTCGGCCCGTACGGTGGGCAGGATCAGCCCGAGCAGAGCCGGGTCGGCGAGCAGTTCGTCGGGGACGCCGCCGAGGTCGCGCAGCCAGCCGGTCAGCCCGGCGTCGTCGAGGGTGTGCGCCCGGCCGGTCCGGCCGGCGTGCTGCGGGGGCTGGGCGGCGGAGACCACCAGCCGCTGCGGCGCCGGGTCGCCCCGCTCGACCAGCCGGCGGGTCACCTCGTACCCGAGCAGGCCGCCCATGCTGTGTCCGAAGATCGCGAACGGTGGCCGGATCCGGGCGGTGATCGCGTCGACCAGCGGGGCGGCCAGGCCGGCCAGGCTGTCCAGCGGCGGTTCCGCCAGCCGGCGTTCCCGGCCGGGCAGTTGCCCGGTCCACAGTTCCACGTCAGGTCCTAGCCAGGTCGCCCACGCCCGGTACGCCCCACCGCCCGCCCCGGCGTAGGGGAGGCAGAGCAGGCGCAGCCGGGCCTGCGGGCGCGGCGCCGCGCGGCTCAGCCAGGCAGCGGTCGCCGGTGGCGGGGGTGGTATCGCCATGGCCGCAGACGCTAGGAACGACCCGTGACGGCGGTCTTAGGGCCGGATGAGGGTTGCCTGTGGTGGGCACTTCGGCCCGGTCCGCCGGGCAGCCGGGCCAGCAGGGTCGCCCCAGCCCGCACCCGCTGGCCCGGCCGCGCAGATGGACGAGCCGTGCCGGAACCGGCAACTGGGCCATGTTTGGCGGCAATCGGTACGGGTAGCTGCCCAGGCATCAGCCGCGGAGACCTACCGGGTGGCGTGAATCGGCCGGGGGAGGGGTGGTGCGATGGACACGCCGACGGCAGCACCGGTGTGGCACACCAGCGCCCTCACGCGGCTGGCCTGGGGTGCGGCCCTGACCGTGGCACCGCACCGGGTACTGCTCAGGTGGGGGCATCCGAGTGGGCTCGCCGTGGCGGTGCTGCGGGTGCTCGGCGTGCGTCACCTGGCCCAAGCCGCGATGACCCTGCGCCGGCCGACCCCGGTCGTGCTCACCGCCGGGGCCGCGGCGGACGCGTTGCACGCGACGACCGCACTGGCGCTCGCCGCCGTGGACCGCCGGCAGCGCCGCATCGCGCTGCTCGACACGGCCATCGCCGGCGGCTGGGCCCTGCTCGACCTGAGCGCGGCCCGCCGACCGCGGAACGGCCGCGCCGGCTGACGAGGCAGGGCATGTCCTGCCCGGCGGCCGAACCGCGCCGTCGGCGCTGCGCCGCGCCGTTGACGATCACCCGGCACGGTCAGTCGGGAACCGGGCAGGGGTGGGCCTGGCCGAGCGTGACCGCGGTCTCCAGCATCATCGCGTGCACGAACGCCTGCGGGAGATTGGCGCGCAGTTGCCGTTGCTGCACGTCGTACTCCTCGGTGAACAGGCCGGGCGGGCCGCAGGCGGCGCGGCTGCGTTCGAACCACCGGTTGGCCGCGACGACGTCACCGGCCTGCCAGGCGGCGAGCGATGCCGCGTACCCGCAGAGGAGGAAGGCGCCTTCGGCGTCGCCGAGTGGCCGGCTGTCCGGCCGGAACCGGTACAGGTAGCCGTCACACTCCAACTCCCTCAGCACCGCCCGCCGGGTCGCCTCGGTCCGCGGATCGCCCATCGGCAGCGCGCCCCGGATCCCGGGGAACAGCAGCGAGGCGTCAACCCGCTGGTCGTCGTACGCCCGCTGCCAGCGCCCGGACGGGTGCAGGCCGTGGGTGGCCGCGTCGGCGAGGATCGCGTCGGCGAGCGCTGCCCACCGCCCGCCCAGCCCGGCCGGCGCCACGCCGGCCGCCGCCCGCAGCCCGGCCACACAGATCAACTTCGAGTGGGTCCACTGCCGGGGCGACAGCTCCCAGATGCCCGAGTCGGCCTGGCCCCAGCGGTCGGCGATCACCCGCGCGGTCAGCTCCATTGCGTCCCAGGCCGAGCGGTCGAGCCGGTCACGCCGCGCGGCCTGCGACAACACCAGCAGGACCTCACCGAAGATGTCCAGCTGGAACTGCTCCCGTACCCAGTTGCCGACCCGCGGCGGCGCCCCGGGATAGCCGGGCAGGAACGGTAGCCCGTGCTGCTCCGGCACCGGGCTGCCGTCGACGGTGTAGGCGGGGGCGAGCCGGTCGCCGTCGGCCAGGACCCGTTCGGTGAGGAAGGCGACGATGTCGTCCAGCAGGTCGTACCGGCCGACCAGGGCGGCGGCCTGACCGGCGAAGCTCTGGTCCCGGATCCAGGCGTACCGGTAGTCGTAGTTCCGCCCGGCCAGCGCCCGCTCCGGCAGGGCGGTGGTCGCCGCCGCCACCATGCCACCGCCCGGTCGGGTCAGGCCGCGTAGCACGGCGTACGCGAAGACCACATCGCGGTGGGCGTCGCCGCCGGCCGGTGGCAGCAGGGACTCCCGCCAGGCGTGCTCGGTGGTCCGCCACAGCGCTCCGGGTTCCGGAGGCGGATCATCCAGCGGGTGGGTAGCGATCTCCAGCACCATGTCGTGCTGCCCCCCGGCGGGCACCCGCAACTGTCCGCAGAGCGCCCCGCCGGCGGCCAGGCCCAGGTTCTCCCCGCCCGTGTGGCGCAGGTGCAGGTCGCCGCAGCGGGCCAGCCAGAGCGATCCGTCCCGGCGGGCGTCACGCAGCGGGACGCGGCCGAAGTCGGCCCGTGGATTCAGCCGGACCCGGACGACCGCGTCCCGGTCCACCGCGTGGACCTGGCGCAGCAGCACCACTCGCCGCTGCTCACCGGGAAACAGCAGGGACTCCCGGCACTCGATGATGCCGTCGGTGGTCACCCACCGGCTCACCCAGATGAGCGACCCGGCCTCGTAGTGCCCGCCCCACACGAATCGCGAATTCGCCGGTGTCACCACGTACTCCCCGCGGCCGCCGAGCAGTCCGGAGAAGACGGCAGGATCGGCCCAGCCCGGAGCGCACAGCCAGCTGACGTCCCCGTACGGCCCCACCAGCGCCCCGCGGTGGCCATCGGCGAGCAGCGCGTACTCGCGCAGCACGCGTGGCTCGTGTTCGTCGCCGGCCGTCGGTCGGCTCGGCTCTTCGTCTCGGCGCACCGGCCACACCCCCCGCCAGCCTCGGCCCCCGGGCCGGCCCGTACCCGTCCTGGACGTCCGTACGCCCGGTACCGCTTTTCTGGATCGGATTTCTCCCGACTCCGGCCTTCCCTCACGCCCGTTCTTCGCCGTCGGCGCGGTCGCGCAGCCGGTGCGCGGCACCGGACAGAGCCTGCCCGAGCCTGTCGGGCACGACACCGCCCGGGCTGGCGTCGAAGCTGGATTCGTCGAGGATGTCCTTGACCATCTGCAGGGCGATGCGGTTGCGGTTGGGCGTACCGGCGCGAAGCGCGGCCGCCAGTTTTTTGACCTGCTCCTTCTTGGCCCTCGCCGGCATCGGGGGTTCGTGCGGGTCGACCACGCATTCGACGATCACCGGTCCGGCGGTGGCCAGTGCCTGTTTCATCTGGTCCGGACAGCGAGCGGGGTCCTCGATACGGACGCCCGTGGCGCCGCAGGCTTCGGCGAACCTGACGAAGTCCATCGGGGCGAAGTTGACGCCGTATTCGGGGTTGCCGAGGAACACCATCTGCTCCCACTTGATCAGGCCGAGGGTGTCGTTGCGGATCACGACGATCTTGATGGGGAGTTGGTGCTGCACCGCGGTGAGCACGTCGCCGAGCTGCATGGTCAGTGATCCGTCACCGGTGAAGACGACGACCTGACGGTCGGGGTAGGCGGCCTGCGCCCCGATCGCGTACGGCAGGCCGGCGGCCATCGAGCAGTTCGTGCCGGAGAAGCTGAAGGCCTGGCCCTGGCGGATCTTGATCTGGCGGGCGGCCCACGTGGTCACCGTGCCGGAGTCGCCGCAGACGATCGCGTCGGGGGCGAGCGCCTCGTTGAGCGACCATGCGGGGACCTGCGGTTTCATCGGCATGTCCCGGGACGAGCCGCGCTCGGCCATCAGCTCCCACCAGTCGCGCATGCCGGCCTGTGCCTGGTGCAGAAAGTCCCGGTTGTCGTTGCGGGACAGCAGCGGTCGTAGGGCCGCGAGGGTGGCGCGGGCGTCGCCGGCCAGCGCGACGTCGACCGGGTGGCGTAGGCCGATGCGTTCGGGCTTGTCGTCTATCTGCACGCAGACGGCCTGCCCCGGGTTGGGGTAGTACTCGATGTACGGCATGGTGGAGCCGACGATGAGCAGCGCGTCGCACTGCTCGAGGGCCTGCTCGGACGGAAGGGAGCCGACCAGCCCGATCGGACCGGTGGTGTAGGGGCTGTCGTCCGGCACACAGTCCTTGCCCAGCTGGGCTTTGATGATCGGGGCGCCGAGCACCTCGGCCATGGCTTCGAGTTCCTCGCCCGCGCCACGGGCTCCGGCGCCGGCCAGGATCGCGATCTTCGTCCGACCGGCCAGCGCCGCGGCGGCGGCCTTCAGGTCTTCGGCCTGCGGCACGCGGATCGGGGGGCGCCAGGTCGTGGAGGTGTGGCCGGGCACGTTGCGCATGTAGCGGGTGCCGGATCCGGCGGGCGCGGCCTGATAGTCGATCGGGAAGGCCAGGTGCGCGGGTCCGCGTTCGGCCAGGGCGGTGCGTACGGCGTAGTCGACGACATTGGTGACATGGGACGGTCCCATGATCCGCTGGTTGTAGACGGTGACGTCGTTGAACAGGTAGTCGGTGTTGACGTCCTGCAGGTAGCTGGTGCCGATCAGGTCGTGGTACGACATGCCGGTGATGGCCAGCAGCGGGGCCTGTTCGACGCGGGCGTCGAGGAGCCCGTTGAGCAGGTGTGCGGCCCCCGGGCCGGAGGTGGCGAAGCAGACACCGAGCCGGCCGGTGAACTTGGCGTAGCCGACGGCCGCCATGGCCGCGACCTCTTCGTGCCGGACGTGGATGTAACGCATCCGGTCGGTCTTCTTGCGCAGCGCGTCGACCAGTCCGTTGATGCCGTCGCCCGGCAGGCCGAAAATCGTGTCGACGCCCCAGTCGATGAGCCGCTCCACGAGCGCGTCGGCGGCCGTGCGTTCCTCAGCCATGTCGCTTCGGTCTCCTCATGATCTAGCGGCGGTGTGCCCGCCAGCGGGTGACGGCGGCCGCGCCTGCGACGGCGAGCAGCGCCACGCCCGCGGCAGCGCGCACGCCTGCGCGGGTGTGGCGGGCCGG
>NZ_JAPDPH010000032.1 GCF_026013475.1 Micromonospora yasonensis | reverse complement strand
CCGCCAGCCGCACCTGGTCGGCCCGGGCATGGACGACAACTCCGGGCAGGGGGCCGACAGTGGCCTGGACCTCGTCCCATGGCAGGCACCAGGTGACGGCGGTGCCGAGCGTCTCGGCCGGGGCCGCCAGCCGCGCTGGGCGCAGCAGGCGTTCCTGCAGCAGCCGACCCACCGTCAGTTGCTGCGGCTCCGCGTCGTCGGGCGGGCCGTCCTGAACAAGTACTCCCGCTGGGTCAGCCATGACAACTCCTTGGACAGGTTGCACAAGCTTCCCCCGTCGTAACGCGGCAGTCTAGCCATTGTTGGCGCTCTCCGTGCCCGGGCAGGCTGGTCGCACGGACCGCCCGCTGGTAGGGCAGAGGAGGCAAGGTGCACAGGATCTACCGAATCACGCTCGACGACGCGCTCCCCATGCTCGCCGCAGCTCGCGCGAAGGCAGAGGAGATCGGAGTGAAGCAGACGATCTGCGTCTGCGACGACGGAGGCCATGTGCTCGCACTGCACCGGTTGCCCGGTGCCCGCCTCACCGGGGTCGAGATTGCCATGGCCAAGGCGTTCACCGCGGCCGGACACGAGCGGGCCACCCACAAGTTCAACGAACCGCCGAACGGCCCGGCGCTGCCGGGCAACGAGGCGTTCGGGATCAGCCACATGTACCCCGGAAAGTTCGCGATCTTCGTGGGTGGTTTCCCCATCGAGTACGACGGCCAGATCGTCGGCGCCGTCGGGGTCAGCGGCGGCAACGGTGAGCAAGACAAGGCCGTCGGCGCGGCGGCGTTGGAGGCATTCGCGAAGCACGTCGCGGAACTGGGACTCGGCGGGCAGCCGTAGCAATTCCTCGTCGTCGTCGACGTGCCGTTGTCGCCCCCGCCCCCGGCACGTCGACGACGACCTCGTGATCGAACCGTGCTCGCCGCTAGGCGTGGCGTCGCGACTCGGTGAGAACCAACGGGGCGTCGAGGACCACGACGGTCGCGGCGATCTCCGTGCTCGGGTCGTAATCCTTGAGGACCACGCGTACCGCAAGTCCGATCTTCTCTTTGAACTCCTGGGCGAGCCGCCGCTTGCCCTCGTCCAGCAGCGCGACATCCACCTCACGGGTGATGTCGCGATGGGCGGAATCCAGTGCCGCGAGCGCCTTGACGCGCTGGTGCTGGGCGAGGATGAGGATGCGGTCCTCCAGGAGGTCGACTCGCTGCCGGCTCACACCGACGCCGGCAATGCCCTGGTTCACGGCGTTGTAGACGCGCAGAATCTCCTGCTTGAGCTCTCCGGAAGTCCGCGGCGGTGTGCTGCCTGAGCGATCCATGGCGCGACTCTAGTGAGCGCCGGACGGGCCGGTCGAGATCTTGACACCCTACGGTGGACGCCTGTATATAACACACACCTCTGAAGCGCTGTCCCACGGGTACGGGCCGACGAGGACGTCGTGATTCAACCGACGAACGGTCTAGGGAACTTCCGTCCCGAAGAGCCCGACAGCTGTCGCCGATGGCGGTTGGCGGTCTGCGCGCCTGTGCGCACGCCGCCGAGTCCGAGCGGTGGCAGCCTTTGTGCTTCCGCCGCCACCAGATCCAGTGCCTGTGGCACTGACGTCAGCGGAAAGGCGGACCAGACACGTGAGCAACGAGGCGTTGCCGGAGACCTGTCCGACGGTGGCCGACGTGGTCGCGGCCCTCGACGGGTTGACCGGCGGCCGGGTCACCGCCGCCGAAGGGGGCGACAACCCGTGGGTGATCAGGAAGGACTCGGGAATTCCCGGCAAGGCGGTGACCGAGCGACCCGGCCTGGTGTGGGGCGAGCCCGACAAACCGGTGCGGCGACTCGCCGTCGCGATGACCATCACCGAGCATCACATCGAACTCGCGTACGCGAGCGGCGTGGACGCGATCGTGGCACACCACCCGATCGCGGACGCAGCGAGTTCCGGCGGGGTGGCCCTCGCCGACTATCTCTCCCTCTACGGTGTCGCGGTGCTGGAATGCCATGAGGCCTTCCATGGACTGCACCCCGGCATGGCCTACCTCCACGGCCATCGGCCCTTCTACGTCGACCCTGCCTACGACGGGATACACGGGCTGGTGGTCATGGTCGGCCGGCCGCTGCCGGGCGTCACCACCATCGGTGACGTTCTCGCCCGCCTCGACGCCGGCCTGGAGCGGTCCCTGGACCGGCGCATCCTCGACGGCGAACGGGCCCTCCGCCAGTGCGCCGACCTGGTGGACAGCGCCACGGCCCCGGGAATGCGTGTGCTCTCGGGTGATCCCGAGGCCCCGCTCGGCGAGGTCGTCCTGCACGCCTTTCCGCACACCGGATTCAACGAGAAGCAGCTCGCCCAGCTGCTCGCGGAGCACCCGGCCATCTCGACGGTCATCTTCAGCATCAGCGCGGCCGCCCAGGACTCGCCTGTGGTGGCGAGCGCGGCCGCGCGCGGACTCAACGTACTGGTGGGCAGCACCCACGCCTCGGAGATCTTCGAGAACGGACTTCCGCTGGCGTTCGGACTGTCTGCCCTGCTGCCGAACATCGACGTCGTTCTGTTCCGGGACCGGGTCGTCTCGATCCCGATCAACAGCGTGGGCACCGGCGCGCTGCGCGAGTACGGGCGGTTGATGGCGCAGGAACACCTGCTGCCACGCGCCGCGGCCGTACGCGCTCGCGCCGCCGCGACGACGGTCGCGGCCACACCCCTCAGCCACTCCGAGCAAGCAAGCTAGGAGACAACCATGGAAATGACGCCAGCGCACTGGGTGTACCTGGCAGGTCTGGCTTCCCTGATCATCGTCATGGTCGCCCGGAAAAACGTCGTCGTTCCTGCCATCGCCGCGACGTTCCTCACCGCCGCGACGTTCACCGGCAGCATCCCCGGGGGAGTGGCATCGGTGTTCCGAGCCAGCCTGGTGGCCGCCTCGGAGCTGTTCAACATCTTCCTCATCATCGCGCTCGTCACCGCGATGCTCGCCGCGTTGCGAGCCATCGGCGCCGAGCACCGCATGGTGGCGCCGTTCCGCCGGCTGATGGTGAACGGGCCGATCGCATACGTCGTCCTGTTCGTCGTCACGTACGTCTTCGCGCTGTTCTTCTGGCCGACGCCGACTCTCGCGCTGATCGCGGCCATCCTGCTTCCGGCCGCCATCCGGGCGGGACTGTCCCCGATGGGTGGGGCCATCGCGATCGCGATCGCCGGACAGGGCATGGCACTCGCCTCCGACTACGTCATCGGCGTCGCGCCCGGCCTCTCGGCAAGCGGCGCGAACGTGTCTGCCGATCTGATCGCCGACCGGGCCCTGATCCTGTCGTGGGTCGTCGGCCTCGTCGCGCTGGTGATGAGCTACGTGCTGACCGTGCGCCGCCGCCGTCCCACCCCGGCCGGGGCCGCCGAGCGCAGCGACGAGATGCTCACGAGCATCGCCCACGGCGCCGAACTCGCCCCGGCAGGCGTAGCCGCGGCCAGCACCGGGGGCGGCACCTCCGATCAGCTCAGCCATGCGCTGGCGACAAGGGAGCCACCCCGGGAGGCGCTGGCGGAGCCAGGCGCGGCGCCCGTCGACGCCGTGCTCGACGACGCCGCGACCGACGAACGCGGCCGGGGTTGGCGGGCGAAGCTGTTCGCCGTCGGTGTGCCCGTCTCCTTTGGTGCGCTGCTCGTCTACATGCTGCTCGGTCGGTTCACCGACCTGGTGACGGTCGACGACGGCGCCGGCGCGCCGCTGGTCGGTGGCCTGGCGGCACTGCTGCTCCTCGCGGTTGCCCTCACCAGCGACGGGGTCCGCGCCTTTGAGAGCTGCGCGGAGCACGTCGTCGAGGGCCTATCCTTCGCCTTCAAGGCGATGGGCGTCGTCATTCCGATCGCCGGGTTCGTGTTCATCGGTATCTCGGACTTCTCCGGTCGCATCATGGGACTGGCCGAGGGCACGACGGCGCCGGGATTTCTGTTCGACGCGATCCGCAGCGTGGAGCAGCACATTCCGAACAACCCGATCATCATCTTGCTCGCCGTCCTGCTGGCCGGCATGACGGTCGGGCTCGACGGATCGGGGTGGGCCGGATTGCCGCTCACCGGCTCGCTGTCGGAGGCCCTCAGCCCCCACGCCGGGGTCGACACCGCCACGCTTGCCGCCATCGCGCAGAACGGCGCGTCGTGGACCGGAGGGGGCACTCTGGTCATCTGGTCGTCGCTGATCGCCGTCGCCACATTCTGCGGGGTGTCCGTGGTGGACCTCGCCCGAAAGCTGTTCCTGCCCGTAGTCACGGGACTGGTCGTCAGTGCGGTGGTCGCCGCCATCATCTGGTGACACTCTGAATCATTGGCGCCGGACGTGCCGGCGCTGCTGCCACCGGAACCGTGCAGTAGCGCCGGCCTCACGCCGAGCACCGAAGCCTTCGTGTGGCGGGCCGCGGCAGTGCCAGTGGCAGGGCGGGATCAGTGGAGGCGTAGGGAGCAGCAGAGCGCCTGAACGGGGCTGAGCGGCGGTCAACGGCGCTGAACGGCGTTCAACAGCACCTGCTTCCACCTGCGATGACCCGTTTTAGCAGGGCAAAGTCGTGCAAGGGCCTGCGTTACACAACTGTCCGGCCTCTGCGACCAGTCGTCCGACGGACCGTCGCTGCGGTCCGTCCTGGAGGGGAGCCCCGTTGAGGTCAGACCTCTAGGACCTCCCAGTCGTCGCCGAGGACAACCCGGATTTGGTCGGGCCGCGAGGTGATGACGCCCGCCTGGTTGATCAGCGCTACCCAGGCGGCGTGACCGGCGCCGAGTCGACCGGTGTGCCGGGCCATGCTGCCGATGGTCGGGGCCTCGTCGTCGCTGTCGAGCTCCAGCGCGGGCAGGACGGCACGTACGGCTGGGCTGCGGCGCAGCATCCGCAGCAGCTCATGCTCGTCTGGCTCTAGCAGGGTGTATGCCTCGAGCAGGCAGGCCAGTGGCAGCGCGACGGTCCCCTCGGCGTCGGCCACCTCGACCAGAGCCTCCCCGACGGCGGGGACTCCGTGCACATATGCCAGCAGCGCCCCGGTGTCGAGCACCCAGTACGGCCTGCTCACGCGGCCGAGCGCCGGTCCAGTTCCGAGCGCAACTCGTCGGCGGGGCGGCCCAGCAGTTGTGCGATTCGGGCGATGGCCGCCTCGCGGGCCTCCGGCGTGACCTGGCGGGTGGCCAGTCGCTGTGCGGCGCGGATCGGGTCGTATGGGAACTCGGGGTGGCCTGCGGTCCGCAGCGCGGTGCGCATGTCGTCTGATACCCGGCGCCGGCGCAGCGCCTCGGTGACGTACGCCGAAACCTGGCGGGCGGGCAGCTGGTCCAGCTGTTCTGCCACGTCATCGGGGACGGAGATCGTCACACGCCGACTCATACATTCGAGCCTAGTGAAGTATGAATCGCCCGTCAACAAGCGACCCGTCGAAGCAGGTTGATCAACGTGGCAGGTGTGGGACCGACCAGGGCAGCTGTGCCAGCAGCAGCTCAGGCGTCCCTCGCCGGCACAGACCGGCCCATGCCGCACCCGGCCGCCGCACTACCGCCGGGTGCCGGGGCCAGCCCGGTAGCCTGAAACGTCCGCAACCGCGAGCAGAAGGGAGGGCAGCATGGTAGAAGTTCCCCGCTCGCGGTCGGCGTTCCGCCAGATCCCACCGGACATGTTCGCCTTCACCACCACCGACCGAGCCGACCTGCACACCGCGGTCATGCAGGTCTTCGGTGACGCCCACGAGCGGCTGGTCGCCGCGCTGACCTTCGACGAGATCGTCGCTGCGCTGCCGGGTGTCGGCTGGTACGAGCCGGTCACCGACAGTTCTCTGGACTACACGCTCGGGGCGTTGCACAAGTACGGGCTGATCGAGCGGACGCAGAACCACACCGCCCACTACGCGTCGGCGGCCGAGTACGAGCGGCGTAACCTGCACTACTCGCTCAGCCGTAAGGGGGAGGCGGCCTACGAGGGGGTGCTGCATGCGGTGCAGCATCTGTCCTCGACGGGCGCCCTGCAGACCGCCGTCCTGGACGCGATCCTCGACCGGCTCGGTGAGCTGCACGACCTCCTCGCCGCCGACGCCAGCCCCGACCGGCGCGTGTACGCCGCGCTGATGGAACTGGAGGGACACCTCGCCGGCCTGCGGGCCAGCACGAAACAGTTCAACGGCCAACTGCAGCGGCTCCTGCGCGCCGAGGGTACCGACCCGGCCACGTTCGCCGAGGTCAAGCAGGCCACCATCGCCTATTTGTCGGAGTTCGTCACCAACCTCGACGCCCGCCGGCACACGATCGGTGCCGCGGTGACCCGCATCCAACAGCGCGGTGTCACCATCCTGCACCACCGCGCCCTGCGCGGCGCTGACCTGCCGGCCCTGCCCGGCGGCGACGACCCCGCACCCCGCTGGCTGGAGCAGCGGGCCGCCCGGTGGGATGGGCTGTGCGCGTGGTTCCAACCCGCCGACGGCGCCAGCCCGCGCATCGACCAGCTCGCCGACGTGGCGCGACGGGCGATCGTCGCGCTGATGCGGGCCTTGGAGCGGCTGACCGACAGCCGGCGGCGCGGCACCAGCACCGCCGCCGACTTCCGTGCCCTGGCCCGCTGGTTCGCCACCAGCGACTCCGACGACACCGCCCACGAGCTGTGGTCGGCCGCGTTCGGGCTGTGGCCCGCTCGGCACACCCACCTCACCCCCGATGACCCGACCGCCGTGCCGGCCACCGTCTCGTGGTGGGACGCCCCGGCGGTACCGGTGTCGCCGCTGCTGCGCACCATCGGCCAGGTGGACAAGGTCGCCCGCACCGCCCGCGTCCGCGACACCGCCGACGTGCGCCGGCTGCGCCGCGAGCGGGTGGTCGCGCAGCGGGCGGAGTTGGAACGGGCGTGGGCGCAGCTGGCCACCCCCGGGCCGGTGCGGCTGTCAGCGTTCGCGCAGCTTGACCCGGGTAGCTTCGCCCGGTTGTTGGAGCTGCTGTCGCGGGCGCTGTCCGCCCCGCAGCGTGACGGTGTGCGGCAGGCGGCGACCGCTGACGGCCGCCTGGTCGTGACCCTCACCGACGTCGACGCCGCTGGGCGGGCCGTGCTGCGCACACCGCACGGTGTGCTGTCCGCCCCGGACCTGCTGGTATCGATCAGGGAAGCGAGCCCGCCAGGATCCGCCACCATCGGCCGGGCGGGCGCGGAGGCGAGCGCATGACCAGGTGCGGCGCGCCGACTCGGACGGCTGCCGGAGGGGCCTGCACGTGAGTGACCTGCGCAGCGAACTCGACCGGGAACGGGCGACGCAGCGGGCCCAAGCGATCCGCGCGCTCCTGGCCCGCCCCCTGCTCACCCGCGACACCGGCACCGATTTCGCCCTCGTGGTCAGGCACCGCGCCGAGCTGGTCACCTGGTTCGACACCCACACCGGCTGGCGGCTGATCGTCGAACCCCGCGCCGGGTACGCGCGGCTGATGAAGACCTCACCCCGCCCACCGGTCGACAGGCCCGCGCGCCGCCCCCGCGGCGCGCGCACCCCGTTCGACCGGCGCCGCTACACCCTGCTCTGCTTGGTGGCCGCCGAACTGCTCGGCGGGCCGGTGACCACGATCGGCATCATCGCGGAACGGCTCGCCCACGCGTCCGCCGCCGAGCCCGACATCGCCGGTTTCGACAGCTCCCGGCACGACGACCGCCGCGCCTACGTCGATGCGCTGCTGATGTTGGAGGAGTTGGGTGTGCTCACCGCCGTGGACGGCAGCACCGACGCCTACCTGCAGCAGACCGACGCCAAAGTGCTCTACCGGGTCGACAGCGGCCGACTCGTCCGGCTCCTCGCCGCCCGGCAGGCCCCGTCGCGGCTGCCCGACGGCGACATCGGCGCCCTGGTCCACGAGCCGCGCTACGGCGGCGCCGACGACCCCGCCGCTGACGTGTCCGACGAGCAGCGCAACCGGTGGCTGCGCCACTCCATCGTCCGCAAACTTCTCGACGACCCGGTGGTCTACTTCGCTGACCTGTCGGACGCGCAACGCGCCTACGCGAACAGCATCACCGGTCGTCGGATGCTGCGTACCGCGGTCGCCGACGCCGGCATGATCCTCGAAGAACGCGCCGAAGGCATGTTGACCGCCGACCCGGACGCCCTCGCGACCGACGAGAAGTTCCCCGCCGGCGGCAGCGTCGCCGGGCAGGCGGCGCTGCTACTGCTCGACACCATCCTCGCCGCCCACCCCGACCCCGTTGGCGAGGAGCAGCTGATCCGGCAGCTCACCGACCGGTTCACGGCCGTACCCGGGTGGGCACGAACCTACCGCTCCGACGGCGGACCCGACCGTTTGGCTGGTGAAGCCCTCGCGCTGCTTGCCCGGTTCGGGCTCATCGACCACGACGGCGGGATTGTCCGGGCACTTCCCGCCGCCGCCCGCTACGCGGTCAGCCAACCCACCGTCGTCACGCCCGCACAAAGGAGCCGCCGGTGACCCTCCTGACCCTGCCGGCCGTCGGCGCGCGCAACCCCGACTTGCGCGCCGACCGGTGGCAGCCCACCCGCGCCGGTGTCCTCAACATCTGGCGCTACTACGACGAAGTGTTCACCTTCCACCACGGCCGGCTGCTGCTGCGCGGACCCAACGGCACCGGCAAGTCCAAAGCTTTGGAGCTGCTGCTGCCATACCTGCTGGATGCGAACCTGCGCCCAGCACGGCTGTCCACGTTCGGCGGGTCCGAGCGCACCATGCACTGGAACCTCATGGGCGACGGCTACCCGCACACCACCCGAGTGGGCTACGTGTGGCTGGAGTTCGGGCACGGCGGCGACGATCAATGGTTCACCTGCGGCGCGCGGCTGGCAGCATCGACCAACACCCGCACCGTCGACGCCACCTACTTCACCACCGTGCTGCGCGTGGGCGAGCCCGGCGGCCTGTCCCTGGTCAAGGACGGCAACGTTCCCCTGACCCGCCAAGACCTGAACCAGGCACTCGGCGATCAGGGCAGCAGCGTGCACGCCGGCGCCGAGTCCTACCGGCGCGCCGTGCGGGAAACCCTGTTCCGCGGGCTCAGCGAGACGCAGTACGAGGCGCTCATCGCAACGCTGCTGCAACTGCGCACCCCGAAGCTGTCCGAGCACCTCAACCCCGACGCCCTGTCGGAAGTGCTCTCGAAAGCCCTGCCGCCGCTGGACGCCGCCGACCTGGCCGAAATCGCCGAAGGCTTCGAGCAGCTTGACCGGCGACGCGAACGCCTCGCCCGCCTCGACGAGGAAGTCACCGCCGCCCGGCGGCTGGCCGAACGCCAGCAGCGCTACGCCCGGCGTGCCCTGCGGCGTGGCGCGGCCGATGTCATCGCCGCGACCACCCAGCTGGACAACGTCACCCGCGACGCCCGCCAACGCCGCCACGACCACGCCGTCGCCGCCGACGAGCTGGCGCAGGTAAGCGCGGCCATCACCGCCAACGAACGCGAACAGACCGTCACCGAGGAACGCATCGGCGGGCTCCGCGACAGCGACGCCTACCGAGAGGGCCGCCAGCTCGACGATCTACGGCGGGAGGCGGCCGCCGCCCAGCGAACCGCCGCCGATGCCCGCAGGGCGGCGGACAACCGACGCGCCGACGCGTCCCGCGCCGCCGAAAACGCCGCGCGCCTCGGCGATGAGGTCGCCACCACGGCCGCCCAGACCAGCAGATCCTGGCGGGACACCACCTCCGCGGCACTCGCCGCCGGAATGGCCACCCTGATCGAACCCCTCGCCGCCGACACCACCGAGCGGGCCCGGCACCTCCTGCGAGGCATCGTCCGCGGTCGTGAGGAAGAGATCGCCGCAGTCAGCGCCGCGTTAACCGTCCACCAGCGGGCAGTCACCGACCGCGCCCAGGCCCAGGACAGGCGAGAACGACGAACCCGCGAACGCGACGCCGCCAACACCACACTGCGACAGCTCACCCGCACCTACGACGACGAGGTGGCCGCCCTACGTGACCGCGTCACCGGATGGGCATCGGCATGCGAGGTGCTGCCCCTCACCGACCGGGCAGGCGAACTCGCGGACCTGGCAGACGACGAAACCACCCTCGGTACCCTGCTCAGCGAACTGGCAGCCACCGTCCGCGAACAACTCGCCGCAGCCCAGGCCGCACAGCAGACCCGCGACACCGAACTGCGCCAACGGCGACAACCCCTCGCGGCGCGGCTGACAGAACTGTCCACCACCACAACCCCCGAGCCGACACCGCCGCGGCGGCGCAGCGCACCCCGCCAGGAGCGGCCCGGTGGTCCCCTCTGGCGCCTGGTCGACTGGCGCGGCGACGTACCACCCCCAGTACAGACCGCCGTGGAAGCCGCCCTCGAGGCGTCCGGCCTGCTCGACGCCTGGATCTGGCCCGACGGGTCGGTGACCTCGGACCGTCGCGGCCACGACACCTACCTCGCTGCCGCCACCGCCCTACCCGCACCCCACGAATCCCTGCTCGCCATTCTCGCCCCCGACGAGCGGGCACCCGTACCAGCACCGCTGGTCGCCGCCACGCTCGCCAGCGTGGCGTTCGGACCGACCCCACCCCACCACGTCGCCGCAATCGGCGCCGACGGCAGCTGGCGACTCGGCCCGCTCTACGGCAACGCCAGCAAACCCGACGTCGAATACCTCGGCGCAGCAGCCCGGGAACGCAACCGACGCCGGCAGATCGACGAGCTGACCAACCAGATCGCGGACCTCGACAGCGAACGCGCCCAGATCAGCGAAATCACCCGACACCTGACCCAGCGCCGTGACACCCTGCAGACCGAACTCGCGGCGCGACCCGACCACCGCCTGGTCGCACACGCGGCCGAACAGGTCAGCCGCGCCGAGCTGAAACTCGCCAGCACACAAGACCTCCTCGACGAGGCCAGCCACGAATTAGCCTCCGCGGACGCCGCGGCTCGCGCCGCGCTGCGGGAACTGACCCTCGTCGGCTCCCGCCACGGCCTCCCCACCGCTGCCGCGGACCTTGACCACCTCACCAGCGCGCTGCGAACCCTGCGGCAAGCAGCCGACGGCTGGCTGACCGACCGCGACCGTGAGGAAAACACCGCAGCGCGGCGCGACGACGCCCGCGACACGGCCGACCGCGCTGCCACCCTCGCCGAAGAAGAAGCAATCCGCGCCGAGACCGCAGAGGAGACCGCCGCCGGTCTCGCAGCCCGGCTCGAGGCGGTGGAACGCACCGTCGGTGTCGAGTATCGGGCAGTCCTCGACCAGGTGCACCAGCTGCGCAACCACATGGAAAACCTCAAACGCGAGCTGCACGCCTTGCGCCCCCGCCACGACACCCTCATCGGCCAACTGCACGACCTCAACGCCCGCGCCGAACGAGCCGAACAGGACCGCGACCACGCCAGCACTACCCGCGACACCGCAACCGCCCAGCTGACCCGACTCGCCGACCTCCTCGGCCCCGACGCGGCCCTCACCACCGACCTGTCCAGCGTCGGCGCCGTCACCGCAACCCTGCACACCGCGCGCCAGCTCGCCGACGAAATCGGCAACCTCGCCCACGGCCCCCGCCACCTCCGCCAGGACGAAGGCGAACTGGGCAACGTCCTACACGTCATCACCGCCTCCCTGGCCGGATACGCCGACCTGTCCATGACCCCCGACGAGCAGTGCGACGTGCAGGTCGTCACCGCCACCGTCGACGGCCTGCCGACCACCCCCACCGCCCTCGTACACCGGCTCGAAGCCGAACGCGACGACATGCGCGCCCACCTCACCGAAGAAGAACGGCAACTGTTCGACCGCACCCTCACCGGTGACACTCGCCGCCACGTCGCCCTACGCATCCGCCAAGCCGCCGACCTCGTCCGCGACACCAGCACCCAACTCGAACAAGTACGCACCGCGTCCGGCCTCGGCGTCCGACTGATCTGGGAAGTCAACACCGACCTCGACCCCCGCCTACGGCAAGCCCGCGAACTTCTCCTGCAAGACCCCGCGCTCCTGACCGACACCCAACGCACCGCCCTGCACGACTTCTTCCGCGCCCGCATCGACGACATCCGCAACACCAGCTCCACCGACGGCTGGGAACAGCAACTCAGCGAAGCCCTCGACTACCGACAATGGCACCGATTCATCGTCCAGATCCGCTCCACCACCGGCGACTGGTCACCCGTCACCCGCCGCCAACACGGCGCCAAATCCGG
Organism: Micromonospora yasonensis; assembly: GCF_026013475.1. Taxonomy (GTDB): domain Bacteria; phylum Actinomycetota; class Actinomycetes; order Mycobacteriales; family Micromonosporaceae; genus Micromonospora; species Micromonospora yasonensis. Next base: position 33,916 of record NZ_JAPDPH010000032.1, on the reverse strand, counting down.
CGGTGAGAAAGCCATCGTGCTGCACCTACCACTGTTCGCCGCCGCCGGAGCCCACTACCAGGCCGCACCCTCCGCACCCCGGCTGATCCTCCTCGACGAAGTCTTCGTCGGCGTCGACCAGACCAACCGCGGCCAGCTGATGGGCGTACTGAAAGCCCTCGACCTCGACCTCCTGCTCACCTCCGACCAAGAATGGTGCACCTACGCCGAAGTCGACGGCATCGCCATCCACCAACTGATCGCCGGCACAGAAGACGGCGACGACGCCGTCACCACCGCCCGCTTCGTCTGGACCGGCCACGACATCCTCGCCGACGACCGATGAGCGCCACCCGATTCGACCGCCCGGAACTCGCACCACTCTGGGCCGAGGCGCGACGCCGGTTCGAAGCCACCGACGGCCCAGTAACCCGGCTATCGCTGCGCGGACTGCAACCGGATGAGCGGGCCGCACTGGCAGACCTCCTCGGCCTCGCCCACACCCCCAACCCGGAGATGACCGTCCCCCTTCGAACACTCGACGCGCTTCTGCGAGCCGCCACCGGACTGGACACCAGAGGCGTAGTGGAGGCGATCGGCGGTCTGATCACCAACCGGGCCAGGGAACGCCGCCAACGCGCCACCGAACGCGCCGACCTGTGGCAATGGGCACGGGAACACCCCGCCGTCGTCGCAGAGCCTGCCCTACTCACCTGGCTCGACCGCACCCGCGCGGGCGGCCTCGCCGCAGGTGACACCTCCACCACCCGCCACCTGCTGGAACAGGCATTCGCGATCCTAGCCGCACTACCCGCAGCCGGCGAACCCCTGCCAATGCTGGCCGCCCAGCTCACCGGCGACTCGCACGCCCTCGACGACAACAGCCGACTCGGCAAACTGACCCTGCGGGCCCTCGCGACCCTGCACAACGAAGAGCCACCCACCGACGCAGAAAGCCGCCGACAACTGTGGGAACGCTCCGGCGTCGCCTGCGACGAACTGTCCACCAACGTCCTGGTCGCCGGGCTACGACCCGCCGGCGACGGCCCACTCGCGCAAGGCCTACACACCTGGGCCGACGCCGGCCAAGCAGCCCTGGTCACCCTCGCCCAGCTCCGCCACCATCCCGTCGGCCAGCTACGCGGGCCGGTCTTCGTCGTCGAGAACCCGTCGGTCGTGGCCCTTGCCCTCCATCGCTTCGGCGTCGCCTGCCCACCCCTGGTCTGTACCGCAGGCTGGCCCAGCACAGCCGCGATCATGCTGCTATGCGGGATCGCCGCCACCGGCGCCCAGCTGCGGTATCACGGAGACTTCGACGGGGACGGCCTCCGGATCGCCGCCCACGTGATGAGCAAGACGAACGCCCAACCATGGCTGCTCCACGCCGAGGACTACCTAGGCGCCGTTCCGGCCGCCGGCCCACCAGTCGGTCGAGTCGATAACACGCCCTGGGACCCGCGCTTGGCTGCGGCGGTGCGCACACACGGAATCGCGTTGCTCGAGGAAGTAGTGGTGGACTCACTCCTCGCCGACATGGCGACACGGGCGAATATCGCTGCCACGTCGCCCAATCCCTGAGAGCTGCCGCAGTCGAGTCCGCACGTGAGTCACCTCGCGGTCGATCTTTCCCGATCCGCGGATGCCAGCCAAGCGAGTGGAATGCCGCAGCACGGGCGCAGGCGGCCGCCGAGCCGGATCAGTTCTGCCCAGCCCGCCACGGACGGCTTCTACGGCGGCTTCGAACCGGATCCGGCGCTGCCGGTGCGGCTCGCGGCGCTCCCGGCGCCCGTGCTGATTTGGTCGGCGTGTATGGCATCTGGCCGACCTGCACAGCGGTACGCCAGCTGGCAGACAGGCTGCGCTCCTGTGCAATGCCGAGCTGGTGGCGCAGCCACGGGCTGGGCATTTCCCTGGGTGGACGACCCCTCAGCATTCGCGGCCTCGGTGGAGCGATTCCTCGCATGTAGCCGGACGGCAGGTCACGCAGGTCACTCCGACCGGGGTTGGTGTTAGCTCGCGTACGCCTGCATTGAGGTGATCATGGCCTGGTCGTCGAAGGTCATGGTGTCGATGACCTCTCTGGTGGGGCCGTCGGCTGGTGTGGCGCGGAAGTGGAACGCGGCGTGGTGGTCGGCGATCGCCACCATAACGAGTTCTATTGCCCGTTGCTCGGTGAGTACGCCGGCAAAGTGCTGCTCGATGGCCGTTCGGCCGGTGACTGGGGATCCGCCAGCGGGGTCATGCAGACGGGCATCCGGTGTGTAGAGATCTGCCAGTGCGGTAGCGTCGGCGGCGCCGACGGCGGCGAGGTGAGCCTCGATGGTGGCCCTGATCTGCTCCGTGCTGGCCACGATCAACCGTCGCTTTCCGCCGAAGGACCCGCAGCCGAGGCAGGTCGTGCTTGCCGGTCGAGGACGACGCAGAGGACCCCGGTGTAGCCGGTCGTCGGGTCCCCTTGCAGGTCCAGGATCATCTGCTCACCGCCGTCGGCGAAGATGCTGTCAGTGGCGTTGGTGGTGTCGCGCTGCGGCCGGCCTCGATAGGGCGGGCGACTGAAAACCTCGTCGGTGACCGTGTCGGGAAAGTAGAGCTGCGTGGTCACCAAGCAGTCGCCGAGGTGCGCGATGAGGTGGATGTGCACGGTGCGGCTGGCGTACCAGCCCGGGTAGATCGTGTTGAACGCGCACATCCCGCGCTCGTCGGTGCGCTGGCTGCCCCGCAGATACGTCTCACCGGCGGCGATCACATCGTGCGGCACCGACTCCGAGGTGACCACCTGTCCCGGCCTCGCTTCGAATGGCTGGAAGCCGGAGTATCGGCCCACGTGGTCGGCCTGCCAGACCTCGACGAGGACGTCCGCGAGGGGAGTGGTGGCGTCCGCCGCCAGTAGGCGTAGCCCGAGGCGCAGCGGGAGGCCATCGCGGTCCTCGGTGATCTCCCGACGCTCGGGATGCACAGCTCGGTGGTATGGGCCCTGCGTCTGCTCGACCAACAACCGGCAGGTGACTCCGGTCGAGGCCAGTAGTTCGACGAGGTCCTCCTCCTCCACCGTGCCAGTATGGTCCGCCGTTCGTTGCGGCACCCGCGGTTCGCCGCCCGCCACCCGCATAACCGATGCTTCTACCCAGGGGAGCGGTGATGGCAGACGAGACACCTGACTACTTCGAGCCGGAGGGCGCAGCGGTGCTCACGCACCTGCTGATCGTCCCCGGTTGGTTGCGAAGATCAACCGCCGTTAGTTGCACTCACGCCGGTTCGGGGTCACCGAAGTTGGCGCTGTCCGCACTCATTTGCCGCCGGCCGGGTGTTGCAGGGTGTGACGAGCGGCGAACTCGTTCTGCAGCGGGAACAGTTCGACCATCGGTCCGCGAGAGTGGTTCCGGCGAGATCATGGTGCGCTTCTTGCGACCACAGGAGCGGGCACACCGCTTATCACTGGTCAACCTGTTACTGCGGGCACCCGCGTCGAGCTCAGCCTGCCTGACCCACTCCCGCACGGCGATCTCGATTGCGGCTGACCTCGTAGCCGCGCTGGTGCAGCCTTGCCACACATCGCCTGCTCGTCCTGTTCCACTGGAATATCGAGGATACCGCCGCCGGGGCGCCTTGGTGATTCGCCCGATGGGGATGAGGCGGGGTCACCCCTCGTCCCAGCAGGCTGTCGAGGTAGTCGTTCGCTCGGCGGAGCGATGTGCTGCGTCGGCAGCGGTTCGACGAGGATCCGGCCGGAGGGAGAATCAGGTGGAATACGAGGATTTCATCAACGCCGTGGCCACACGGGCAAAGGTGTCGACCGATCAGGCGGCGACGATCACCGGCGCGACGTTGGAGACATTGGCAGATCGGATCAGCGCCGGCCAGGCCGAGAACCTTGCCTACCAGCTTCCCGATGGGCTTGACAGCTGCCTGCGCAAGCCGCTCAGACAGGAACAGGTCAAGTCGTCGCTCGGGTTCGACGACTTCGTGCAGCGGGTGGCGGATCGCCCGGACGTCGACCGTGCGCTCGCCGACGCCGCGGTCCGCGCGGTGCTCACCACGCTACGGGAGGCCGTTTCCCGCGACGAGTTCGAGAACACGATTGCCCAGCTCCCGAAGGAGTTCTCGCAGGCGATCGAACCGGTCGGCGCCGGCGGCGGGCGGCGCCCCGGCTCGTAACACGCACAGCCGAGGCAGGAGCAGGTGTACCCGCGTCGGATGCGGGTACGCCGCTGCCGACTGGACGGGCTGGTCGCAGGTCAGCCTCCGAGGCCGACCTCGATCTTCACCGCCACGTCGTCCCGGACCTTGAGCGCACCGAAAAGCCCGGAGTACGGCTTGATTCCGTACGACGACTGGGTCACCACCGTGGTGGCCCGGTACCGGCCCGGCGTCACCTCGCGCACCTCGACGTCGATGGGAGCGGTGACCCCGTGCAGAGTGAGCATTCCGCTGATCGTGACATGGTCGTCGCGGGTGACCACGCGGGTGGACTCGAAGGTCGCCGTCGGGTGACGACCGACGTCCAGCGTCCGCCGGGCATTGTTCTCGATCTCGCCGCGGTCCTTGTCGGACAGCGGTCGCGCGCCACCGGTGCCCTCCCGCACGGCCAGCGATGTCAGTTCGATGCGGGCCGTCGCCGTGGCGTCGGCGGGCCCGGTGTCGGGAACGTCCAGCTCCACCGACCAGTCGGTAACCTCGATGGTCAGGTCGTGTCCGACGGTCGAGCCGATGCCCGTGCGGCCGGTTCGCAGCAGCATGCGCCCGTTGTCCGCGCCGAACCGCAAACGTCCGGTTCCGATCGCCACCCGCCCAGCGTACGTGGAATCTCCACCGGCCTAGTCGACGTCGGGCAATTCGTCCGTCGGATCGGCAGCGCCTGGCCCGTTGGGCCGGGTCAGTCCCGGGGCGCGAACAGCATGCGCGCCAGCATGAGCATCATCGCCGCAAAGCCGCCGACCAGGGCGAGCCACGACCATGCCCAGCCGATGGTGAAGCCCAGCACCGCGAACGCCGCGATGGCGATCAGCCAGAGTGTGAGGGTGTACAGGCCGAACCGGGCGGCCGCGGCTGGGTCGTTCGTGAAACGGTCGCCGACGTCGTGGTGGGATGCGTGTTGTTGGAGCACCCACGGCTTGTGGCGGTTGGTCTGCGTGGCACCGAGGTACGTGAACGCCACGGCTGAGGCCACGATGGCGAGTGCACCGCCGATCAGCCAGGACAACTCGGTCTCGCTCAGGTACCGCCAGATGGAGCCGACGCCGGCCAGGGCGACAGCCGTGGCGGCCCCGTACCCAGCGGCGCGGGAGCTGCGCATCGGGTAGTTGGTGGTGGTCTCCTGTCGCAGCGCGTCGGCCACGATGATGCCGACGGGCAGCGCCACGGCAACGATCGCGGCGAGCTGCGCCGGCTCGGGCACCGCGACGTCGACCGCGGCCAGAACGAGGACGGCGAGTGCGACGACCGCGATCGCCGCGAGGACGACTGTGCGTACCAGGAATCCGGGCCTGGGTCGGACCCGGTGACGTGCCCACGCGGCGGCGGGCGAGTCGGGCCCGGTCTCCATCTCGTCGATCAGCGATCGGACGTCGCCCAACTCGGCCATCGCGCGGCCGGTCGCGTCGGTCGGGGAGAGCCCGGCGCGTTCGAAGTCGGCCACCCGGGCCACCAGGTTGGCCCGGATCTCCTCCTTCAGGTCCTGGAGTTCGGTGGTCATCTCGACGCCGGCGAAGGCCTGGTCGAGGAGGCGGTGAATGTCTGTCGCGGAGCCGCGCGTGGTGCCGTTCGAGGCGGTCATGATGATGCCTTTCCGGTGGCCGGTTGCCGGGGTGGGTTAATCGCGGAGGTCGAGCAGAGAGTCGATGAGGTCGCGCGTGACCACCCATGCCGCGACATTGCGGCGGTAGACGGCGTGGCCGGCGTCGGTGATGCGGTAGTACTTCCGCCGCCCGCCCTTGGTCTCGTCGCCCCAGTAGGCCTCGACGAGTCCGTCCTTGACCAGGCGCCGGTAGCTCGCGTACAGCGTCGCTTCCTTGATCTCGTACGCCCCGCCGGTCGCGTCGCGGATCGTCTTGAAGATCTCGAAGCCGTAGCTGTCACCGCGGCGCAGGATCCCCAGCACGATCGTGTCGGTGTGTCCGCGTAGCAGGTCGGCGGCGAAGGCGTCACCGAGAAGGGCGGCGTCACTCCCGCTGCTCTCAAACATGGCTAGTACTTTATCAGATCTAGTACTGGTCCAGCGATACTCGTTACACCACCCGTCAGTCGTGAGATCAGCTGGGTGTGGTCGGGCCCGCCGGCGATTCCGGCTGTCGTTGCCTCGGAAGGTCTTGTCGTTGGCCACCAACACCCGGTCGCCGGTCATCGGTAGCCTGTGGATCCTGCCGACCGGGGCAACCCGCGCCAGCGGTTGGACGCCGGTGGTCACTATGGCGGCATGGGTAGGTGGCAGCGCCCGTACTCGCTCGACATCGCGACCGGATTCGCGGTGCTGGGGCTGGTCCAGGCAGTTGGTTTCGCTACGTTCATCGTGATCATGTTCGCGCGGGGGGATGCCGACGCCGTGGGCGATCCTCGCCGGGGCGTGGCTGGCCGGTGCCGTCGCTGTCACGGCGCGGCGGGCGATGCTCGGGGTCTACGTCAGTGACGGCGGCATCCGGTCCCGGCCCCTTCTGCGTACGACCACAGTGGCGTGGGCGTCGGTATCGGACATCCACAGCGGCACGGCCAGCATGGCGGGCCTGGACATGGGCCGTGCCGCGATCATCATCGAACAAACCGACGGAGTGTTGATACAGATCCCGCTGCAGCGCGGCGACCTCTTCCGACCGTTCACCTTCAGGCCCGAACTGGGTCGGCTGGCAACCTGGCCGGAACACTATGACGAGATCCTGGCAACTCTGCAGGCATGCCACCGCGACGCGCAGCGTCGCCAGCAGACCGCGTCCATCGGTCGCCTGGCGCAGCCCTCCGCCGCCGGTGCCCGGGCGACGGGTCCGTCCGCCGGAGTCAGCCGGACATGCCCGGCCCGCGATGCCCTAACCCCTGACCAGCGGCGCGACATCCACGCGTTGACGCGGCAGTACCAGCGTGGCGCGCTCACCGACGCTGAGTTCGCTGTCGAACTGGCGAAGATCCACGGCGCCAACTAGGCGGAGCGCGGGTCGCCCACCTCCGGCCCTTAACCTGGCCTTCAAGCTCGCCTAGCCCGGCGTTAGCGACGATCGCGGGACCGTGGCGCGATCGAAGGCGGCCTCTGCCAGCGGAAAGCGCGGACAGGTAGGCCGCCCCGGGCGAAGGAAGGCATTCCTCATGCGTTTATCGCGAGACCGGACACGGCTCGGACCATCTGCCGCAGCCGCTGCGGTCGGCATCCTGATCCCGCTCGTGTCGCCGGTCGGTCCGCCGGCCGCCCAGGCCGCCAGTTCCAGGTTCTGCGACGGCAGCTACACGGTGCTCGGCAAGACCGGCAGTGACATCCGCTTCAGGGGGACCGTTCCCGCACCGGCCAGCCGGTTCCTCGTGCAGGGCAAGTACACCCGGTTCGAGATCGACCCGACCACCTTCGCGGTCTACAACTACACCTTCACCGGCGCCCGGAACGAAGGGGACATGACGGGCGGGCGACCCACACCGGTGTACGCCGGCAAGGTTCCCGACCACCGAGGCCTCACCTTGACCAGCGCCATCAGCCTGGAACTCAGGGATGAGGACATGACGATCACCCGCACCGGCACCAACGGCTTGAGCATGAAGATCCAGGCCAAGGACTGCGCTCAGGGCGGGATCTTCCAGATGGAGCCACGCCGGGGCGACGGCACGCGTACCCGGATCGTGCATCAGCTCGCCGATGACGTCTTCTATTTCGACAACTCGAACTTCCGGGCCCACCTCGGCGAGTTCCTCGGCTCCGAATGCCAGGACGTGCAGACCGGGCCGGCGTCTACCTTCTGCGTGCGCGTCACGCCGCGGGTCAACATCGCCAGCGACGCCGCACCGAAACTCATCCTCCGCGACAGCGCTCAGGTCGCCACCCGGATCCGGCAGACCTCCTGCGGGCCCGACTTCACCAACACCCTCGGTCTCGCCGAGACGCAGGATCACTGCGGCGCGATGAGTGTCTGGGACGTCGCCAGCGGGGGCCGGATGGGCATGGTCACCGGCGAGGACGCCACCGAGGTGGCCAACCCGCCGACCACCTGCACCACCGACTGCCAAGCCGAGAACCAGGTTCGGGGCCGCCTGGCCAACCTCGGCTTCCCGGCGCTGGTCCCGACCACGAGCCGGCTGACCCCCCGTTCCTCCACCGACGGACTGTCGGCCCCGCTCACCGCACCGTAAAGATCCGCAGAAGTTCTCGCCGTGGATGCAGTTCGAGATCCGCCGTGTCAACGGCTCGAACACTAATCTGCGGTCGTATCTGCGGATGGTGAAGACGGCCGGGGCGCCGGCGCGGCAAGCTCGGCCAGGTGGCGCAGCGAGTTGGCGAGATGTTCAGGGCCGAACGGCGGGAACTGGATGCCGCGCTCGCGGATGAACTGCGGCACCGCCGACCAGTCGTAGGTGAGCGTGACCTCAGTCTCGGATGGACCGAGCGGCGCAAGGTCGTAACGCCAGATCCAGCCGCCGAACTCCAGGTCACCGTCGCCCTTGTCCTGCCCCGTCAGCCAGCCGATGGCGCGCGGCGGGTCGAGCACCTGCACTTTGTTGACCACCTGGTAGTCACCGTCTGGATGGTTGGCGTGGTACATGTCCATCCGGAAAACCTGCCCCACCTCGGTCAGTGGCGCCCGGTCGACAGGTTCCTGAACCCAGCCGGTGCCGTCGATCGCAGAATGGGTCGTCGGGTCCGCCAGCACCGTGAACACCCTGGCGGCGGGAACGGCGACAGTCAGGGTGGCAATCACGTTCTCCTGGTTCACGGTGTGCACGCTCCTTGGCATTCCATCTCGGGCCTTCCGCAGGCGCGGAAGGGACATTGCCACCATGCAGACCACGCGGCGAGGCGGAACTCATCGGTCGTGTGGGCGGAACCCGCACCGTGCCACCGCTACCCCGACGCGATCCCGCTGCGCGTGATGGGCAGGTGGACGCTTCACCTTTGCTGTCCGGGCCGGCCCGCCGCCGATCCGCCACGTGCCCAGCCGGGAGGGGAGAGGCCGGGTGCGCGGGGCACCCCGCCTCTCCGCCGTATGAGGCCGTGCCGCGGTGCGGTGGCAGGCCGTCGAGCGTACGACAGATGCGCAGCACCGCCGCGACCGTGCCGGCGTTCACCGCGAACCCCGGCGCCACGTCGGCGGCGCGGTCCGCGAACAGCCGCACCGCGGCGTACTCCCCGGCCCGTTCCCCTTCGCGTTCGGCAGGGCCGGTCGCCGATCATGGAGAACTGAGCCCATCGGTCACCCTTGGGCGCGAGGCGGTTGCGTGCCGGTGGCACTCAGGAAGTTGTTAGGCTGGTACCGCGGCGGAGACCGCGATGAGCGTGTGAGGAGCGGATCATGGTGACGGGGGACGACGACATCTCGGGGTGAGCGGCCCCGGCCGCCTGCCGGCCTGTGCCGGCGATGGCCTGTCTTGTCGTAGACCTGTCTGCCCGACCGGGGCGTTTGTCGCGTCCCCCGGTTCTCCTTCGAGGGTGTCTCCCGATGTCTGACGTCTGCATTGTTTGTACGAACCTGTCCTTTTCCTGGCCGGACGACACTCCGGTCTTCCGGGATCTGTCCTTTACCGTGCCGCCCGGCCGCACGGGCCTCGTCGCGCCCAACGGCGCGGGCAAGACGACCCTGCTCCGTCTGATCGCGGGCGACCTCACCCCGACCGGTGGCGGCGTGACGGTCGAGGGTGTTCTCGGCTACCTGCCGCAGAACCTGCCCTTGGCCGGTGACCTGACCGTCGCGGAGGTCCTCGGGATCGACGCGGCGCTCGCGGCACTGCGTGCCATCGAGGCGGGTGACGCGGCGGAGGAGCACTTCACGGCCGTCGGGGACGACTGGGACGTGGAGGAGCGCAGCCGGGCCGAACTCGACCGGCTGGGGCTCGGCGACGTGGCGTTGGAGCGGCGCCTGCACACTCTCAGTGGCGGGCAGGTGGTGTCCCTCGGCCTGGCGGCGCAGCTGCTCAGGCGTCCGGACGTGCTGCTGCTGGACGAGCCGACCAACAACCTCGACATCGACGCACGGCACCGGCTGTACGAGGTGCTGGAGGGCTGGTCGGGGTGTCTGCTGGTGGTCAGCCATGACCGGGTCCTGTTGGACCGGATGGACCGTATCGCCGAGCTCCACCGTGGTGAGATGCGCCTGTTCGGCGGGAACTTCACCGCGTACGAGGAGGCGGCGCGCGTGGCACGCGAGGCGGCGGAGCGGACCGTGCGCAGCGCCGAGCAGGACGTGAAGCGGGAGAAGCGGGAGATGCAGCAGGCCCGGGAGCGGGCCGACCGCCGCGCCAGCAACGCCGCACGCAACCTCGGCAACGCCGGCCTGGCCCGCATCGTCGCCGGTGGGCTCAAGCGCAGCGCCCAGGAGTCGGCCGGCCGGGCGCAGCAGGCGCACGCCAACCGGGTCAGCGAGGCCCAGACCCGGCTCGACGAGGCCAGTCGGACGCTGCGCGACGACCAGGCCCTGACCCTGGACCTGCCCGACACCGCCGTTCCCGCCGGCCGCACCGTGGTCGCCGGCGAGCGTATGCAGGTCCACCACGGCGACCGGGCCGTCTTCGCCGGCGACGGCGTCGACCTGACCATCCGGGGACCGGAGCGGATCGCGCTGACCGGCCCCAACGGCGCCGGCAAGTCCACTCTGCTGCGCCTGTTGCAGGGTGACCTCGACCCGGACGCCGGGCAGGTGCACCGCGCCGACGGCCGTGTCGCGTACCTGTCGCAACGCCTGGATTTGCTGGATCTCGACCGGACGGTTGCGGAGAACTTCGCCGCGTACGCCCCCGATCGGCCGCAGGCCGAACGGATGAACCTGCTCGCCCGGTTCCTGTTCCGCGGCGCCCGGGCCCACCTCCCGGTCGGCGTGCTCTCCGGCGGCGAACGGCTGCGCGCCACCCTCGCCTGCGTCCTCTACGCCCAGCCGGCACCCCACCTGCTGCTGCTCGACGAGCCCACCAACAACCTCGACCTGGTCAGCGTGGGCCAGCTGGCCAGCGCCCTCACCGCGTACCGGGGTGCGTTCGTGGTGGTCAGCCACGACGAACGGTTCCTCACCGACATCGGTGTGCAGCGGTGGCTCCGCCTCGACGGCGGCCACCTGCGCGAAATCCCCGCACCCGACCGCGCCTGACCACCGACTCCGCCCCCTCCGGGCCACCGGCCGTGCCGGCTGGTGGCCCGGGGTACCCCGAAGGTGACCCCTCCATGCCCGAGGCACTCCTCGCTCACGACCTCGTCCGTACCCTCGGCAGCCGGCGCGTGCTGGACGGGGTGTCGCTTACCGCGGCCCCCGGCCGCCGGATCGGCCTGATCGGCGAGAACGGCACCGGCAAATCCACCCTGCTCCGCCTGCTCGCCGGTGCGGACGAACCGGACGCCGGTGCCGTTGTACGGCCACCAGACCTCGGATACCTGCCCCAGGAAGCCCCCTACGACCCGACCGCGACCGTGGCGGACGTGCGCGACGACGCCCTGCGCGAGGCCCGTGCCGTCCTCACCGACCTTGACCGGCTCGCCGATCAGCTCGCCCGCACCGCCGACGACACAGCCGACCACGACCGGCTGCTCGCCGCCTACGGCGATCTGCTCGACCGTGCCGAGGACATCGACGCCTGGAACGCCGAACGACGCGCCGACATGGTCCTCGCGGCACTCGGTCTCGGCGAGATGGCACCGGGACGGGCGCTCGCCGCGCTCTCCGGCGGCCAGCGCGGCCGGCTCGCGCTCGCCGCCCTGCTCATCCGCCGGCCCTCGGCACTGCTGCTCGACGAACCCACCAACCACCTCGACGACGCCGCGGCGGCCTTTCTCGAACAGCAGTTGCGGGACCTGCCCGGAGCCGTCGTCGTAGCCAGCCACGACCGGGCCTTCCTCGACGCGGTGTGCACCGACCTGATCGACCTCGACCCCGCTGTCGCCGGCCCGGTCCGCTTCGGCGGCACCTACCGCGACTATCTGGCTCACCAACGCAACGAGCGGGAGCGCTGGCAGCGACGCCACGCCGAACAGCAGGAGGAACTGGCCGAGCTGCGCCGGCAGGTCGCGGTGACCGCGCACGAGGTCGCGCCGGGCCGGGACCGGCGCGACAACGAGAAGATGGGCTACGGCCACACCGCCGGCCGGGTGCAGAACCAGATCGCCCGACGGGTACGCGCCGCCGGCCGCCGGCTCGACGACCTCGAACGCACCGCCGTCCCGGCACCACCCGAACCGCTGCGGTTCCGCGCCACCGCGCTCGCCACCGCCACCGCCGACGGGACCCTCATCAGCCTGCGTCACGTGCGGATACCCGGCCGACTCACCCTCGACCATCTCGACCTCACCGCCAGCGACCGGCTGCTGGTCACCGGCGCCAACGGTGCGGGCAAATCCACGCTCCTCGCCGTCCTCGCCGGCCGGCTGGACCTGGGCGATCACGTCCGGCACCGCCCCGGTCTGCGCATCGGCGTACTGGCACAGGACACGGTGTTCGATCGGCCCGAGCGCACCGCCGAGGAAACCTTCGCCGACGTCCTGGGCAATGTGCGCGCCGACGCCGTACCGCTGGACGACCTCGGCCTGCTCACCGCCCACGACGCGCGTCGGCCGGTCGGCGAGCTGTCGGTCGGCCAGGGACGCCGGCTCGCCCTGGCCCTGTTGGTGGCCGACCCACCCGATCTGCTGCTGCTCGACGAGCCCACCAACCACCTCTCGCCCAAACTCTGCGACGAGCTGGAGGGCGCCCTCGGCGGCAGCCCCGGCGCCGTCGTGGTCGCCAGCCACGACCGGTGGCTGCGCTCCAGGTGGCACGGGCGCGAGATCCGTCTACGTGCCACCGTGCCTACCACGACCTCCACAATGCCCTCAACTGTCGAGAACAGCGCATAGGCATGTGCCCTTCTCCTCACGGCACGTCGACCCCGGCGGCACGCTCGATCTTCTTCACCACGTTGTGCTTGCCCTGAGGTTGGGTTCGGGGCATCTGCGTGACGTCGGCCGCGGATGTGCCGGAGCTGCCGTGTCTCGCGGAAGCGCGCTACGTGGGAGGCGGTGTGCAGGAAGAGGCCGTTGTCGATGCCGGGCAAGTCGATCCCACCGTCGGTACAGGAGCAGAAGATCTTGGGGAATGGTGTCGACTGCGGCGAGCCGTGCGGTACCGGCAGGGCCAGGTGGGCTGATGGTGTTCTCGCCGGAACCTGTAGCGAGACGCCGAGTAATCTTGCCGCGAGCTCTGGTGTAGTCGTGGCCGGGCGCAGGCGCGGCTTCTCCTGCCCCCGAGCGGCGGAATGACCAAGTCAGCCTGGAGACGGGGGATCGGCTCGGTGAGCAACGACGGGGTGCTCCGCAAACTGCGGCGGAAGCACGAACTGCGGGTGCTGACCATCCTGGTCGAGCGCGGCCCCTGCTCTCGGCGAGAGCTGGAGGATGCCACCGGACTCTCCCGGACCACGATGTCGGCCATCGTCGCCGATCTTGTCCGGCGTCGTGCCGTGGTCGACGACGCCCAGCGACCGGCGTCGAATCGGGGACGGCCGACCACGCTCATCCGGCTCAACCCGCGTGCCGCGTCGGCGGTCGGGGTTGAGCTGGGTCGTGGTCACATCAGCGTCGCGGTGGCCGACATCGGGCGTTCCGTGCTCGCCCATGTCACCGAACCGGTCGTGGCCGACCGTGGACTGCCGGCACGGATGGACACCGCTCTCGCACTGCTCCAGAGCGTCACAGCCGCACACAAGCTGGAACTCGACGGGCTTGCGGCGGCGGGGCTTGGGCTCTGGGGGCACCACCCCGATCCGGAGATCGACTCCGGAGACCCGGCTGGTGATTCGGTTGTCGCCGGTGTCGTCGATCGTCTGCGGGCGGCGCTCGGCGTACCCGTGATCTGGGACCACAACATCCGGCTCGCCGCCGTGGCGGAGCTGCGTGCGGTCGAGCTGTCAGCCCGTGCCGATTTGGTGTACGTCGCCCTGTCCCACCGTGTTGGCGGCGGCGTGGTGATCAACGGCGCGCTCGCTCGCGGTGCCTCGGGCACCGCCGGCGAGATCGGGCACGTCAGCGTTGATCCGATCGGTCCACCCTGCTGGTGCGGCGGCCAAGGCTGTCTTGAGCAGTATCTCACCGTCAATGCGATGCTGGCCCGCGCCCGTGCCGTCGCCCCGGACGTGGTCGACGTGGGCAGCCTCGTCTCGGCGCTGGACCGGCGGGATTCCGCCGCCATCGCGGTGGTGAACTGGAGTGGGGAACTGCTCGGCCGGGCACTCGGGATGGTGGTGCCCCTGCTCGACCCGCGGCGGATCGTCATCGGTGGCGAGCTTGCCGATCTGGGCGAGTATCTGCTCGGGCCGGCTCGCGCGGCCCTGGCCCGGCAGAAGCTGTCCATCCGCGACCGGCGGCTGGAAGTCGACACCGCCCGGATTGCCCACGGCGCGGCCGCCGTCGGGGTGGCGCTGGTGGCGCTCGACGAGTACGCGCCGCTCCACGATCTCAACGCCGAGTAGGGGAGCGTCACGTCTCGGCGACGCCACCGAGGCTTGTGCGAGGTGCGTGGCAAACGCGGCACTTGCCGGACCGCTTGGATGTGGGCAGTGAACCCGGCGACCATGCGGCCCGAGGAATCCGCCGGCAACGGCCTGTGGCAGAAGCCAATTTGTCGTATCACCACCCTCATCAACCCTGAGGAGGTATTTATGTTCGGGCTCTTGACGTAAAGAGGTGGACTCTGCCCGATGTCTTGGGCGGGATCCAGCCTGGCGACGAGACGGAAAGACCCAATGCCTCACCCTTGTCGGCTTTGGTGGCCCGCGCGGGGAGCGATCTTTCGGACATGCCAGCCGGCTGCGGGTTCGACCAGATGGCGCCCGCCGACGAGGCCGGCGCTGGTCAAGGTCAACGCCATTCCCATCCGAAACGCCGAAACCATCACCGAACGGCCCTGGCCGCGCAATCAGCGGCCGTGCAGCCCAGTGTGGACGGACAGGCCGTACTGACCATCAACTCCGGCCACTTCTGTCGAGTCCGTTGACATAATTCCTTGGCATCGAGAACAATCTCTTCGACCGGAGACCGCTCGACCGCGTCGGAGGTCAAGACGCCCGTTTGCTCGTACCTGTTGTCGACGGCAGTTTCGCGCGGTCGCCGTCGGGCCGGCCCTGGCCCGGCGGCACCACTCGTACGAACCGGCACCCCTAGCCGCGAACGGCGCGGCGCGACCGAAGGAGTACTCGTGGCACGATCATGGCGCCGTCTCCGGGCGGCCGTCCTGGCTACGGTGCTGGCCGTCCCCACCAGCTGGGCCGTGTTGGCCGGCCCGGCCGCTGCGGCAGGCAGCAGCACCGCGACGGCGGAGCCGGCTTTCCGGGCCCTCGTCTTCTCGAAGACCGCTGGCTTCCGGCACAGTTCCATCCCGAACGGCATCGCGGCGATCCAGAAACTGGGGCAGGAGAACAACTTCGCCGTCGACACCACCGAGGACTCGACCCAGTTCACCGATGAGAACCTCGCCAACTACGACGTCGTCGTCTGGCTGTCGACGACCGGCGACGTGCTCAATGCCGACCAGCAGGCGGCGTTCGAACGCTACGTGCAGGCCGGTGGCGGCTACGCCGGTGTCCACGCCGCGTCCGACACCGAGTACGACTGGGCGTGGTACGGCAACCTCGTCGGGGCCTACTTCAACTCCCACCCCGCCCAACAGGACGCCACCGTCAAGGTGGAGGATCCGGCCCACCCGTCGACGAAGGAACTGCCGCTGCGGTGGACGCGGTACGACGAGTGGTACAACTACCGCACCAACCCGCGCGGCAAGGTTCACGTTCTCACCTCGATGGACGAGAAGTCGTACAGCCCGGGGGCGGGGGCGATGGGCGCCGAGCACCCGATCACGTGGTGCCAGGACTACGACGGCGGACGCTCGTGGTACACCGGCCTCGGCCACACCGAGCAGTCCTACACCGAACCGGAGTTCCTCAAGCTGCTCCTCGGGGGTCTGCAGACCGCGGCCGGCGCAGTCAAAGCGGACTGCTCGGCCACGCTGACCTCGAGCTTCGAGAAGGTCACGCTCGACGACAACACGTCGAACCCGATGTCCCTCAATGTCGCCAAGGACGGCCGGGTCTTCTACAACGACCGGCTCGGTGACGTGAAGGTCATCAAGCCGGACACCCGGCAGACCGTGCGGTCCGGCCACCTCGACGTGTTCACCGCCAACGAGAGCGGGCTGCTCGGCCTGGCCCTCGACCCGAAGTTCGACGAGAACAACTGGGTGTACCTCTACTATTCGCCGAGCGGGGAGAACGTCGACCGGCTGAGCCGCTTCACCATCAACGGCGACATCCTCGACCCGACGACCGAGAAGAAGGTCCTGGACGTGCCCGTCCAGCGCGCCGAGTGCTGCCATCATGGCGGGGACCTGGTCTTCGACGGCGCCGGTAACCTCGTCATCTCCACCGGCGACAACACGAACCCGTTCGCCTCGGACGGATACGCACCGATCGACGAGCGTACCGGCCGGTCGTCCTGGGACGCGCAGCGGACGTCGGGCAACACCAACGACCTGCGCGGCAAGATTCTGCGCATCCACCCGGAGACCGACGGGACGTACACCATCCCGGCGGGGAACCTCTTCGCGGCGGGCACCGACAAGACGAAGCCCGAGATCTACGCCATGGGCTTCCGCAACCCGTTCCGGATCGACGTCGACCGGGCCACGGGACGGGTGCTCGTCGCGGACTACGGGCCGGACGCGGGATCGGCGAACCCGAACCGCGGTCCCGAGAACACGGTCGAGTGGAACGTCCTCAAGCAGGCCGGCAACTACGGCTGGCCGTACTGCATCGGCAACAACAAGCCGTACAAGGACTACGACTTCGCGACCGGCGTGTCCGGGCCGGCCTTCGACTGCGCCGCGCCGGTCAACAGCTCACCGAACAACACGGGCCTGACCAACCTGCCCGCGGCGATCGCCGCGGACGTGTACTACCACTACGCCGGAGACCCGGCGTTCCCTGAGATCGGCGGGGGTGGGGCACCCATGGCCGGCCCGGTCTACCACTACAACCCCGACCTGTCCTCCGAGCGCAAGTGGCCCGCGTACTTCGACGGGAAGGCGCTGTTCGGCGAGTGGAACTCGAACAAGATGTTCACCATGCAACTGGACAGCGACGGCAAGCTGGTCGACATCAACCAGTTGCTGGTCGGCATGGGCTTCAAACGGCCGATGGACTTGACCTTCGGTCCGGATGGGGCCATGTACCTGGTCGAGTGGGGTTCGGGCTTCGGCGGCGACAATGCCGACTCGGGCATCTACCGGATCGACTACCTCAAGGGAACCCGGTCACCGATCGCCCGTGCCTCGGCCACACCGATCTCGGGGCATGCACCGCTGACCGTGCAGTTCTCCAGCGACGGTACGCGCGACCCGGACGGGGGTGCGCTGACCTACGCCTGGGAGTTCGGTGACGGCGGCCAGTCCACCGAGGCGAACCCCGAGCACACGTACACCGCCAACGGTGACTACACCGCCAAGCTCACGGTGACCAACCCGAACGGCAAGACCGGGGTCGCCAACGTGCAGCTCACCGTGGGTAACACCGCGCCGACGGTGAAGATCAACCTGCCCCCGAACGGCGGGTTCTTCGAGTTCGGCGACCAGGTGAAGTACTCCGTCACCGTCACCGATCCGGAGGACGGTGCGATCGACTGTGCGCGGGTGACGGTGCAGTCCTCGCTGGGCCACGACGCGCACGCGCACCCACTTGACCAGCAGAACGGCTGCGCGGGCACGATCCAGACCCTGGTCGACGGTGGTCATGGCGCCGACGCGAACCTGTTCTGGGTGATCGAAGCCACCTACACCGACATGGGCGGTCCGGGTATCAGTGCCCTGACCGGGCGCGACACCATCGTTCTCGCCCCCAAGCGCCAGCAGGCGGAGTACTTCACCGCGACCGGCCGTGCCGCGGACGGCAAGGGCGGGGGCACGCCCGGTGTCCAGGTGGAGGACACCGGTGACACCCAGGGTGGGTACCAGAACGTCGGCTTCATCGAGGACGGTGACTGGCTCGCCTTCGATCCGGTGAACCTCACCAACGTGACCTCGCTCAATGTGCGGGCGGCTGCGGCCAGCGCTCAGGGCGGCACGGTCGAGGCGCGTTGGGGCGCCGACGACGGTCCGCTGCTCGGGTCGGTGGCAGTGCCGAACACGGGCGGTTGGCAGACCTATCAGGACTACGCGCTGCCGCTGTCCGCCGTTCCGGCCGAGACCGGCACGATCTACTTCGTGATCCGCCGCCCGGCCGGAAGTTCGGACGGCGGTGGGCTGCTCAACGTGAACTGGGTCGACTACGTCGGCCGCGGCGTGACGGACAACCAGCGGCCGATGGTCGACGTGACGGCGATGCCCACGTCCGGGACGGCTCCGCTGAGCGTCAGCTTCACGACCACGGCGACCGACCCCGATGGGGACGTGCCGCTCACCTACGCATGGGACTTCGGAGTGGCGGGTGCGCCGAAGCCCACCACGCAGAACGCCACCTACACCTACACCGCGCCTGGCACCTACAAAGCGACAGTGACGGTGACGGACGCGCGCGGCGCGGCAACGATGAAGTCCGTGAGCATCAAGGTGGACCCGGCCCTGAGCCTGTGCCTCGCCGGCCGTTCCGACGACTTCCTGGGTTCGGAACTGGACCGGAGCCGGTGGACAAAGGTGGTTCGGGAGAACCAGGACCTGCGGGTCAGCGACGGCAAGCTGATTATCCCGACCAGCAACACCGACATCTACGGCGCCACCGTCAACACGACCCCGAACATCGTGCTGCAGCCGCTCCCGTCAGGTCCGTTCACCGCGACCGCGAAGCTGAACCTGCCGGCCAGGCGGGCGTACCAGCAAGCCGGATTGGTGATCTACGGTGACGACGACAACTACGCCAAGATGGTGCTCGAGGGCCGCAACACCAGCACGGACGATGCCAACGCGCGCATCTTCCAGTTCATCCGGGAGGAGAACGGCCAGCCGAACGAGGTCGCGGCGAGCAACACCGCCAACCTCGGCGCCAGCTACCCCGACACCGTCTACGTCCGCTTCACCAGTGACGGCAGCAACCTCAACGCTGCCTACTCCGCGGACGGCGTGACCTTCACCGCGATGGCGCAGACGAAGTCGCTGGCGGGCATGAACAGCCCGCACATCGGCCTCATCTCGCTGTCCGGGACGGGCTCGCGTCCGGTGCTCGACGCGGCGTTCGACTGGTTCCACCTCACCCCGGATGACACGGTCACCCGCCCGAGCCCGAACGACGAGTTCGGCGGCAGCCAACTCGACGCGTGCCGGTGGGACGCCGTCGTCCGGCCGAACCCGTCCACGTACCGCGTCTCGGGCGGCAACCTCGAGATCGACACCGAGAAGGGCGACATCTACGGGACCTCCAACACCAGCCCGAAGAACTTCATCCTGCAGACCGCCCCAGACGGTGACTGGACCATCGAGACCAAGGTCGATGGCAGCGACCTCAACGAGCGGTACCAGCAGGCCGGACTGATCTTCTACCGGGACGACGACAACTACGTGAAGTTCGACTACATCACCGACAACCAGCCCGGCGCGGCCGTCGCCCGCCGAATCGAGCTGCGCAGTGAGGTCGGCGGCATGGTGCAGCAACCGCAACCGGCCGCCAACAACCTCAGCGCCGGCGTGTGGTGGCTGCGGGTCACCAAGGCGGGCAACACCTTCCGCGGCTACTACTCGAGCAACGGCACGACCTGGACCGAGCTCGGTACGGGTGTCCCGAACGGCGCCCTCGCCTCCGCCAAGGCGGGCCTGTTCGCCTTCGGCGCCGACCAGCAGGCATCCAAGACGGCGAAGTTCGACTACTTCCACCTCACCGATCGGACGCCGCCGACCGTGACGGCCACCCTGGAGCCCGCCGTGCCGGACGGGAACAGCGGATGGTACGTCTCCTCACCGAAGATCAAGATCATGGCGGTCGACCAGAAGGGCGGCTCCGGCGTCGACAAGGTCGAGTACAAGCTGGACAACGCAGACTGGGCCGTAGCGACCGATGCGGTGGCCATCGAAACCGATGGTGAGCACACCGTCCAGTACCGCGCGACCGACAAGGCCGGCAACACGTCGCCGGTCGGCACCATCACGATCAAGCGGGACGCGACCGCGCCGGCGACGACGGCCACCCACGAGGCAGCCGACGCCGCCGGTTGGCACCGCGGCGACATCGCGGTGACGTTGACGGCCACCGACACCACGTCGGGTGCCGCGACGACGGAGTACCGGCTCGACAGCGGCGCGTGGACGGCCTACACCGGCCCGGTCATCATCACCGGCGACGGGACGCACGAGCTGGCGTACCGCTCGACGGACACGGCGGGCAACATCGAGGTGGCGGCGACGAAGACGTTCAAGATCGACAGCGCTGCGCCGTCGGTGAGCGTCAGCGGAATCGCCAACGGCCAGTCGTACGGTGACAGCGGCCAGCCGACCATCGGCTGGACCGCCATCGACGCGGGTTCGGGGGTCGCCGCCATCTCGGCAACCCTCGACGGCACGGCGATCGAGGCCGGAACGCTGTCACTGTGGGCGCTACCGCTCGGTGAGCACACGCTCATCGTTACGGCCACCGACTCCGCCGGGAACCGTACGACCGAGACGACCCGTTTCCAGGTCACCACCTCGTACGACGACCTGAAGCAGCTCATCCACCGGTTCAACGGCTCGGGCACCATCTCCAAGGGGACGGCCGCGGCGCTGCTGTCCCAGCTCAACGAGGCGAAGGCCGAGGAGGACGCCGGCGACACCGCAGAGGCGAAGGCCGTACTCCAGCAGTTCAGGTCGTTCGCGACGAAGCAGGTGGCCGACGACCCCACCCGAAAGATCCTGGTGCGCGACGCCGAGGCCCTGATCGATCGACTGAGTAGCTGATGTCGCAACGAAAGAACTCCGCTGTCCCCTCCCGCAAGCCGGGAGGGGCGACGGGCCGTAGCCGGGTGGCGAACGCACAGACCCGCCACCCGGCCCCAGCCGGCACTCGATCCACGACGAGCCGAACCGTCGGAATCCTGGTGGCGTTCGCCCTCGGCGCCCTGGTGGCAGCCGCCGTCGCTGTGCTCGTCGCCCGCCCAGACCCGTCGCAGCGCAAGGTCAACGAGTTGCGCGCCGCTGACGCGGCGCGAGACGCCGTCCAGATCATCGAACTGACCGCGGCGGCCCGCTCGTCGGCGCAGCGGCTCAACCCTGTGCTGGAGGGTTTGGCCACCGCTCTCCCGATCAATCCCGACGAGGCTCCTGCGCTTGCCCCGGCCAGCACGGCAGCAGGCTGGCGGGAGGTGGCGCAGCAGGTCGCCCGGGAGTACGACGACCCGCCGTCGGGCGCGACCGCGACCAACATCGCCCGGGAGAGCTTCGCGATGGCCCTCGACCAGCTGGTGGCGGCCGTCGAAGCGTACAACTCGGCCCTGCGCACCGAGGGTGCCCTCCGGGCCCGGCTGCTCGACCTCGCGCGAGAGCAGCGCAACCTCGCGATCCGGGCGTGGGCCGTGGGGGCCACCCAACTTGACGTGCTCAACATCGATGCCGGTTACGGGCACGCGCACGTCTTCCTGCCAACTGGATCTGGCACCGGGGCGTTCAGCGCTGACCCAGAGCCTGAAGGGAGCCATCAGCGATGACAGCATCCCGGAACCGAACCGCCGCGGCCAGGTCGGGACGTGCACTACTACTGGCTTGCGCGGCTGCCCTCGCACTCATCCTGCTGCCCCCCGTCGGGGCGTTCGCCCACGGCGGAGGCATCCGGCTGGAGGTCGCTGGTGACGGTGCGGGTGGAATCGATGTCGTGGTCACCTGGAGGAAGGACAACCACCCGGTGGCGCAGAGCGTCGCGATGACCGCAGTAGCGGTCGGGCCCGGCGGGCAGAAGCTCGGCCCCACCCGAATCATGTCCGCCGCCGAAGGCATCGGCTTCTACCACGCCGATCTTCGACTGACCCCCGGACAGTGGAAGGTCACTGTTTCGGCTACCGAGCCCACCACGGCGAAATCCACCGTTGACGTGGCGGTCAAGAAGCCGACAACGAACGCTGCCGATTCTCCGGCCGTGGCGGTGAGCGGTGACCCGGCCGGGACGCAGAACAGCACCCAGCCCGACGGGACAGTACGGCAGTCTGCCCCGAAGACCGGCAAGGGCGCCCGGCAGTGGGTTCCGCCGGTGGGAGCCGCCCTGGTGGTCCTCGCCGCGATCTTCGGCCTGGTGTTGGCGCTCCGCCGGCGCGCTGCGGGCGGACGCTGAACGCTGTGACCGGGCGAACCGGGCTGGCTGGTTCGTCGACGTGGTGCGCTGGGCCAGGCCCACGGCGGTAGCGGGGGACAGCCCGGGTGGTTACCTCGCCGCCATGGCCTGTATGCGGCTGCGGGATCAAGGGGATCCGCTGCCCGCGGTGCAGATCCTGATCTGCCCCAACACCGATCTCCTGCTGTCCCGGCCCAGCGTGTCCGAGAAGGGCATCGGCTATGGGCTGGACGCCGAAATGCTGAGTTGGTTCGTTGCCCAGTGGGTGCCTGATCCGATTGATCGTCGCGCGGCGAGCCCTTTGCATCACCCCGACCTGGCCGGCCTGCCGGCCGCTCTCGTGGTGGCCGCCGAACACGACTGGCTATGCGACGAGGGTGCCAGCTACGCCCGCCGTCTGGCTGATGCCGCCGTACGCGTGGGGTATCGCTGCGAACCTGGCTTGCTGCACGGGTGGTTCATTCAGGGCACGGATCTGACTGATCCGGAGGCGGCGGCCGCACACGAGCGGATCTTCATTGACGTCCGATTGTTGATCACGAATTGACATCGCGCAATGTGGGAACCGGTGAGGTTCGATGTCGACGGTCCCGTTCCCGCCAGGAGACCACTCTCGCCAGGGCTGACTTGGCCCTCGCACCCATCCGCCCGTCGGAACCATCTGCCGCGGCCAGGATGCTGCCCTGCGGGCATTGCCGAAGGCCAAGGCGAGGACGGGCCCGGCGGCGGCCAGGCTGGCCGCCGCCGGGCCTTTCCAAAATCCGGCACGTTTCAGTTTCTGACGTTCTCGGCTCTGGATGGTCGTTGCCGGGGTAGTCGGAAGCCTGCGGTTATCAGCCAGGCGAGGCCGGTGAAGCGGGCGATCGGTAGGAGGATGGCTGCGTTGTCGATGAGCAGGCTCAGGGTGGCGATTTCGGCGACGGCGGCGATGATCAGGCCTGACCAGGCAAGCCAGCGTGGCAGTAGCCGGGCGAGCAGGCCGGGCACGGCCACGCCGGCGATCAGCAGACCCAGCGGCACCACGTGCCCGACGCCGCCGGTGGCGAAGGTGAGGTATTGCAGAGCGCGCACGAGGGCCGGTTCGTCGAGCACCTCGGGTTGGGAGGTGACCCAGCCGAGCAGGCCGCAGAGGGCGAGGAAGCCGGCGGAGAGAGTCCCGCCGATGAGCGCGATGGTCGCGCCGGGTGCCCGGACGCCGAGTTGGTGCAGGCGCGCGGACGCGGTCGCGGTGTAGATGGCCAGCGGGATGGCGGCGGCGAACTGCAGCGCCGCGCTGACCTGCACCGCGCGCTGATGATCGCGGAAGTACGCCAGGATGTCGGCTGCGGGGCCGAACGGCGACGGGTAGGGCTTGCCGCTGGCGAGCAGGGTGCCGAGGACGAGGCTGGCGATGAACAGGGCCGTGAACACGACGGCGAGGACGCCGAGCGGTGGCCCGCTTTGGTGGCGGCGGCGCTGGGTTGCGTTAGTGGTGGTCATGCGATCACCCGCCCGCCGGTCACGTCGAGGGTGACGCCGGTGATCCAGGACGAAGCGTCGGATGCCAGGAACAGCACCGCCTCGGCGATGTCGTCGGGCTCGCCGATGCCTACAGCAGCCCGGCGCCGACCCGTGCCGCGAGCATCAGCCACCGTTCGCCGGCGGTGAACCGGAAGGCCTCGCCGATGGCGTCGATGGCCTACGGCGCCTGCTTGAGCAGGTTTTGGGTGGCGGCATTGGCGACCGCCTGCCCGAGGTCGGTGCCGAGGGCGTCGGCGACGTCCTGGGTGATGATGGTCGGTCCGCCGCCTTGGGCTGGCCCTGCGACGTCTGACTTGGGGTGCTCGGATCGTTCGCGGGCCGGTTCGGGCGGGTGGAGCCGCGTCGGACGGCTGCCTCACTAGACGGTCAGTGGAGACGGGCCCGCAGATCGGCGATCCGATCCGCCGCGGCGATGAAGCCGGCGGCATCGAGCTGGCCCCAGGTCTGGGCGTTGACCAGGGCGGCGGTGGCGGCTTCGCCTTGGCTGACGTCACGGGCGGAGCACAGGATGAGGTCCATTCCGGCGGTTGCGGCGGCGACCGCGCGCTGGCCGGTGCTGCCGTAGTGAGCCAGCGCACCGGCTTCCAGGGCGTCGGTGACGGTCACCCCGGTGAACCCGATGCGGCCGCGCAGTTCCTGCTTGACCACTGTCGGCGACAGGCCGGCTGGGCGGTCCGGGTCCAGCGCCGGGTAGATGGCCCAGGACACCATGACGAGGTCGACGCCGATGGCGACGGCGACTGAGTACGGGAACTCGTCGGTGCCGCGCAACGTGGCCAGCGACTGGGACAGGGCGACCGGCCGGGTGTCTGTGTTCTGGGCCGTTGCCGCCGATCCCAGTCCGGGGAAGTGCTTGGCGGTGGCGGCCACGCCGGTGCGCTGCTGGGCGGTGATGAACGCGCGCCCCAAAGACGCGACGGTGTCGGGGTTCGCGCTGTAGGAGCGCTGGTACTGGTCGATGAAGTTGCCCGCAGTGGAGTAGACGTCGAGAACCGGGGCGAGGTTGACGTTCATGCCCACTGCGGCGAGGGTGCGGCCGGCGCCGGTGCCCGCCGCGGCCGCCGCGGCCACCGGATCGGCGGACTGGCCGATCCGCTTCTCCGACAGCGCGGGCGCCCCCGGCAGCCGCCGGATCAGGCCACCCTCCTGGTCGACCATCAGCAGCAGCGGCACGTGGACCGGGCTTTGCGCCTGGGCTCGCCGCAACTGGGCGATCACCGAGCTGATCTGGGCGGTGCCGGCGATGTTTTCCCCGAAGAAGATCACCCCGGCGGCCTCACCGGCGCGGATGATCCGCAACAGGCTCGCCGGCGGTGTCAACCCGGGGTAGGAGTAGATGATCCGCTGCCCGGCCAGTTGCCGCCTGGTCAGGCCGGCCGACCTGGTCGGCGCCGGCACGGACGGTACCGGAGCGGGTGACGTGCCCGGGGCCTCCGTGGGCGGCGGCGCGGTCCATGTGGACGGCGATGCCACCCGTCCGCTACCCGACCCAGCGGGCGCAGACCAGATTGAGCGTGCCGCATCAGGGGCGGACGGCCCGGGCGTGGGGGCGTGCGAGGACTGACAGGCGACCATGGCAAGGCCGAGAGCCCCGGCCACCAGAACGATGCGGACCTTCGCCGCTGAATACATGATCACCTCCGCGTAGCCCGCACCGATCCCGGTGCGCCTGACGGGACCCGACGATCAGTCGACGGTGACCGGTCCGCGGTGTTCCGATCTCATCCGCCGGGGACGATGAACGGTGCATCCGCTCCGGCGGCGATGGCCAGCACTGCGCCTGCCGGTATGGGTGCCTCCCTGTGTCACCGGAACCCGTGCGGCGGCTCTATCAGCAGTATGTGCGGGAGATACGTCCGTGAACAGTGCGGTGTCCACTAACGTTCACCGGGTTTCCGAGGCGCCGTTGTGGATCATCGCCGCTAAGGCGAGCGACTCCCCACCATCTGGTGGGGGGCCTGCGCGGGCCAACTGATCCTCGCAACGCCACAGGTGGGCGGCGGGCATCACGCCGGGACTGGCTGGCACCGGGCAGGTGCCGGCCGGCTCGACGGTGCGTTGCGACGTTGGGTGGCCGGAACACCATCGAAGTTCCGTCAGGTGTCTGGTGCTCACCCTCCGAGTCGGCCGCTACGGTCAGGTGGCCGACAGAGACATCGGTGAATGAGGCCGGCTGAGATGACCGCCTGCCGGCAGACGGCCTTCGGTTCCGGCGATGCCGGAGCGGAGGTCCCGGCAAGGGAACGGCACGAGCCGGTTGCATCGCCGACCGTGGCCGGCGGTGTGCTGCCATTTGGGGCCGCCGGCCGAAAACGGAAAGGGACTTGCGATGGTGCGACGAAAGGTGCGCCAGCGGACTGCCGGCCTCACGGCTGCGTCCTGCGCGGCGGCGCTGGCTCTTACTCTAGGGTTCGCCAGCCCGGCGGTGGCCAGCCCGGACGAGGTGGGGCCGATCTTTGTGGACGGCCAGGCCCAGATCGTCCCGGAGTTCGCGAACTCCAGCGGCTGGATCCGGCAGCAGTTGTGGGTGGAAACCGAGTTCGACTCCGACGGCGATGGCAACGTCGACCGCATGCACGTGGACGTCACCCGCCCCGGGCAGACCGCCCAGGGGTTGAAGGTGCCGGTCATCTACGAGACCAGCCCCTACTACGCGGGCACGGCTTCCAGCCAGGCGCAGTACTTCTGGAACGTGCGACACGAACTCGGTGAGCAGCCGCCGGCTCGGGTCTCGCCACCACCGATCGTCCACCAGCCGGGCCGTACCTCGGTGTCCACGAGCGAGGTCAGCACCTGGGTGCCGCGCGGATTCGCCGTGGTGCACTCCGACTCCCCAGGCACCGGACTGTCGCAGGGCTGTCCGACGGTCGGCGGGCCCAACGAGTCGCTGGCGCCGAAGGCGGTGATCGACTGGCTGAATGGTCGCGCGAAGGGCTACACCAGCGTCAACGGGGATCAGGAGGTCCCGGCGACCAGTTGGGCGACCGGCAAGGTCGGCATGACCGGTACGTCGTACAACGGCACCCTGCCGCTCGCCGCCGCGACCACCGGGGTCGACGGCCTTGAGGCGATCATCCCGATCGCGCCCAACACCTCGTACTACCACTACTACCGCTCCAACGGCCTGGTGCGGAATCCCGGCGGCTGGGTCGGTGAGGACATAGATTACCTGTTCGACTACATCAACAGCGGCTATCCGGGTCGCCGGACGTACTGCATCGACACGATCCGGGTCGGTGAGATGAACCGCTACCAGGATCGGGCGAACGGCGACTACAACGATTTCTGGGCCGGTCGGGACTATCTGCACGCGGTCGGTAACGTCAAGGCCGCCACCCTGATGGCGCACGGGTTCAACGACTGGAACGTGGTGCCGGAGCACAGCGTGCGGATCCTCGAGGCGCTGAAGGCGCAGGGCACGCCGGTGCAGGCGTACTACCACCAGGGCGGGCACGGGGGCGCCCCGCCACTGGACATGCGCAACCGGTGGTTCACCCGCTATCTGTACGGGGTGCAGAACGGTGTCGAGAACGACGCGCGGGCCTGGGTGGTGCGTAACGAGAGCGGGGCCAGCCAGCTCACCCCGTACGCCGACTACCCCAACCCGGCCGCGTCGCCGGTCACCATGGTGCTGAAGCCCGGCGGTAACACCACCGGTGAACTGACCTCGCTGGCGCGGCCCGGCAATGGCGTCGAGTCACTGGTCGATGCCGGCAACACCGCGTGCAGCGCCGGCACCCTGGCCACCACCGTGTCCGAGCATCGGCTGCTCTACGTGACGCCGGAGCTTACCGCGCCCGTACACATCTCCGGTACGGCGGAGGTGACGCTCCGGATGAGCGCGAGCAAGCCTGCGGCCAACCTGTCGGTGGCGCTGGTGCGGCTGCCGTGGACCGGCGGATCGGGCTGCGAGTCGAGCACGCGGGGCACCACGACGAGCATCATCACCCGTGGCTGGGCGGATCCGCGGAACCGCCACTCGCTCACCCGCAGCGAGCCGCTGGTGCCCGGAGAGTTCGTCGACGTGACCGTGCCGCTACAGCCGGACGACCAGGTCATCCCGGCCGGCTACCGGATCGGCCTGATGGTCTTCTCCACCGACCACGAGTTCACCCTGCACCCCGCTCCGGGCACCGTGCTCAAGGTCGACCTCGCCGCGGCGGCTCTGCGGCTGCCCGTGGTCGGCGGGCCCCTGGCCATGCCGATCTGCGCGTCCACCGACACCCGGTCGACGGTGGTGGTCGGCGGCGTCGACAGCGGCGTGCCCAACCAGCCGCTGGCCGGCAACTGCACGATCAACGACCACATCCTCGACGGGGAGCACTGGTCGAACCACGGCGAGTTCGTGACGCACGTCGACACGGTGGCGGACCAACTGGTGGCGGCTGGAGTGCTCACGTCGGCACAGCGTGGGTCCATTGTGTCGGCGGCTGCCAGATCGCGAGTCGGCAGGTGACGAAGTGGCAGGGGAGCTTCCGTGGGCGCCGTTCGTCGCGACGGTGGGCGGCCGCCGCCCACGGGGGTTCCGCCAGGTGTCCGGTGGTTTCCGCCTGGTGCCGGAACTGGCTTCCGTGATGGGAGGGAATGCCGATGGATGAAGGTGAGGTGGACAGCCAGTGAGACTCAAGGTCGCGACCGTCGCGGCGCTCGCCTTGGTGGCCGGCTTGCTCAGCGGCACCGGTCCGGCGAGCGGCGCTCCGGCGGCCGGCCCGCCGATGCCGTTGCCCAGCCCGAAGGTGCATCCGATTCAGGTCACCGGCCCGGCGGCCGAGCGGCTGAATCTGATCATTCTCGGTGACGGCTACCAGTGGGACCAGCAGGAGCTCTTCCTCAAGGACGTGGACCGCAACCTGGCCGTCATGTGGGCTACGGAACCGTTCCGTACCTACCGCGACTACATCAACGTGTACGCGGTGGAGATCGCCTCGATCGACTACGGCGTCAGGTGTGACCCGGACGGCCGGGTACGCCACCCGGACGGCACGATCCGGGACACCGGCCAGCGTGAGGGTCCGATCAACGCCAAGAACACCGCGCTGCGAATGATCTTCCAGAACGGCTGCAGCGACCCATTGTCGCGCGGCACCGTCTACGGCGGGGCGCCGATGAACTGTGCGGACTACGCCGCCTACTACCCGGCCGGGGTCAACCCCTGCGAGACCGGCACGCAGGCGCAAAACCGGATCATCGACACGTACGTGGCGCCGGTGCTGGGCATCCCCCGCACCGCGCAGAACGTGCAGACGTTGGCGATCTTCAACACGTTCACGTACGGCGGGATCGGCGGCAGCAACGCGACGACCTCCGGCGGCTCCCCGCAGGGCCCGCTGATCTCGTTGCACGAGATCGGCCACTCCCTCGGCACGCTGGCGGACGAGTACCCGTACTCCTCGCGTGACGTGGTGCGGCCCTGTTACACCGGCGGTGAGCCCAGCAGCTTCCACCACACCACCTACAGCGATCCGCAGAAGATGGTCGAGGACCAGCAGAAGTGGTGGCGCTGGATCGGCGAGGAGAGCCTGTCCGGCGGCACGATCGGGGTGCACGAGGGCGGCGGCACGTATCCGTGCGGCCAGCGCCGGCCCAGCCAGCACTCGATGATGCGTTGGATCGGGTTCGACTTCGACCAGATCGGCCTTGAGCACATGGTCGCCCGGGTGACCGGGATGCGTAACTCCGGGCAGATGAACGTCCGGCACACCCCGCTGGACACGGTGGCGTCCGACAGCGTGCTGTGGGTCGAGACCGGGCAGCCGCGTTACCACGAGCTGCAGGTGACCTGGCGGATCGGTGGCCCGAACGGCACCGTGCTCGACACGCACAACAGCCGCGACCTCGACCTCGGCGCGTTGGACCTGCCCGCCGGGACCGTGGTTCATGTCGAGGTGCGTGACCCGGTGGGGCCGGACGGCATCGACTGGGTCCGCAACCCGTCGACCGGCAACACGGCCACCAACTCGGGCTACAACGGAGCCCGGTTCGTGCAGACCCGGCAGTGGACGGTGGGTGACACCAAGGTGGCACCGTCGTCGCCAGCCGCGACCATCACCGGCTCCACGCCGAATAACCAGCCGGTCGCCGGCGACGAGGTGGTCTACGTACGGACCAACCACCCGAACGACCGGATCCTCGACGTGACCTGGTCGCTCGACGGCAGGACACTGCCGAACCCGCACAACAGCCGTAACCTCGACCTCGGCGCGCTGAACCTGGCGACGGGCACCTACAAGCTGGCCGCGACGGTGACCGACCCGGCCGACCCGGGTGGCGTCTCCGACCGGATCGACTGGACCGTCGACAACGCGCTGCCGACGGCGCCGCGCACCCTGTCGGAGCCGCTGACCCGGCTCGCCGACGGCATGGAGCACCCGGTGTACTTCAACGGTTGGGACATGTGGCTGGACCCGCAGGACGACCGCACCGGCTATGCCGAGGACCGCTACGTCGTCGGCCAGCTCCGGCTGGACAAGGACGGCTGGTTCAACTACTTCGGCTTCCCCGAACAGCCGATGCCCGAGTCGCCGTTCCAGTTCCGCCACTCGGGCACGGACATCAAGGCGCTGACGTACGGCAACCTCGGCACCGGCGGCCTGTCGAAGGCGGCGTTCGAGCAGACCCTGCCCGACGACCACCCGGGCGGCGGGTTCGTGCCGGGCTTCGGCACGCACCTGGTCGAGCACCGCGCCATCGACGCGGCCGGCAACGTCGGCGAGCCGAGCGCCTACCGCGCCACCGTGCTGCCGGGCGCCTCGCCCGACTGCACGAGGACGCTGACCGGGCAGCAGCCGCGGGTCGTGGTCAGCGAGGGGGTGACCTGTCTCAAGGGCGCCCAGGTGACCGGTGGGGTATCGGTGCGCCCCGGCGCTTCGCTGGTGGTCAGTGACAGCTCGATCGACGGCGAGTTGGCGGCGACCGGAGCCCAGGCGGTGCAGTTGTTCGGCAGCACGGTGAACGGCCTCGCCCGGATCACCGGAACCTCCCGGGACGTGACGATTGCCGGCAGCACCTTCAACGGCTCGCTGGTCCTGTCGGACAACGTTCAGGTGACCGCCAACGACCGGTTCAGCCGACTGGCCGGCGCCTACGGGCCCGTCCTGGTCGGTAGCCGGGTCAACGGACCGCTGAGCTGCGCTGGCAACAGCGCGGCGGTCACGGACTTCGGCGCGCCGAACACGGTGAACGGTGCCAAGGGCGGTGACTGCACCGCCCTGTAGCGCACCGTCACCACAATAGGAATCAGTGGTGGGCCGGCAAGCGCCGGCCCACCACTGATCTGCCAATGGTGCGCCCCGACACGAATCGTTTGCGGAGGACCGGAGCGCCGGTTCGTTGCGACAGTGGTTCGAGCCACGGACGGAAAACCACGACTATTGTAGATAGTCATCCCGGTGAATGGCGGTTTACGGTTCTGGACAAGATCTCTTTCGCGGTGGTGTACGCCCGTCGGCGGACGCTGCCGCAGATCTACTGCGTCCGGAACCGGAGGGAGCCGCTATGGCAGGCCTTTCTCGGCCGCAATCGCGCTCTCGCACGCTAAATATCCGTTGATCTCTATTGCAGCCCGGCAGAGCGAGTGGTAGGCAGTTAAGACCAGGTTGATCACCAAGCGGTTCGGGAGACGACGATGCGCGTCGCAAGCGCCAGCGAACGGTGCGGGCCCTGCGACCCGCTCACTCCGCAGAGCGCGTAAGCCCCCGCACGATCCGTTGAATCCCCGAGAAAGGTGGACCAACTCATGAACCACGCGCAGAACGAAGGGGTGAGCCGCCGCCGCGTCCTGGGCGGAGCAGCCGGACTGGCCGCTGGAGTCGCGGCCGTCGCGGCGGGGCTGCCATCCGGCGGCGCGTCCGCCGCTGCGGCGAAGAACGCGCCTGACACCGCCCGCTGGCAATGGCACGCGGCGCACGTGACGATCACCCGTGATGACTGGGGCGTCGCGCACGTGGTGGGCAAGACCGATGCCGATGCGGTGTTCGGGATGATTTACGCCCAGGCTGAGGACGACTTCAACCGGATCGAACGCAACTATCTGGTGAGCCTCGGCCGCCTCGCCGAGGCCGAGGGCGAAAGCGCGATTTGGCAGGACCTACGCCAGCGGCTATACATCGATCCCGATGCGCTGAAGCAGGACTATGCAAGGAGCCCGGCCTGGCTGCGCACGCTGATGCAGGCCTGGGCGGACGGCCTGAACTACTACCTCGCGACCCACCCCGACGTCCATCCACAAGTGATCGATCGGTTCGAGCCGTGGATGGCGCTGAGCTTCTCCGAAGGCAGCATCGGCGGCGACATCGAGCGGGTGTCGCTCACCCAGCTCAGGGCCTTCTACGACAACAGCGGGGTGGCGATGGCCGATGAGGAGCCCGAGCCGCTGTTCCGCGAGCCCACCGGCTCGAACGGCATCGCGATCGCGCCAAGCCACACCCGGGACGGCCACGCGCTGCTGCTGATCAACCCGCATACCAGCTTCTTCTTCCGCTCCGAGCTGCATATGACGAGCAGCGAAGGCCTCAATGCCTACGGCGCCGCCACCTGGGGGCAGTTCTTCATCTACCAGGGCTTCAACGCGAACACCGGCTGGATGCACACATCGAGTGGCGTCGACAACGTCGATGAGTTTGCCGAAACGATCGTAGCCGGGGCGGACGGCAGCCGCTCCTACCGCTACGGCGCCGCGCTGCGGCCGGTGACGACGAAGACGATTACGTTGTCCTATCGCACCGCCGACGGCGGGCAGGCGCAGCGCAGCTTCACCACCTTCGCCACGCACCACGGCCCAGTCGTGCGCGCGGCAGACGGCAAGTGGATCGCGTTCGCGCTGATGAACACCCCCGTCGAGGCGCTGCAACAGAGCTTCCTGCGTACCAAGACGCGGGACTATGCGGATTACATCGAGGTGGCGGGCTTCAAGGCCAACAGCTCGAACAACACGCTGTTCGCCGACTCGAAGGGCGAGATCGCCTTCCTGATGCCCCAGTTCATGCCGATCCGTGACAATCGCTTCGACTATCGCCAACCCGTCGACGGCAGCGATCCGGCGACCGACTGGCAAGGGCTGCACAGCCTCGAGAGCATGCCGCAGGCAGTGAATCCGCAGAGTGGCTGGGCGTACAACTCGAACAACTGGCCCTGGACTTGCGCTGGCCCGGACAGCCCCAACGCCGCCGACTATCCGCGCTATTTCGACCGGGCCGGCGAGAACGAGCGCGGGCCGCATGCCGTCCAGCTGTTGACCGCGCGGAACGACTTCACTCCGCAGACGTTGCGCGATGCCGCCTTCGATTCCTACCTTCCCGCCTTCGCCCGGCTCGTGCCGGAGTTGGTCGCGGCGTGGGACCGGCTGCCTGAGGGTGACCAGCAGAAGGTGAAACTCGCCGGCCCGATCGGCCTGCTGCGCGACTGGGACTATCGCTGGGGCGCAGATTCGACTGCGACTTCGCTGGCCGTGTTCTGGGGTGCGGGGCCGCGCGCCACCGACGTGCAGCGGCTCGCGTCGCTCGAGGCGGCGGTGGACCGGCTGACGGAAGATTTCGGCAGCTGGCAGGTGCCCTGGGGCGAGATCAACCGATTCCAGCGCAACGACGGCGCGATCTCTCAGACGTTCGACGACGCGAAGCCGAGCACTCCGGTGCCATTCACCTCTGCGACATGGGGTTCCCTCGCCTCGTTCGGAGCGGCGCGCCGGCCGGGAACGAAGCGCTTCTACGGCACCAGCGGCAACACCTTTGTGGCAATCGTGGAGTTTGGGCCGAGGCTGCGCGCCTGGGCGGTAAGGGAGGGGGGCGAGAGCGGGCATCCCGACTCGCCGCACTTCAAAGACCAGGCCGAACGCTACGCGAGCGGCAACCTCCGGCCCGTCTATTTCTATCCCGAAGATCTCGAGGGCCATATCGAGCGGCGCTACAAGCCGGGCAAGTGACCAGTCGCCAGCGGGGGACTCATCGGCGAGGCGCTCATCGAGAATGGAGACGGTGACGGCGACCCTGTCGTAGGACAGCCCGATGTCAGGGCGGGG